>JASHQM010000028.1 GCA_030039165.1 Candidatus Sulfotelmatobacter sp. | reverse complement strand
CCGGAAATCGGCCTGCGCAAAGCCCTGGGTGCGACCCGCGGCAATATCTTGTTCCAATTTTTTCTCGAAGGAGCATTCCTTACGTTACTCAGCGGAGCCATCGGCGTGGGCGCAGCCATTCTCATCGTTCACCTGCTTTCAGGGATAAATCTTCCCCAGGGTTTCGATACGCCGCGTATCGTTCCTTTTTCTGCAGTGGCTGCGGTGCTGGCCCTGGCAATCGCCGGAGTCACCGCCGGTCTCTATCCCGCTCGCAAAGCCGCCATGCTCGAACCCGTCGAAGCTTTGCGCCAGGAGTGACGCACGGAGTTGAACCTATGACCAACGACCTGCTGAAAGAAGCTCTTGGCGCCATGCGCCACAATCGCCGCCGCACCGCGCTCACCATGTTAGGCATGGCATGGGGTATCGCCACCGTGGTAATCCTGCTGGCCTTCGGCTCCGGCTTCGAACACGCCATTGGCATTATTTTCAGCTCCTGGGGAATCGACGTCATCGGCGCTTTCCCCGGTCGCACTTCACTGCAAGCCGGAGGCTCCAAGGCCGGCAGCGAAATCCGCCTCACCCTAGCCGATGTCGACTACATCCGTAACGAAGTTCCCATGGCCAAAGGCGTCACGCCCATCATGGACAAATACAACGGCGTGACCATGCAGCACGACACTCGCACTTTCACGAATCTCTTTCTCACCGGCGTCTTCCCCGTCTACGAGCGGATTCGCGGATTTTCCGTCGCCACCGGGCGCGGTCTCAGCGAGGAAGATCAAATTCAGCGCGCCCGCGTCTGTGTGCTCGGGGATGAGGCAAGACGCAGGCTGTTTTCCGGCGAGCAACCGCTCGGTCAGAGCATCCGCATCAACGGCCTCAGTTTTGAAGTCGTCGGCGTTTACCAACGCAAAGTGCAGGATGGCGACAACAACGACAACAGCTTCGTCGTGATTCCCTTCAGCACCATGGGCGATCTCTACGACACCCGCTACATTACCGGCATATTTTTGGATTATGAAGGCGCGGATCACCAGCAACTCGCGCGTGTTGTGCGGGGCGTCCTCGCCGCGCACCATAACTTCCGGCCGGATGACAAACGCGCCGTCTTCATCGCCGACTTCAAGCAGGACTTTGATGAGTTTTCAGTCGTTATCTCTGCCCTCAAAATTCTGCTCGCCTTCATCGGTGCGCTCACCCTCGGTATCGGCGGCATCGGGTTGATGAACATCATGCTGGTCTCGGTGCAGCAGCGCACGCGTGAGATCGGGATCGAAAAAGCCTTGGGCGCGCACAAGGCACACATTCTTTTTCAATTTCTTGCCGAGGCGCTGGCCATCACGTTCGCCGGAGGGTTGGGCGGCATCGCCATCGCGTACGTGATTTCTTTGGTTGTCGGCGCGCTTCCTCTGATGAGCGCCTTCGGCGACGGCTTACAGGCCGGGGATATTCATCTCACCATCAAATTAAGCAGCCTTGCGATCGCCACCATCATTCTCAGCCTGGTCGGAATCATCAGCGGAATGGTGCCCGCCATTCGCGCCGCCCGCCTCGATCCCATCGAAAGCTTGCGCTACGAGTAGGCGGCCTCGCACATGTAGCCCCAGAACCAGTCGGTCCGGGTTGCGGTCAAGCGTAACAAGTCAGAGACAAAAAACCACTAGCGCGGATTTTCCGCCGGAAGCACATCATAAAGCGGCTGCGCCTCCGTCACCACCGGGTTCTCATCCGCCACCGAAATCGCGAAAATACGAACCTTGTCGTTCTCTGGCAGAGTGATGCTTTTCGCGCCTGCGGGCAAATCGATCGCGTAGGCGAACAAATAGGAGTATCGATATGCTACGTTCTCGCCCGCCGCGTTGTGATGATGCGAGCAGTACCAGGCAAGCTCGGCCCGCTTGATGTAGCCGGGCCTGAGTCCGGTCATTTGTCCGTAATCATCATTGGAGGTGTCCTTCGAGCTCCATTCGCGGTCATCCCACTGGCCGATAAATCCGCCCCAGTCCTCGATATTCAAATCGACTGCACTACTGCCCACTTTGAAAGTCGCGTTCTGGTCGCCGTCTGCCGCGGCGGCAAGAATGTACACCCGGTTGTAATTGCCCGATGGTAGATCAATCGTCTGCCCGTGGGTCACAACAGCATTCGCAACCCCCGTCTTGGCCGGCACCAGTTGAAAGGTCACACCGTCGAATGCGATCTGGTCGGGCACCATCTCCGCCGGGAGTGCGTTCCCCCGGCCATCGAATCCCCCCTCGCTTTTCGTTCCGTCATTGCTCGCTGTCGCCAAATCATAATGCAGCACAACCGGCCTCGATCTCACCGCAGCCACCTTGGTTGGTGCGAAAGCCAGTTTGATGGCGAAGGTTCGCGGCTGATACGCAGAGAACGACGTCACCAAAAAACCAGCTTGCAGCTTTGCCGCGCCGACCGCCTGTTCCTGGCCGTTGACTTCCCGCGCTTCAACAATCGGCGCCGCGAACTTTATCTTCACATCAGGCTGCGGTCTACCATCGAGTTCAACCATGCGAACGATTATTTCGTCGCTCGCCTCGGCTTTCTTCAGGGCAAGCAGCCGGATGTGCGAGTTGCTGATCTTCAATAGAGAAAATTCGCGCCCCAGCGCGCCCGCGTGGTGTGAAGTCTCGAAAGCGATGAGCGGATCGTTCAGCCGCTGTGCCTGCCAATCCGTCTGCGACTCGCGCCAGCCCGCGGCATGGCCCGCAATGCCGTAAACGAATTCGTGATGTCCAATATCCTGCGTGCCCTGATCGGGATATCCGCCTCGCGTGCCCGGCGTTCGAATCAGAGTCAACCGGATCGTGTGATCGTTCGGCTTGTCCGATCCATTCTTGCAGTCGGTGAGAATGGTTGCGCCGAATTCCCCGCTCATATCGGTCAGATCGATCCATTGATGCGACGGCACTTCAAATTTTTTCGGATTCGCCGTTGGCCGCTCGATCGTCCCGATGTCCCAGTTGTAAGTTGCCATCTCGTTCGAAGCCGCCAGCGGAAAGCTGGCCCTCAAATTGGATTCCTTCGTGTTCCAATCGACAACATTCGCAAATTCGACGCGCTTGCCCGCATCTCCCGCTGAAAGACGGATTGTCTGCACGAATCTCGAACCCAATGTCTCGCGCGAAATTTCCACCGCCACGCGCGCCGGACCGTCCTCAACGATGCGAATCGTTGCCGGGCCGCTTACGTACGCTTTCGGCGAGGCCTGCTCCTGATCCCAATCCATGTTCCAGGCCGGCCATTGTTCCGGATTGTCGTAGGAAATTGCCAGCCGCGCCGGCGCAGCCAGCAGTTCCTTGCCTAGCGATTTATCGAAGATACTCGCAACATCGCCATTGCCGTCGATTGTCACGCGATAGTACCGGTTCTCAAGAGAATGTCCGGAGACGCGTAATGTCGAAAGGGCATCCACGGTTTCGGCGGCGGGCTGAACGTCATAAACGGAATAACCAACCGACGGCACCTTAGCGACAAAAATCACCTTGCCATTTGAAATCTGCGACGGCACCTGCTTGCCATCGGGCCCAATCACCCGCACGGCCTTCGGTGACGGGCCGTGAAACTTCACGCTTGCCTCCACAACATCTTCCCGCGCAATATTCAGAGGATTGAAAACCACCAGCGGAATCCCTTTCGCTTCCGTATCCAAAGCCGCAGACACTCCCTCGGTCGCGCTCTTAAACACGCCGGCAAACTGGTTCATGGCAATCACGTCATCGTTCCACGCGAATTCGTAGGCTTTCGGCGTCGCAGTTCCAGCGGCGATATCGTGAAAATGTCCGCCCATAGCGAGCGTCCAGGCCTCATTCAGACGCTTCAGTGGATATCTCCGCGCCCCCAGCCATTGTGCTGTGATTGAAGCTTTTTCCGCGGCGTCAGCCAGCAATTCTTCCTTGCGAATCCAGCGCTTCTGGTAAGCCTCCGAGGTCAGCGATCCGGCCGAATGGTTTGTCAACTCCATCTCGCCGGTAAACCGGGGAAGCCCGGAAGCCTGCGCAGGAGTAATGTTAAGGAACATTTGTTCCGCATTCGCCGAGATCACATGCACCGGACCGTCGCCCACTTTGACCGCAGGCCCCTCGCGAATTTCATGGCCCTCGAAAACTCCGTTCGGTGGTGGGAAACTCGTCACACCTTGCGTCACGATCGCTTCCAGCCGCTTCACGTACTCTTCCCGTGGAGCGCCACCGATGTCGCCTGTTCCGTAATAGTGATAGTCAGTAAATAGGCCGCTAACCTGTCCGTTGCGTTCCACCCGACCCGCCCAGTCGTTTTGATGGCGTTCCAGCGCCCGGTTTGCGTCAATGCGTCGCATAACCTGCACCTGGCTCCGCAGGCGGATAGATTCCTCAATATCGTTCGGATCGGATGCCTGCCCGCTGTTTTGTTCGCGGTCCAGTTTGTCGCGCAGGGCCTGGTACTTGCTCCTCGCTTCCTCAAAACCCGAATCGGGTGGCAGCGGCGGAAACGGTTGGCTGAGATCGGTCTCGATTCCGCCATCGTATGCGCCCGGATTCAGCCCCGCCAGCACACTTTCGCCATCGGGGCCAACCCATACGCCAACATTGAAGGGCGTGCCCTCCGGCGTCTTTTCCAGAGATTCGGGGCCACCCCCCGGCGCTGACGATCCCCACACCAGTTTCTGCGTCGAAAATCCTTTCACCCCGGAATGCGCCAGAATCGTCGGCAACGACGCTGGAAATCCAAAACAGTCCGGCAACATAAACTCCGCGCTGGCCTTGCCCAGCTCCTTGCGAAACCATTCGTTGCCGTAAAGAATCTGCCGGATGATTCCCTCCGCGCTCGGCGCGTTCACGTCGCCTTCCTCCATCGACGAGCCCGCGGGAAACCAGCGTCCTTCGCTTACATATTCCTTCAGGCGGTCGAAGTCGGAGGGAAAATACTCCTTCATGAATCGATATCGATTCGCCCCGCTGAAATTGAATACATAATGAGGATATTTATCGATGAGCTTGAAATTATCTTCCATCGTCTTGCGGATGTATTCATCGATCACCTGCGGATATTCCCATCGCCATTCGGTATCCAGGTGCGCGTAGCCCACCACATAGAGAGTCGGCTGCTTGCTCAGGTCGGGTTTCTCCGAGGGTGCTCCACCCGCGTGGGTTTCCGTGCTTCCCTTCAAAAAAGCGCCGGAAACTGAGGCCTTCTGGAAGAGATTGTGGACCGTGAGAACAGCTTGACCAAAAAGCCAGGCAGGGGCAAAGCAGAAGAAGAATAGGTTCGCGACTACTAAGGCAAGGGATTTTTTCATGGTTGGCATAATCTGGCCCAACACCGGAAAATGGTGAGAACCAAATATAAACCCGCTCCGCGTAAGCCGTTGTTGATGTCATTCCGCGCCACCGGGCCCGCATTCGCGCAATTGGGCGCAAGCAATTGCCGCCAGGCGGCTCGGCCACGAGGGTAGCATGTCGGAGCCCTCGATTACATTCAACCCGTAAGCGGTCGCCAGATTTATTTTCGTCTTCATTATTCCTTTCCGTCTGCTCGACAGCTGACTAAGGTTTCGGCCTCACGACGCGACGTCGGGTTCCGACGGACTGGGCCTCCGACCGAGAAGGGCTCATGCCCAACCAGACGATCATGACCACAAGAAGAAGCAAAACAATAGGCGCCACAGGGTTTCCACCCAGTCTTGTGAAGTGGAATCCAATGGCGCCCAGCATCACAACAGCTAACATCGACGCCGCATAGACGGCGCAGCGAGGCACAAACAGGCCAATCGCCCCAGCTACCTCCAGCGAGCCGGTTAGGATACGGAACCACTGCCCGAGCCCTATCTTTGCGAAAGTCGCCACCATTGCAGGGGCCCCAGCCAGCTTCGAGCCACCGGCAGCAAGAAAACCTAAGCCCACAACAACTCTGAGTATCCAAAGGGCGATCGTCTTTCCCTTATTCTGTCCCGTAGCCACTTCGATTTCCCCTTGCCCGCCAACCAGAGGTTATCGCCGGATCAGTCCGGCCGGGCTACGATCACTAATCGCCGGCCTGGCCAGTCGCGCTGCCAGGCGTTTTCAATATCTGCGAGCGGAACTCGTTCTGTGTCGATATGAAGCTCCCCTTTTGCCGCATGGGCCATGACTTGCTGAAAAGCTTCGAACAAGACGTCGCCAGGCGGAATCCCAGCGGTGCCAAGAATCGTTACCGCAGTACTGCGTAACACGGCTGCTGGAAGCGTGATAGTCGCGCCAGCGCCCTCCCCCACCTGAACAAAGCGGGTTTCTGATTGGATGACCGCAAACTCTCTACGTGTTATTGCGGCCAGAAACACTTCTGCAGGGCGGCCCCACACGTAATCGATCACGACTTGAAAACCGGATTGGCCGGCTTCTCGCAGAAAAGCCTCGCTAAGATCAGGCTCAGGCAGAGCGAGGGAAATGGTCGCGTCGGCGCCCAGGTCGCGGAGCACATGCAGTGCCTGTTGATTCCGCCCGGCAGCAACGACCCGAGCGGCCCCGAGAAGCCTCGCGATCTGGACCGCCAACCTGCCGGTCACACCTGTCGCCCCAAGGATGAGAACGTTTTCACCTCGCACCAGCTTTGCGCGGTAGGCGAGTGAAAGCCACGCGGAGACGCCGGGGTTAGGCAGAGCGGCGGCAGTCTCGTCGCTCAGATTTTCCGGGACTGCAAAGGTTAGTGCGGGTGGCACAACCGTACGCTGTGCCATCGCGCCATGGGGCAGTCGAGGTCCGCCAAAGAAGACGCGTTTGCCGTCATCGAGATGCCCGATTCCATCCGAGCCGCAGACGCAGGGTAGCGCCCCGCGACTTGCATAATGCGAACCGTTGGCCATCTGCTTATCGACGGGCTTGAGCGCGGCAGCGTGGACGTGCACAATCACTTCGTTTTCTTCCGCGATGGGCTCGGAGAACTGCTCGAATCGGGGTGGCTCACTAAGCGCGTGCAGTACAGCGGCATTCATGACCGGCCTCCTTTCAAGATGACTGGCGTCTTTTACGATCCATACTTTGTTCGTATCGCGTGATCATTCCCCTTTGTTGTCTTTCGCTGTTCTGCCCCGTACTCTAGCTATGTTCTCGTTGGCCTGCTAACGAGAAGGTGGCAATATTTATCGGGAAAGGGTCAATCTCGTAGATTCATGGTCTTGGTCCCGAAGAATGCGGAAGAACTGCGCCGTTTCTACGAGAGCGATACGCCAGTACTGGCATTTGCTTTCAAGAGGCGGGCGGCGGCCGAGGATTGGGCGCCAGAGCACAGCCATACGCGTGGGCAACTCCTCGCATTGACGAGGGGGCTGCTCATCTTGGAAGCAGGAAACGAACGATGGATGTTTCCCTCCCAACGTTGCGCGTGGATTCCACCAAACTGCAAGCACAAGGCGCGTTCTGTGGGGGGCGTAGCCGGCTCAATGGTTCATTTGTCTGCGGAGATCTGCCGTGGACTGCCCAAGCTGCCCTGCATGTTCAACTCATCTGAGCTATTGTTCGCAATAGTTAATCGTATTCTCGCGTGGGACGTGCGGCAGCCGCTTAACCCTGCGAAGAAGCACTTAATCGCAATGCTTCGTGAAGAGATTCGACAGCCTGACGAACAGTCCTTGCGTTTACCCTTGCCCAAAGACGAGAGGCTGGCCAGAGTCGCTCATGCTCTGCAGGAGGATGTTGGCGATGACCGTGGGTTGGACGATTGGGCGCATTTTGCTGGTATGTCGCGCCGTTCTTTCATGCGTGCTTTTTCCGGGGAGGTAGGTATGTCGTTTGGCCGTTGGCGACAGCAGGCACGATTGTTTGCTGCCCTTGAGATGCTGGCGCAAAGGAAACCTGTTACGGAGGTCGCGATTGCAGTTGGTTACGACAGTGTAAGCGCCTTCATTGAAATGTTCCGGACCATGCTGGGAACCACACCACAGATATACTTTCGAAGGCAAGAACGGGAACTCAAGTAGAATTGGAAATCACGAGTTGGCAACCTTATCTCAAATCACTTTGGCTACTGTGCCCTACGGACGGGCAAACCGGAAGTCAAGGGGCGAAACCAGGGCGTTTGCACTCATTAACTTTTTCGATTTTTCTTTTCGGGCTTGCAAATTGGGCAGCGCTGCAAGCGATGGACCAGCCTTTTCCAGAGCGGCCAAGTTTGTTTCTCGATTTCGTGGTGCCATCGAGCTCCAAATACTTTTTTTCGAATCTCTGGGTCGCTGACGCCCATACGATAACTCCAAAAGTCTTGGTTGCTTGGAACACTCAATAGCGTTGTAGAAGAAAGAGTGTATTCGATTGCGAAACCGGGCGATAGTCCGCGCAATCCGGCATTAGTGTTCGAAAGCCACCCGAAGGTTAATGAGTTAAATCCGGATTTAGCATCAACTAAGGGCCGGCTTCCGAGTGGCCGACCGTTCAATCTGCGAACTCGCTAGACTTGCTGTTGTATCCTGACACTGTACTTCGGGACCCTCGATCCATTCCCTTCTGAGCATCTTGGGAGTCGCGATTGATGCTCTCGGCAATGTCCGTTCGCGCTTTTCCCATGTCACAAGATGCTTCCCCGAGTACTCGACAGGCTTTTCCTGACTCAAGCATCGACAGTGACGTGAAACGTGCCGAGTTCGTAAGCGAACCGAAACTGGGCACTTTGCCGTGGGTGTTCGCGGTTCGAGTAAAGACCCAGTCGACATCTGGTTCAAGGCGGAACGCCAAGCGCAGGCAGAAGGGGAGAGACCTGACATAAGCACCAAAAAACTGGCTCCTCAGGTAGGACTCGAACCTACAACCCTTCGGTTAACAGCCGAATGCTCTGCCATTGAGCTACTGAGGAGTGGTCGGGTGGTCGTGTTCATCATAGCATCGTCGGCGGCGATGTGAAAACTTCTCGCGTAAGTGGTAGGTAGTGGCTGAGTTTGACTGAGCTACTATCGCCGAAGTCGAGGAGCGTCCTCCTACTCGGGGCTAGGGAGTACCAAGACAGGAAACCTTTGGTGTCTTGGCGAAAGAATTGTATTGACCTTCCCAGTCTTTCCGTATAGAGTAAGTTGTTTTACGGACGTCTGGAATGTAGGTCCGTTCCTGTTGCCTCGGCCTTTAAGTCCCAAAACCGGGAAAAACGAGCATCTTCCGCGTCCGGTTACGCATCTATTCGTTTAGGGAATTGCACTAAATCCTTTACAACCTTAGCAAAATCAGTTACTTAAGGCGTCGTCTGGGGTTCTGTCCAATTCTTGGCAACAGGGCGAAAAGGGGTGGGTTACCCCCAAACTTATAATAAGAAAGGAGCAGGACCACATGCGCTCTGATCGTGTCTTTGATGCTTTACAGACGTTGCGAAATCGTTATATGCTTTGCCAGCTTGCCTCCAAGGCCACGCGGAAGTTCCATCGGCCCAGCACCAGAATCCAGGAAACCATGAACGTTGTGCTGGATCGGATCGCGGGCGCGGAGCGGCAGAGTGTTCTGTCAGAACCGGAAAATTTTGCCGAGGCACAACGGCGGGCTGCATAACGCAGTCCGTCCGCCTGCCTCGTAGTTGTTTTGTCTTCCCTGAGTACCCTCCTTTGAAATTTCCCGACAACCGCTGAAACGGATACGTCCAGGTGGTCGGGTTTAGGTGAATCATGACCATCGCTGAATTGAAAGAAAAGAACATTACTGAATTAACCAAGATTGCCCGCACGCTCGAATTGCCCGGCGCCAGCGGTCTGCGCAAACAGGACCTCATTTTCAAAATCCTCCAGGCGCAGAGCGAAAAAGAGGGCCACATCTTCGCTGAGGGCGTGCTCGAGATTCTGCCTGACGGCTACGGTTTCTTGCGCTCGCCCGATTACAACTATCTGCCGGGTCCCGATGATATCTACGTCTCGCCCTCCCAGATCCGCAAGTTCGACCTGAAAACCGGCGACACCATCAGCGGCCAGGTGCGTCCTCCACACGAAGGCGAGAAGTATTTCGCGCTGGTCAAGATCGAAGCGGTCAATTTCGAATCTCCGGAAGAGGCGCGGAACAAGATTCTGTTCGACAATCTCACTCCTCTCTATCCCCAGGAGCGCGTCAAGCTCGAGACCACGCGTGACAACGTCAGCGCCCGCGTAATGGATCTGCTCACGCCTCTCGGCAAAGGCCAGCGCGGCCTGATCGTTTCTCCTCCCCGTGCGGGCAAAACCATGTTGCTGCAAAATGTTGCCAACTCGATCACCACGAATCATCCGGAAGTCGTCCTGATGGTACTGCTGATCGACGAGCGCCCGGAAGAAGTTACCGATATGCAGCGCTCAGTCAAAGGCGAAGTAATTTCTTCCACCTTCGACGAACCCGCCGCCCGCCACGTGCAAGTCGCGGAAATGGTGATTGAAAAAGCCAAGCGCCTGGTCGAGCACAAGCGCGACGTCGTGATCCTGCTCGATTCCATCACGCGCCTCGCCCGCGCTTACAATACGATCGTTCCCCCGTCCGGCAAGGTTCTTTCCGGCGGCGTTGACTCGAACGCACTTCAGCGTCCCAAGCGCTTCTTCGGCTCCGCTCGCAACATCGAAGAAGGCGGCTCGCTAACCATCATTGCTACTGCGCTGATCGACACCGGCTCCCGCATGGACGATGTGATCTTCGAAGAATTCAAAGGCACTGGCAACAGTGAAATCATTCTCGAGCGCAAACTGGTCGATAAGCGCGTCTTCCCTGCCATCGACATTCAGCGCTCCGGCACGCGCAAAGAAGAACTGCTCATCCCGCGCGAAGACCTGTCACGCATCTGGGTATTGCGTAAAGTACTCAACCCGCTGTCGCCGGTAGAAGCGATGGAGTTGCTCATCGATAAGCTGAGCAAGACGAAATCTAACGGCGAATTCTTGTCGAATATGAGCTCGTTGTAAGAGCTTAAGAGCTAATGTGCGGACAGCCAGCCTCGAGAGCCTGCTCTGCAGAACCCCGAGCGGAGTCGAGGGAAGCCGACGGCTTCGGCGCATCAGCCCAGCAGCATGTGGAAACAGGCGTCCTCGGCTGTCCAGCGGAGCGAAGGCGCCGCGGTAGAGTGTTGCGCTGGCGTTCTGCCACCACCCTGCCGATTTCCAGCAAAAGTGTCATACTCTGAGAACCGGGCAGCCCGTTCGCGCCCCTTTTACGAGGACACCGTGCGACTCATACCCTTACCTTTGCTCCTCTCTGTCTTTTTGCTCCTTGCAGTGGAAGCTCACGCCCAGCTTCCCGCCGGCAGGCCGCCCACTTCGCCTCCGGCTCCGCCCACCATGCCCGGCGGCGACGCAGACGACGCCCGTAATCAGCAAGCTCGCGATCTGGCCAAGAAAGCTAACCTCGAACGCCAGGCTGCTCTCAAGAATGACGCCGACAAATTACTCCGCCTCGCCGTGGAATTAAAGGACTACGTCGACAAATCCAACGAAAATGTCCTCTCCGTTTCAGTAATGAAGAAAGCCGATGAGATTGAAAAGCTCGCCCACAGCGTCAAAGACAAAATGAAGGGCCCGAACTAGCAGCTTCGCGCGAACGCGTCGGCAAAATCGAGCGAAAACGTGTTGTCACTCGACGCGTTGAAAAAAGCCGAGGAGATCGAGAAGCTAGCCCATAGCGTCAAAAAAAATGAAGGAGAGAAACTGAGGGGCCGCCAGACCAGGTAGCGCCTAATGCCGTGGCAACTGGACGGGCTCAAGATGGCGCCGATCCGAATTCTTGCTTGAAAGGGCGCGTCTTGAGTCGCATCGAGGAGCCAGCGAAATCAGTGTCGGTTCAGCCGCGGGCTTCCGCTTAACAGCCACAGCTGAACACCGTCGCCTACCGCACGGCGTCTTTCGTTGCATAGACAACGTCTACTTCGCGTTCGTGCCTTCGAATTCTCATCCCGTAGAAACTTCGATACACAAAAATAAACGACAAAACAAAGAACACTGCCGCAAGTACGTTGGTAATCGTCGATCCCCGATCCTGCGAGAGGGTCACCGCCAGTTCCACTGCCAACAATCCAAACAGCGTCGTAAACTTGATCACTGGATTCAACGCCACCGACGACGTATCTTTGAATGGATCGCCCACGGTATCGCCAATCACGGTCGCTGCATGCAGCTCAGTTCCCTTTTGCTTCAACTCCACCTCGACAATCTTCTTCGCGTTGTCCCACGCGGCACCCGCATCCGCCATAAAGATCGCCTGATACAAGCCAAAGATGGCGATAGATATCAGATACCCAACGAAGAAGAACGGCTCCAGAAATGCGAATGCCAGAGTTGCGAAGAAAACGGCAATGAAGATGTTCAACATCCCCTTCTGCGCATATTGCGTGCAGATTTCAACCACTTTCTTGCTGTCGCTCACCGAAGCCTTTTCCACCCCCTCCAGTTTGATATTTGCCTTGATGAACTCAACCGCCCGATACGATCCCGTTGTCACCGCCTGCGTCGACGCTCCCGTGAACCAGTAAATCATCGCTCCACCGGTGATGAGTCCCAGGAAAAAGGGTGCGTACAAAAGCGACAACTTATCTACATTGCCCGTGAGACCATTCGTCAATGCCATGATGATCGAGAAAATCATCGTAGTCGCGCCCACCACGGCCGTACCAATCAATACCGGTTTTGCCGTCGCCTTGAAAGTGTTGCCTGCGCCATCGTTGGCCTCAAGCAGATGTTTTGCGCGGTCAAAATTCACGCTCAGGTTGAAATCTTTTTTTATCTCTGCCTCAACATTCGGAACCTGCTCGATTAACGAAAGCTCATAAACCGACTGCGCATTGTCGGTAACCGGGCCATACGAATCAACCGCAATCGTCACCGGACCCATGCCCAGAAATCCAAATGCCACCAATCCAAACGCGAACACCGCCGGCGCCAGCATCGAAGCCGCCGTGGCCAATCCCATTGTGCTGAAATAGAATCCAATTGCCATCAGCACCATCATCGCCAGCCCGAGATAATATCCCGAGAAATTCCCTGCCACGAACCCGGACAAAATCCCGAGCGAAGCTCCGCCTTCTTCGGCTGAAGTGACCACTTCTTTCACGTGGCGCGACTCCACTGAAGTAAAAACCTTGACTAGTTCCGGAATAATCGCGCCCGCCAGCGTTCCGCAGGAAATAATCGTCGCTAGCTTCCACCATTGTGAGGTGTCGCCGCCCAATTCAGGAATGGTGTAGTAGGAAATCAAGTACGTCAGTGCGATAGAAACAATCGAGGTGATCCAAACGAGAGATGTGAGCGGAGTCTCAAAATTCATCTCGTCGGCGCCGTGGTAGCGGCCTTTGGCAATCGCGCCATTCAGGAAGTACGAAACCGAACTGGATACCAGCATGATGACGCGCATGACAAAGATCCAAACCAGAAGCTGGACTTGGATCGTAGGATTCTTGACACCCAGAAGGATGAACGTAATCAGAGCCACGCCGGTAACGCCATAGGTTTCGAAGCCGTCCGCAGAGGGCCCCACTGAATCGCCGGCGTTATCGCCCGTGCAATCGGCAATTACGCCGGGGTTACGCGCATCGTCTTCTTTGATCTTGAAGACGATTTTCATAAGATCAGAGCCGATGTCGGCGATCTTGGTAAATATTCCGCCCGCAATACGCAATGCCGCCGCGCCCAAGGATTCGCCAATCGCAAATCCGATGAAGCACTGTCCCGCGTAGTCGCCGGGAACGAAAAGCAGAATGATGAGCATCATCAGCAGCTCGACGCTGATCAGCATCATGCCAATGCTCATCCCTGCCTCAAGTGGGATCTGATACACGGGATAGGGTTTGCCCGGCAACGAAGCGAACGCCGTCCTCGAATTGGCGAAGGTATTGACGCGAATGCCGAACCATGCCACCCCATAACTGCCCGCGATGCCGATGATGCTGAATGCCAGGATGATGAGCACGCGCAGCGCTTCATATTTCAATAGCAAGCCGAAGTACAAAAGAATGATGATCGCGATAAACACCCACAATAGAAGCAGGAACTTGCCCTGCGTGATCAGATAGGTCTTGCACGTCTCATAGATCAGCTCCGAGATTTCGCGCATGGAGCGGTGCACGGGCAGGTTTCTCAGCCGCATGTAGATGACCATGCCGAACGCGTAGCCGAACAGGCAGAAAAGAATTCCGATCAGCAGCAGGTTATGGCCGTTAATCGCTCCATTGAAAAAGCTGACTTTGGAAAGATCCGGTAGTTTCAGCGAGGCTTCCCCGCTTGCCTCGGGCTGCGCCAGCGCGGCGCCCGTAGCTAATGTGACCAGCGCGCTCAAAGCCAAAAATCTTTTCAGGAAACCATGTACCGCACGCCGTCCTTGGAATGCAGCACGAGCGAGGCAGGTGCGCATAATAAATCCTCCAGAATTTTTCTTTTATCGGGAATGGGTCAGTCTGTCGTTCCCAGCGAGCGCTTTTTGCGAAGCGAGGAATCTGAGCGAGCCGCGCGACGCGGCGCGTTCTCTGCGCCGCAATAATCACGCGACTGGCTCGCTTCCTTTTTCAAACCGACCCACTGCCAGTATTTCGGGAATATCGTAACGTGTCTTGGTACCGCCTCCAGCAACCATCCCCGTCCGGGCACGCATGGCAATCGATAGGGTTGGTCATAGGATCCGAACACGCTTCCACCGCAAGACCTGAAACGGAGTGTTGGAGTTTGGCCGCGTCGGAATTTGCGCCAGGCTGGCGGCCCTGATCCACGTGCTCCCGCCATCCCTTGCAAAACCAGCATTTATAACACGTTGCAACGCAAGGGTCAATCGCACCTCGCGGGCTAAAGGCATCATCCGTCTTTAGCCGTTTGGGCAACCTTTGATTTGCTATCGGCAACTCGACGCTTTTCTCCATGTCATCCCGGATGGCGCCGGGTCGCAAGTGGGACCTTGGCGACGCCAACGGTCCCGCCTGCCGCCATGAAGGATTCGCCACAGCCGCGGCTGCGAAGGCTAGGTAGCCCCAATCCCGCGACCCTTGCGCCATTCGGCGCCTGGGTACTTTCGGCTCCCTTGCATTGCTGACCCGACCCGGCATAAACTCGCCGGGCAGTTTCCGCGCTTCAAAATCGCTCTTAATCCAGGAGGACGAACCCGGTGAAAAGAACGTTTCTCGCGGCAGCGGTAGTGATAACGTTCGGCTTCGCCGCGGTGGCGCAGTCAGGAAAAAAGCCCGCTTCGTCACATCATCTTGCCGGCAATCCGGATGCCGCGCTTCCGGAGTTCACTGGCGCGGCCAGACCTCCAGCTCTTTGTAATCCCTGCCTTTTCTATGGGGGCGATCTCAATCCGAACGACTCCAACGCTGCGGGCTTCGCCGATGAGAACACATTGTCCGTTATCGGCGGCAGCGGCACTTATGGCGAGGTCGATATTCCCAGCGGCATTACCGTCACCGTTAAGGGCATCCTCTTTAACCTCCAGGCCGACGCCGCTTTCGACCCTTTCACCGCCAGCTATGACATTCGCACTGGCGTCTCCGAAGGGGACGGCGGCACCAGCATCGCCTCCGGCACTACCACCATTCAGGTTGTCTCCACGGGAAGAAACTTCCTGGGCGTAGCCGAATACTCTGCCGTGGTAGTATTTCCGCCAATTCGGCTCCCCTCAGGCGCCTATTGGATAAACTTGACCCCGAACTGCCTGAACACGCTGGATGGCAGTTGCAGCGTCTTTGGGTTTTACGTCTCCAACACCACGTCTCGAACCAACGCTTTGCGCCCTTACTGGCAGCCCCGGCACGAGATATTCGTGAACTCGGGGTATTTCGACTTCACCTGGGCCAACTGGTGTGACCCCGACACTGGTCTGAATCAGACTCAATGCGCCTTAGTGTCCTTCGGCCTACTGGGAGGTGTTGAATGAAAACGTTCCTATTCGCCTCCACTCTGGTCATAGTCCTCACCTTGTCCGCCGCGGCGCAGCACAAGAAACCGGCGCCTTCGCAGCATTTGGCCGGCGACTCCGAAGAATCTGCCATTCCTCAGCAGCAGACTTTGCCCGCTCCTCCCTCGCTGTGCAATCCGTGCGCGTTTTACGGTGGCGATCTCAATCCTTCCGACCCCAACGCTGCCGGTTTTTCCAATGAAGACACTGTCCTGGTCCCCGGCAGTTCCACCTACGCCGCCATCGACGTTCCGAATAATGGCCGGATCAAAGTGACCGGAATCCTCTTCAACGTGCAAGCCGACGCGAACTTCGATCCTCACACCGCCAGCTACGACGTTCGTACCGGCGTGACGGAAGGCAACGGCGGCACCAGCATCGCTTCCGGCACCGGCGCCATTCAGGTCGCAACCACCGGACGCGATTTCTTCGGTATCAATGAATTCACCGTACTGGTGAAGATTCCAACCCTGCGCATCGGACCGGGCGAATACTGGTTCAATATCACTCCGCAGTGTACCAACGGAGCCACCGACGGCAGTTGCAGCGTTGGCCGGATTTTCCTCTCCAATACCACCCAGAACACGAACGCCGTGCTGGGCGACGCCCAGCCTGCGGGCTCGCTCTATATCAACTCCGCCTACTTCGGTTACACCTGGGCCAACTGGTGCGACTCGTCATTGGGCTTGAATTCAAGTCAATGCCGAGCCGGCTCCTGGGGGCTGGTCGGAACCGCCGGAGGCTTCTAACGCGCTGTGGTTCTGCCCAGCCGGGGAACCATCCCCGGCTTTTTGTGAGCGGCGCGAAAGCAGTCCCCATAAACAGCCTATACGGATCACCACAGAAACCCCCAAAGCACTCGACGAAGAGTGGGAGCGGCGATTTAGCCGCATGCAATCGGAAAACCTCCTGGAAACCAAGGACGCTAAATATGGATTTCCGTGCAACGACGGGATTCGTGAACTGATACACCTTGAAGGGGTTAGGATGGAGCCGACGATCGGACTTGAACCGATGACCTGTCGATTACGAATCGACTGCTCTACCAACTGAGCTACGTCGGCCTCTCGTCGATTCTAAATCGGAGCGCGGGAACCGTAAAGACGTGCGGTCCGACCTGATGTTTCGTTCACTCACAGACGGCTTTTCAGTTCCTCCCCGTTTCTGTTACTGTTTTGGGTTTGCCGTATGCATTTTTTCGTCGCTCTTCTGAGCCGCAATGACACAATATTTCTTCGTGGCTGAAAGGAAAAAGGCTTGATCGTAGGAGTTCCTAAGGAAAGTTATCCAGACGAGCGCCGGGTTGCGCTGGTCCCGGCTGTAATCCCTGTGCTGGCCAAAGCTGGCCTGGAAATCGCCGTTCAGTCGAGAGCCGGTGAAGAAGCCGGGTATCCGGACTCGGCTTACGCCGAGAAGGGCGCAAAGATTGTTCCCGATCGCGCGGGGGTGTTCGCCGCCGCCGACATTATCGTGCAGGTGCTTTGTTACGGCTCCAACGACGTCACCGGCAAAGACGATCTTTCTTTGTTCCGCCGTGGTCAGCTTGTCATCGGTTTTCTTCGTCCCTTCGGTTCGGCGGAGGTTGTGCAGCAGATCGCAAGCGCCGGCGTGACCGCGTTTTCCGTGGAAATGATGCCCCGCACCACGCGCGCGCAAAGCATGGATGCGCTTTCCTCCATGGCTACAATTTGCGGCTATAAGGCGGTACTGATCGCGGCGGAGACATCGATCAGGCTTTTTCCTATGATGACCACCGCCGCCGGCACCATCACCCCGGCGCGCGTTTTTGTCATCGGGGCCGGTGTCGCAGGCTTGCAAGCGATCTCTACCGCGCGCCGCCTGGGTGCGGTCGCCAGCGCCTACGATATGCGCCCCGCCGCCAAAGAGCAGGTGCAGAGCCTGGGTGGTCGCTTTGTCGAGCTGCCGATCGAAGCCAAGAATGCGCAGGACGCCCGCGGCTACGGCACGGCGCAGGACGAAACCTTCTATGCGCGGCAACGCGAATTGCTCGGCCGCGTCGTCGCCGAAAGCGACGTGGTGATTACAGCCGCGGTAATTCCTGGAAAGAAATCACCCGTGCTGATCACCGCAAACATGGTGAAAGGAATGGCTCCCGGTTCAGTAATCGTCGATCTTGCCTCCGAGCGCGGTGGCAACTGTGAACTCACGCAAATGGGAAAGACCGTAGTCGAAAATGGAATCACGATTATCGGCGCCATCAATCTGGCCAGCACCGTCCCTTACCACGCCAGCCAGATGTATGCCCGCAACCTCTCGAACTTTCTTGTTTACATGATGAAAGAAGGCAAGCCGCAACTGAACGTGCAGGATGAAATCGTTCGCGAAACCATGGTTACGCACGGCGGCGAGATCGTTAACGCCCGGGTGCGCGAGTTTTACAAGTTGCCGGCCCTCGCGCCGGCTGGTCCATGACTCGGCGGCAAAAGAAGCGAAACACAAAACATTAAGGAGCGATTATGCCCGCAGATTTCATTTCCAATCTTTACGTTTTCATTCTGGCAGGCTTCGTTGGGTTTGAGGTCATCCGGCGGGTTTCGCCGCTGCTTCATACTCCACTAATGTCGCTCACCAATGCTCTCGACGCGATTGTCGTCGTCGCTGCCATCATCATTGCCGGACGCCATGAAACCCGGCTCACCACTACGCTGGGGGCAATCGCCGTTGCTGCCTCCTTCAGCAATATGGTTGGCGGATTCCTCATTACCGACCGCATGCTGCGCATGTTCAAGTCCGGCAGGTCGAAATAATCATGACCCCAGCAGCGCTCCAGCCGTATCTCGACTTCGCCTACATTGCTGCCATCGTTCTCTTCATTTTTTCTCTC
Source organism: Candidatus Sulfotelmatobacter sp. (assembly GCA_030039165.1). GTDB lineage: Bacteria > Acidobacteriota > Terriglobia > Terriglobales > Acidobacteriaceae > Sulfotelmatobacter. The sequence goes on along the minus strand of JASHQM010000028.1, from coordinate 34,714 downwards.
AAGTTGCTGAATTCCCCGGTGAGCGCGCGCTGGGGCGTGCTGGCCGGAGAGATTGGCGCGGCGCTGGCAGTTGTAGTTACGCTGTGCAATCCCGAAGTCTCTGAATATAGGTGGGTCCTGATCACGCTGATCATCGGTGCCGGAGTCGGCATTCCGCTGGGCATGGTTCACATGACCGCTGTGCCGCAACGGACTGCGCTCAGCCACGCCTTCGGTGCGCTTTCTGCGGCCATGATCGGCATCGCTGAATATTATGTGGGCACGGCTCCGGTCACGCGATTCGAAATGGGCGAGATTGCGCTCGAGGTCATCATTGGCTCGCTCACCTTTACCGGCAGCCTCATCGCTGCCGGAAAACTGCAGGAAATCTTGCCGCAGCGGCCCATCGTCTATCGCGGGCAGAACATTGTCAGCCTCACGGTTCTCGCCGCAGCTCTTGGCCTCGCCATCGCGCTGGTGGTGAACCCCGCAAACACCGTGCTGTTTCCGGTCATGGTGGTAATCGCCTTGATTTTCGGCATTCTGCTGGTCACCCCCATCGGTGGTGCAGACATGCCCACGGTCATCTCGCTTTTGAATTCCTATGCCGGTTTTTCGGCTGCCCTGCTCGGCTTCGTTCTCAACAGCAAAGTTCTGGTCGTTGCGGGTGCGCTCGACGGATCCTCCGGCTTCATTCTGTCGCTGATCATGTGCAAGGCCATGAACCGCTCTTTCACCAACGTGATGTTTGGAGCCTTCGGGCAGGTGCAGACCGCGGCTGCCGGGGCAAAAGAAGAACGAGTGGTGCGCAGCGCCAGCGCCGAGGACGCTGCCTCGATCCTGGAGGCCGCGAACAAAGTGGTGATTGTTCCCGGCTATGGAATGGCGGTCGCGCAGGCACAGCACAAAGTTCGCGAACTCTACGATGCGCTCACCAAAAAAGGTATTGATGTGCGCTTCGCCATCCATCCTGTCGCCGGACGCATGCCCGGCCACATGAACGTACTGCTCGCCGAAGCCGACATTCCCTATGATCGATTGATCGAAATGGATGAAATCAACGGCGACTTTCCGCAAACTGACGTCGCCCTCGTCATCGGCGCAAATGACGTGACCAACCCCGCCGCCCGCAACGATAAATCGAGCCCGATCTACGGCATGCCCATTCTCGATGTGGATAAAGCCCACACCGTCATGGTCATCAAGCGCAGCATGAGCCCTGGCTTCGCCGGCATCGACAATCCCCTCTATTACCTCGACAATAACCTGATGCTCTTCGGCGACGCCAAACAGATGGTGGGGTCGATAGTCAGGGAGCTGACCGGCGGGCACTGAAAACTCGTCGCTGCCGGTCAGTGATAGCGTGATATCACTTCTTGTGATGGTAGGCGGCGGGAGGCTCTTTCGGAAGACTTCGAGAGATTGCTGGCCAGCATCAACCATCGAATAACTCCGTTCGATGATGAGGCCGCCCGCGAGGCAGGCATTCTAATGGCATCGCGCAAATTGCAAGGCCGTCCGCGCGAACTGCGCGACACGATGATCGCGGGAATCGTGCTTTCCCGTCATGCGACTTTGGCCACCCGCAAGGTTCGCGATTTCGACGATATCTCGACCGCCGTCGTGAATCCCTGGCAAGAAAGGATCTGATTGTTTTCCCGACTCCATGTGCACCATTTTCGTTGCATGTGAATTATTCAGGTTACTCCCCTGATTTCCACAACGTTCCTCTGTTGCCTTTTCCCCTGCGACTTGCGGATAATGGCGCGTAACCTGCTTGTGCGTCGAGTAGCGAGCAGGTCACTACAGCCGTGTACAGTCGAACTGATTTGCTGCGCATTTTGCATGTCACCCCACGCCAGTTGGGCAACTGGGAGCGTGCGGGCTTGATTGCCGCCACCACGGCTTATTCTTTTGCCGATCTCTTGAAAATCAAAAAAGTGCGCGACTTATGCGCCATGCGCGTACGTCCCACGGTGATTCGGCAATCCCTGGAGGCGATGCAGCAAGCCGCTTCGGGTATGGCCAATCCTTTGCTCGATGCGGGCGTTTCCTCGACCAATCATCACCGCATCGCCTTCCGCCACGGAGGCAAACTGCTGGAGCCGATCGCCGGCCAGTTCGTGATGGATTTTGCCGCGCCGGAAAAAGTCGTGACCAGCACGCCAATTCCTACGCCCGATTCCGCCCCGCAAGCCAATGAGGCAGCAGTATGGTTTGCCCGCGGCATTGCGCTCGAAGAAGATCCGGCCACGCAAACTGCCGCCCTCGCGGCCTATCAGAAGGTGATTCAGTTCGATTCGAGCCATGCCGCCGCGCACATCAACTTAGGCACACTGTATTACAACCGTCAGGATTTCACTCTGGCCGAGAAACACTACCGCGCTGCTCTTCAGGCCGATCCCCGTTACGCGCTGGCCTACTTCGATCTGGGCAACGTTCTCGACGAGACTGGGCGTGTGCAGGAAGCCATCCAGACTTACAAGATGGCCATCCAGCTTGCCCCCACTTACGCCGACGCGCACTACAACCTCGCGCTCGCCTATGAAAAAACCCGCGAGCCGCGCAAAGCGCTGAAACACTGGCAGACCTATACAAAGCTCGACACCGCCGGCCCATGGTCAGTGCATGCGCGCAATCAGATTCAGCGCATTTTGCAGGCGGACGGCCTGAAGCTGGTGCACTCGCAGGGCAAGAGATAAGCGCGCGTCGCCCGCGGCAATTTCTTCAACATGGCGTCCTTCCTGCCATGACCTCAGGCGGAGCCGCTTGTCAAAGCGTTGAGAATCTCAGTTTTCACCCTCCCGCTGCCGGCCGGTGTTGGGATTAGCCGGACTGTGCGCATGCTTCCTCCCTTCCCTGATCAGAAACCACATGTAGAACACGATCGCCAGATTGCCCACGAACACTGCGGAGCGCCAAATTGTTACCGCGCGCAATAGCGCACGAACCTCCAGGGGCAAAAGCAGCGCACCCGAAACCAGCGCAATCCATTCCGCCCAGGTGCGCTCCTTCCATAACCCGTATGCTTCGGCAAAACGCAGCGCAGAGTAGGTAAAAGAGAGCCATGCAGCCGTCAATAGGCGCGCGTCAGTAATATTGTCAGCAAAGTCAAGAAACATTTGCGCCGAACGCCGGTCAGTGTTGATGTGCAGGCGCACCAGCAGACTTTCAGCGATCAGCCACGCGTCTTTATGGACCAGTAAAAGAGCGACGACCCCGAGACAGAGAACAAAAATGCCTTTCCCAAACTCAAACAAAGCCACCAACCGCAACGCATTCCGGCGTGCGCGTGCATGGTCGATTTTCGTCAGCGGCAAAGCCACGTAATTTTAGACTATCACGCGCTTCCCGCCTGTCGTCCGCCACTTCGTTGCTGCTGGTCTGGCTCCACACGGGGATAGCTTCGACAATTCAGCTTTTTTGCGAGCGAACCGCGGCGCGCAGCTCAGCCACGATTTCCTGAGAGGCCTTGATCGCCTGGGCGTGCTGATTCACGCTGAACGAAATTGCGCCCACGCGGGCATGCCCGCCGCCGCCATAGCGCTCGCAAATTTTGGCCAGGTTCACCCCGGGTTCCTGCGGCGCCCACGGATTGGATCCCACAGAAACCTTGACCCGGAAGCTGCTCTTGCTCAGTCCCACGCTGTAGATCGACTCCGGATGCAGATAGTAGGGAACGAACTTGTTATAGCCTTCGAGATCGTGATCAGTGACGTCGAAAAAAATGACCCGGTCAATGCATTCCGTGCGCTGCTTCAGAATATCGATGGAAAGTTCGTGACGGCGCAACAGTGGCGGGAGCAGCGGGGCAACGAATGGTTCTTCCAGAATGGCGGCCAGTGGCTTGATTGCGAGCAGAGGAATCAGGTTGGGAACGAAGCGCTGATCGGGCGCCGATTCGATGATCATAGTCAGCTTCATCGCAGGCGCCTGCATTTCCACGGCGGTCTTGGCGTCAGGATAGAGAGCGCCGTCTATCACGTCGGCCCAGTAGACCACGTCAGCAATGGGAGTTGGATCGAAACCGAACCGCTGCTGCGCGATCATGGCCAGAAAGCTGGTGCATGATTTGAAATCCGGATCGTAAAACTTGCGGTTGCTCTCATCGTGTTCAAAATGTGCGGCGTCGGCGGGCGACAGAAATGCGCTCTGATGATGATCGAACCACCACGTGATTTTGGGCGAACTCGAGTATTTGAAATCTACAATGGCGTTTTCGTCGCCGTCGAACTCGGATTCGTTAAACAACGATCCTGCACGATGCAGAAGGCCGGCAAAAACGAATTCCGCATCATCGCGAACGCGCTCGCGATAGAAACGGGAAAACACCGCCGCCGAGCAAGCTCCATCGAAACACTTGTCATGATAGAAAACTTTGACTTTCAATCCGCTCCCCAGTCGCGCTGAATTCCCGCCGTCCGTACGGACCGCACCCGATGCTTTCGGGCCGGCAAGGTAAAAGCTAATAGGAATGACAGCTTGGGGGAAGAAAGTCAAGCGTCAGTTATCCCGGGTAGTGGCTGAATTTGAAAATTCAGCTGTACCTTATCCCGCCTGTTTTTCCGCGAAATCCCCCAGCACCGGCAGTTTGAACATCTCGCCCTGAAGCGCTTTCAGCACCAGCACCACCCACAAAATGAACCACCCGACTCCTACAACAATCGAGACCAGGCCCACAACCAACGGCCCGAGCAGCGGAATAAAAAACACAACAAAAGCGAATATCTTCAGCGCCGCGCCAACGATGGCCGCAGCCACGTACACCGCGATGGACTGATAAGCATGAAATCGTAGGAAGCGATTGCGGTTATAGGGTTCGACCAGCAGGAAAATGATCGCGGGCACCAGGAAATAAGCCAGAGCCCCGGCAATGATCTCGGGCAGCGCGCCTACCCTGCCCTGCGCGCGCGCAGCGGCGTGCATGGCGCGGCCGCAGTTAGGACAGTAAGCGGCGCCTTCGGGCATAGCTGCGGCGCAATCAGGGCAGGCGATCGGCATGGTTTCTTTCAGGCCAGCCGCGCCGCAACTTTCTTGCGGCAGTCTTCGCAAACGCCGTAGATCTGAAAAGTGTGACGCGTGGTCGCGTAGCGATATTTGCGTCCGATTTCCTGCTCCAGTTGGCTCACCTCGGGCGAAAAGAACTCCACCGAACTGCCGCATTCCGTGCAGACCATGTGATGGTGGCTGCGCCGGTTATACTGGTGCTCGTAACGGGCGATGCCGTCATGAAAGGCGACTTCGCTGGCCAATCCGCACTCCGCGAGCAATTTCAGCGTGCGGTAAACGGTCGTATAGCCGATGCTCGCGTCTTTCTTCTGTACCAGCCGGTGGAGTTCGTCGGTCGACAGGTGATCGCGCGTTTCCAGAAACGAGCGCAGGATCGTATCGCGCTGCGCCGTCTGCTTCAGCCCCACGCTCTTGAGATGGCGATGCAGTATGTCCTGGGCTTCGCGCACCATCTCGCGCGAAATCGAAGGCTGGTCGTCGATACGCTTCTGCAGCATGCAACGTCAGGATAGCATTGCCGCTTCTGGACAATGAAATTCATTTTAGTTTCGGCGATGTGCGTGAAGCTGGCCAATCACAGGTTGCCTGCTGTTGCGTTGCGCCGGCAACTTGACAACCCTGGCTGCCCATTCCTACGCTAAAGCAGAGCCTTTACGAACCGAATCCTATGCGTCTCGCAACTCTTAATGCAGTAAGCATCCTGTTTGAGGTTAGCATCCTGTGCCTTCTCCCCGTCTCCGGCCAAAACAGCGGAGGTCCTATGTCTTTTCATCTTTCATCCACCGCATTTTCCGAAGGCCAAACTATCGCCGCAAAATACACGTGCTCCGGGACTGACGTCTCCCCGCAACTGAGCTGGAACGACCCGCCCGCGGCCACGAAAAGCTTCACCCTCATCATGGACGATCCCGATGCCCCGGTAGGCACCTGGGTTCACTGGGTCATCTATAACATCCCGGCAAATGTAAGAGAACTTCCCGAAGGAGTCGAGAAACAGGAGCAGGCCGCTGGCGCGCTGCAGGGCCGCAACGACTTTCGCAAATTCGGGTATGGCGGCCCGTGCCCTCCGCCCGGAAAGCCGCACCGCTACTTCTTCAAACTGTATGCTCTCGATGCCAAACTCGAGCTGAAGGCAGGAGCGGCCAAAGCCGACCTCGAACACGCCATGAAAAACCACATCGTTGCCCAGACTCAACTCATGGGCCGGTTTGGCCGATAAGCAAGAATGATGGCGATGAACAGCGCGCGTCTGTATGCTGCTTGCGCTTGCCGCGCAACACTATTGCAGCTTGGCATATTCAGCTTTGGCTTGCTTGAAAATCGGGATTTCGGGATCGGCGTTCTTCCACAGAGCCAAAAAATCCTTGTAGGCCGCGAGCGCCCGAACGCGGGCCGCGTCGGCATCCGCGCCTCGTGAAGTTCTGGCTTCGAGCGCATTGGCGCGCGCTACGCCCAAATGAGCTAGTGCTCCGGTCCAACAATTCCAGACGATTCCATTGTGATCAACAATTTTTTGGAACTCAGCGGCCGAAACCGTTGCATCTCCTGCCGCAAGATAAGCCTCGCCACGGACATAAATGTCATAGAGACACGACATATTGCTGACGAAGGTGATTTGTCCTAATTCGGTGCTCGATGCAGCTTGCAAAGCGTCAATCGCGGTCTGAGGCTTTTTGCCGTCAAGCGCCAACTGCGCCCTGATGGCTGGCAGCCACAGCGTTTGCATCTGCGTATCCAGCGGATAGCGCGTATTCAGATCGTGTGCCATTGCCTCGGCCCGCGCCCTCTCGCCCGCCCAGGCGAACGCAAGCGCTGCTTCGCTTGCCACGCCCTCACTCGTAGGAGCTAGTTTCATCCCCTCTTCAGCCGCCTGACGCGCTTCCCCGATATTGCCGTAGGCCGCTTCGTAAAGAGCGCCGTTCTCCAGCCAGACTCCGGCATTTTCTTTGCTGTCGCCACGAATGGCGGAGTCGACGGCGCGTTTCACTAATTCACGGGCCTTGCTTAGCCGTCCGTGGTATGCCTCGGTGTCGCTGGCGATTGCCAGCCCATAGTTTTCTTCGGGCCTGCGGGCGAACCAGTGCAGTTGCTCGGACATGGCGTTTGAATCAGAGGAAATAAAGGCAAGCCCATACAATGCCAGTCTGGTGATGTAGTCATCCAGTTTTTTCGCCTGCGCCTCGCGGATGGTTTGACGGGCGTCGTCGAAGCGTTGCAAGGAGATGTAAGCGTCTGCGAGGTTGTCGTAGGGGGCAACGTTGTCAGAATTGAGTTGCATTTCCTGGCGCGTGAGTTCGGCCGCTTTGTCATACTGACCTTTTTCCGCATAGACCACGCCCAGATTGAGGTGTGCGCCCTGGCTATTGGGATAGCCGTCGATTTCCTGCTGATAGGCCTGCCCGGCTTTGCTCAACTCGCCGGTGACATTTAGGTAGTATGTGGCATCAATCGCCATCTTTTCGCGTTCGCTGGCGTGATCGCGCAACTGGAATGCTTTGGCGATATATTCGCTGGCGCGACTGGTCTGCGAGAGGCTGTAATACTCGTTGCCAACTCCCATGTAGCCCATGGCGAAATTGGGGTCCAGTTGGATGGCGCGTTGAAGATCAGGCAAAGCTGCGGCCGGGCCTTGCTCGCGATCGGCTTTCTGTCCAAGGCTATAGGCTTTCAGAGCGTCCAAGGAAGAGGTTGTAGCCTGCTCCAGGGGGACGCCAAACCTTTGCACCGTCGCCAGCGATTCCCCAAGTTCACTGCGCAATTTTGAAACCGCATCGCCCAGCGCATCCAGAACTTTCTCCTTGGCCGCGGCCGTGATCTGCTCTTGCGCCAGGATGTCGCCGCTCTGGCAATTCACCGCCTTGAGACCCACAACATATTCGGTTCCCAAGCTGCCGATCGACCCCGCAATGTAGGCTTTGCTGCTGGTACGCTGGCACAGCTCGCGCGCCAGCTCTGGCGTCAGCTTCGTTCCCGCCGGCCGTGTCATCTGCTGCAAGGTCTCAGCCACTTTTTGTTCGGAGAGCACATTCAGAAACGGCGATTGGCTCAGCGCAACGCTGAGTGCGGTCTTGAGCGTGTCATCAAAAACGGCATCGCCGGTGCTGTTGGAAAAATCAGTCAAAACCACCAGGTCTTTGTCGGTCAATCTCTGATGGCGGTGCGAGCGATAATAAGAAACGCCGCCCGCGACCACCGCAGCGACCAGCACCAGAATACCCGCAACATACAAGCTCATCTTCGCGGGCGCGCGGCTGATCACGCCGGCATGGGTGCCTGAAGAAGCCGCGGTGATATGCGACTCGCTATCGCGCTTCAATCGTTGCAGGTCAGCGCGCATCTCGGCCGCGCTCTGGTAACGCAGGTTGCGGTCTTTCTCCAGCGCCTTGCGGATGATTCTCTCCAGATCTGCAGGTACGTCGGGATTCAGCCGCACGGGTGCAGTGGGAACGGCATCGAGAATGGCCTTAAAAATAACTGCCGAGCTTTCTCCGCGAAACGGCAGCGCACCGGTCGCCATCTCGTAGAGAACTGCTCCGAAAGAAAAAAGATCCGTGCGGGCATCCAGTTCTTTCGCCCGCGCCTGCTCCGGCGACATATAGGAGACTGTGCCCATTGTCGAGCCGGGACTGGTCAGGTGAGATCCTCCCTCGGTCAAACCCTCCGTGATGGCGGCTGCGGCCCCGCTCGCAGAAGCCGCACCCGGCGCTTTCACTTTCGCCAACCCAAAATCGAGAATTTTGGCGCGGCCGCGCTTCGTCACGAAAATGTTCGCTGGCTTGATGTCACGGTGAATAATGCCCTCACTATGCGCCGCATCCAGCGCGTCGGCGATTTCGATGGCGAGTTCCAGCAGAACGTTGAGGTCAATCGGCCTTCCCGCGATCCGGTGTTTCAGCGTCATGCCGTCGAGAAATTCCATGACGATGAAGGGCTGCGCTTCCTGGCCGATCTCGTGAATGGTGCAGATATTGGGGTGGTTCAGCGCCGATGCCGCCTGCGCCTCGCGCTGAAAGCGCGCCAGCGCCTGTGCATCTTTCGCCACCTCGTCGGGCAGAAACTTGAGCGCGACGAAGCGGTGCAGCGTGAGGTCTTCAGCTTTGTAGACAATTCCCATCCCGCCGCCGCCGAGTTTTTCGATGATGCGGTAGTGGGAGATGGTCTGACCGATCATGAGGATGGGAGAATGTTAGGCGGCTGGAGCAGATCAGTCAATGTGCGAGGGGAGGAATCGGCGACACTAGCGCGGCCTACAAGTTCACTCTGAAAAACAATTTGCCTGCAACGCTGACCGGCATCTCGCATTCGACAGCGGCTCCATTCACAGTTTCGGCATCGAAGTGCGGAACGACTCTGGATAGCAAGAAGACCTGTACGATCAGCTTAACGTTCTCGCCCACACAGACAGGCACGGCAACCGGCTCGCTAACCGTGAGCGACAGCGCGAACAATAGCCCGCAATCTGCAAGCCTGTCGGGAACAGGAGACTGAACCGTTCCCCAATTTTTGTCGAAGAGGGCTGGCTCGCGCCCTGCCTCTTATGCGTACGCGATGGAGTTTTTTCGCATCCAGCGTTCGTCTCGGAGCGTGCGGATGTTGCGTGAAGCGCCGCGAACTGCGCTTGCCGTCAGATGGCGGCTCTTCCACGCGATGCCAGCCCCGAAACCGATGGCCGCTCCGGCTAAGCCGAACACGACTGCTCTTCGAGTCGATTTAGCAGTCCTGGCAGAACATCCGGCAACAGCACCGATGCATGCCCCCAGCGCCGCTGGTCGGCACGCGGTGCGAATAGTGTCTCCGACAAACCCGTTCAGGGAAGCTCCGTTCAGGAATTCCTGTTCGCCGGAGCGGGCGCCCCGCAATCCCGAACTCACAATCTTCCGTCCTTGCTCAATCTCCGATCTCGACCAGCTTGCAAAACTCATAACTTCCACACTCCCTCAGGGCATGTAAGAGGCACACCCTTATTCTAGTGGAGCATGGCTTGCCCGTCGAAGCTGCGACGGAGATCACAAGATGTTGTGAGCAAGAGAAGACCCCGGTCCGAAGACCGGGGTCTTCGCAGACCACTGTTTTTCTAGTAATTCGTGGCCCCGAAGTTCTGGCGGTAACTCAGGTTATCTACATTGCGGAACATTGGCGTTCCGGGCGGCAGGTTCATAGGCTGCGAGAACAGCGGATCGAAGACGTATTCGCGATCTGGCGGGTTATACACCGTGTTGCAGCATTTGAACGTTCCGGTGGCGTACTGGTTCCAGTAGAGGCTCACCAGCGAGCCTTTGTACCATAGGCTCGCCTGCGCAGCGGAACCTGGCATTCCACCCCAGTCTTCGATGAAGCGCAGGAAGTTGTGGACGCCGCCATCCATGCCGAAGGCAAATTCCGGGTTCTGGGCAGTATTCAGGAAGGCGATGGTCTTTCCGCCTGCAACTGCCATGCGGTAGTAGGTGGTTTGCGCGATGCGGTTGGGCGTGTTCGCAGGCGTATTCTGGCCGGCGGCATTATTCACCGAGTTGACCATGCTGCCGCTGGTCGTATTGAGCGTGGCGTTGCAGCCGACCGCACCCGAGTTGCAGCCCCAATCCTGCCAGTTGCTCGAGAGCACGGTGACAGCGTCCGCAATGATGGAAGCTGCCGAGTGCAGCGGCTCTGCTCCGCCCGTCCAGGTGGCATCGTAAACGGGGTTGTTCGGGGAGCAACCGACCGCTCCGGCAGCCGGGCAGTTTGAGTTGTAGTTACCGTCAACATAGACCGGGTTTTCGGAGGCGACCGTGAATCCGCCACAGCCGGTTGGGTTGGCCGCGTTCTGCGTGCAACCGCTGGCGGCCGGCATCACGGGCAGGTTGCCCACTGACGCATCTACCAGCTTGAGCGCATGGCGGGCGCCAGTTACACGATTGGCGAAGCCCACGCCGACCTTGCCGCTCGCAGGTACGGTGGAAAGTTGGACCCGCTCGCCGGCAACGCTTCTCTGGGCATAGGGGTTCGGAGGGCTCGTGGTGTCGCTGTCGGTTTGATTGTTGGGGCCGAAAGCGTCGCCCACTCCGACCACGCCGTATTTATCGAGCACGCCGTTGCCATTCACATCTTCCGGCGAAACGTTGTTGTAGTTAACTGGCTCGAGCTTTCCATCCGGCGCATAAGGTGCGCCATCGCTATAGTTGACGGTGTCTTCAAAGCCGTACTCGCCCCATTGCGATTGGCTTTGGCTCGGGCCGGCCGGGTTGGTGAACTGCATGCCGCGGCGGTCGGAGAAATACAGAATGTATCCGTTCGAGGTAGCGTAGTTCACGCTCGTCCCAGTGAGACCTGTGTTGCCCTCCAGCCACTGGTTTAGATTGCCCACGTCGAGTTCGACGACGTTCATGACTCCGTTCGGAGTTCCGGTACCCTGGGTGGGACAGCAGGTATCGTTGACCTCGCCTTCGCGGGCATCGTAGAGATTGATCGGATACCAGTCGTACTGCGCTGAGCAAGTGATGCCGGCAGTAGTACAGGGCTCGTTCCAGTTGGCAGGACCAGCCGGGCCGGCGTCGTAATAAACATCGGCGCCGCTCAAAGGATAATCCTGCGGAACCGAGGGTTCGCCGGCGAGTTGGCTGTCCTTGGTGACTTCAAAATACAGAATCGCATTTCTGTGATCGGCGAGCGAGTTGCAGCCGATCGCGTTCGCGCCAGCCGCATTCAGCGCATTCGAGGCGATGTTATAGGTGGCGGCGGAAGCTGTGTACAACCCCGCTGCGCACTTCGTACCAGGCTGGGTAGGAACGTTCACGCCGCGGGCAAAACCCATCGAGAGCCACTCCTGCGTGACTCCGACATACGCGCCAGCCGCGTTCTGCACCTCCACCAGCAACCATCCACCGATGAGCGGCCACTCCAAGCCATTGGCGGCCACGCCGGCACTCGGCTGTGTCTCGTTAATTGTGGTGAAGAGATTTGGAGCGGGAAACGTCTGCGGCGGCCACTGCGGATAAGCTACAGGTGGCCAGTTGAAGTTGGCGCTGGCCGCGCCCGGGCCGGCGTAATAAGGAGGAATCACGAAGTTGGTGTCGGGCGGAGCTCCGATGTTATTAACGTAGGTGCCGTGGGGAACGAGGCTCGGACAGTTGCGGACGCCCGTATTCGTGCCATTGAAGGTGTCATATACATAATTGCCACTCGCGACTGTTCCCGCAATGACGCTGTTGGTGAAACTAGTGGCGTAGGTGGCGCCCGGGATGGTCGTGGCCGTCGGATACTTGTTTCCGGTGCACCATGCCTCGCCGAACGTGTAGTAGTGGCCATTGTTGATGGGGAAGGTTGAACTCACTTGAATCGCATTGGCGGTTGTGCCGGGACTCCCCGCATCGGCGCCTTGCCTCATGGCTAAGGGACCGGCGGCGGTGAGTTCAGTCGGCAGGCCGCTGACCAGTTGCACGTCTTCCGCGGGATTCCCATTCCATCCAGGAAGGTGCAATCCATCCTCGGAATCGGAGAGAATGATGCGAATCTGCGCCTGATTGGCCAGACGCGACGCGCCCAGCAGCGAACTGGTCGATTCGCCCGGCGGTGGCTGGCGAATGAGCTGCACAGCTGAGGTCGTGCCCTGGACGAAAGGCAGCGTCAAATCGACCGCACCGGTCGAGTTGGGGCCGTCGCAATTCGGGTTGGCCGGCGGGCAGCTCGGGCCGGGGCCGTTGCCATCGATGATGTAACCGTTGTAAGTGCCAGTGGAGGTGTTGATCCAGGTAGCCGTATTTTGCGCCGAGCCGTGGCCGCCGGTTACGCTGCCGTCGGTCGCCCCGAGATACACGGAGATGTCCTTGCAGGTGGAACTGGTCGTCGCACTGGCCACGTTCGCCAGTTCTGCGGCGCAACCGTTGGCCGTGGTCGGAATCATCACAGTTCCGCCATTGTCATTGCCGGAGCTCGCCACGCCGTTATCCATCTGTTCACGGATTACGTTTCCAAAGGCGGATATCTTGTCGCCAAACACCAGGTTATAGCCGTCGGCCACACCAAGATAGAGGTCGCCGTTGGTGTGCACGCGTCCGGCAAAACCAAGATTGGGGCTGCGGCCGAAGAAGCAATCGCCGTTGCAGAAGACACCGAACTGGAATACTGGAATCAGGGCGACTTGCGCAGCGCGGGTCAAGCTGACGGTTTGACCAGTATTGGCTCCATCATTAACGCGTTGAGCGGCTACGTTGAGCTGGATGGGAATCAGTTGCGCGTACAGGCCCGCATCCTGACCAGCACTAATCTGGCCCCAGCCGGGTTTGGGAAGCGAAGGCGGAGGCGTTATCTGACAGGCGTGGTCAATTCCTGCAATGACCGGATCGGCTTCGTAAATACACGCTCCGCTCGGGCAAGTGAACGTAATCGTGGGATCGTTGGTGGGAGGATTCTGGTTGATGGCGCAAATGTCGGAGGTTTGCGGCGCCTGAATCGTCATGTAGGTGTTGGCCAGATCGGAAGTCATCTTTTCCATCGCGCCCTCGGTTGCCCGATACATGTAGGCGCTGTTCAGATCGAGGCCGCCGACCCTCTGCTCGGTGTTGACCATCAGCAGCAGAGAGACCGCGATCCCCGACAACAGCAAGGTCAGCAGCAGGGCAGCGATCAGAGTGAATCCGCGTGAATTGACTTTGGCGCCAGACATGGTGTTTCTCCTCATTCTCCTAAACCAGTTCTTCATCCGTGTACTACCTGCACATCGGGGGTTCTGTCTTAGTTCTGCACTCCGGGATACTCGTTCTGCATGGTCATGTTGCGCACCGCGATCGAGGTCGTAAGATCCAGGCCTTCATAACCGCCGAACTGGGCCAGAGAGCTCTTCGACCAGGAGTCTCGATTCTGGCTGCGCATGCTCATATGCTGGATCGTGACCTTGGTGATCATGCTGGGGGTAGTTCCCGCGGGGAGGGGAGATTGGCAAGGGGTTACGACCCCGGCGTTGTAAACGTCGTAGCAGAACTTCAGGTAGACCACGTTCTCCGCCACCGGAGCGGCCTCTTGTCCATTCTGGATGCGATACAACGTCGGCAGTCCAGTGGAAGCAGGAATCGCCAAATAGTATGTAACTGAGATCAAGCGTACGGCCGAAGGCATGGTGCCGCCAGCCGCCTGCGGAGTGGCGGCAAGCAAGAGAGTTCCGCTGGTGGCAGCGCTGAACTGGTTGACCTTGCCGGGATCGGAACCGAACGTCACTGTGAAGCAGTTCGCCCCGCAGTTGGTGACGTTGGTGACGACTCCCACGGCATTGGTTCCGAAAAGAATCATGTCTCCGGACTGCAGACCGTAAGGATTGGCCGTGCCCCAGATCAGATTGGGCGGTTGATTGCTAACACCGTAAACAGCACCTGGGGGCAGGACGCAGTTAGAACTCTGCGTGGCCGGCAACGTGAAAGTAACAGTGGTGCCGCCTGCGCCCACCGTGCCGGAGTAGCAATCCAGGGGAAGATTCACGTCGGCGTAGTTCAGGGTAATGACGTCGGTAGCTCCCTGGGCTGCATTAACAATGATCCCCGCACCGGCGGCGGGCATGACCGAATAAATTTCAGGCGGGCTCCCGCCGTAGCTCGGATAGGCTATGGAGCCGCCATTCACATAACTGCAGGAAACCGTCGGGACATCCGAGCAGGGATAAACGGGTGAAACAGCGGTACCACCATTCGCCAAGGCAACGCCTGAGGTTCCCAGGCCCTGTTGGCCCAACGCCCCGGCACCCGCCAGGCTGATATCGCGTTCCATAAGATTGCCGGCGGCGCGGAAGTCCTCCTGCAATTCGGCCTTTTGCGAGGTTACCCACGCGGCCTGTGTTCCCTTGCTGAACAGCAGTGCAGCGCAGGCGATGAGCACCGCTCCCACGCAGGCAGTGACCATCAGTTCGACCAGGGTGAAGCCGCGACTCGAATTGTGGGCGTTCCGCATGGCTTTCTTCCTAGTGGTAGTACGAAATGTATTCCGAGAGCACATAGCTTTTCGTGTGGCCGATATTGGGGACGGTGTAGTTGATGGTGACCGTGACCAGACTCAGCGTCTGGTTGTACGGCGCAATAGCGATGGAGCGCGTGAAATTAGTCAGGGGGACGATGACGTCGTCCGCGGTTCCCAGAATGCCGTCAGGCCCGGGTTCGCTGAGGCATTTAACTGCGCACACCGTTCCATTGGCCGCGGTACACGTCGTGTCGTCCGCCGTTCCGATGATGCCGTCGGGCCCGGCGCACAACAGTGGCGTCGGAGGATCGGGTGGGGTAAAAATGCCAGCTCCAGTGCCAATGTTGGCAATCGCGCTGAATCCTAACTGTGTAGTGTCACGCGCGTTAAAGATGCTCTCCATCACTTCCGAAGCCGCTTGCCGGGCGAGCATGTCTTCCTGAGAAGTTTGGGTGGCGGCCATGGCGACCTCCAGCGTCGCCAGCACACCCAACAAGCCGATGGTTAACACCACCATCGCGATCATGACTTCGATCAGCGCGAATCCACTCTGCGCCCGTTTCTGCCGGTTTGTAAGAATTCCCGTTTTCATTGTTGAATCCATGTCCATTTACCAGACACGCTGTAAATTTGCCATCCCCGGATGCGGCCGGTGAATCCCCACACGGTAATCGCATGAGCAGTTTGCACCTGCCCCGGGATGCCGAGATAGATCACGCCGTTGTTGATATTTCCGTTGGCGTCGCGTGCGCTGCCATCGGGGTAGAAATAAATAGTGTTGCCCCCTCCCGTACCGTTCGGGCCCCAGTCAAAGTCGATGGCATTCGCCGCCGCGCCGAAACCGTCGGGAGTGGTCGGCGCCACTGTAGGGGAATTCGGTATGCCCGGTTCCAGGTTGTAAGTGACATTCGGCGGTAAAACGCCCGCGAACATTTGCGGTCCGGCAGGAGTAGTCTCATTCACCGTAAACGAGCCGCCGTTGACTCCGGCAACCGCGGGCGAAAAAGTGATGACGTATGTCTGCATGTCGCTGGCAGCCTGGTCGCGTGCACGGCGCATCGCGCTCAGGGTGAGATTGAAGGAGTTGGTAACTTGCTCACTCCGCAGTGCCGGTTGCAGACTGACGTCGGTTATCGCAGCCAGGATGAGCAGGATGCTGATTACGATCATCAGCTCCAACATGGAGTAGCCGTTTTGTTTTCGCCAAGCCATTGTCTTTGTTCTGGTAAGCCAACCTGGCCGTCTCCAGGCCCCTCATCAGGATCGGCGCTCCTGACTGCGCTGGGGGAAATACCCTTCACCCGCCTCATGTGCGGTTCAGTCTTCATCCTAGGGAGGGGTTAGTAGAGCGTCAAAGCACTACGGTGTAACGAAAATCGATTGGTCTTTTGTAATGGCGTAGGTGACCCAAGTCACTCGGTTGCAGGTACCGAACTTAGAGGAAATCCGGAGGCCAGAAACTCGCCTTCCATGACAAAGGTAACTTGTAGCTGGAACCGCCGTGCCCCTACGATGACATGCAAGTATGACTCTCTCATCGCTACTGGTCTCGACCGACGAGTCTTCGGCGGCGGTGCTGCGCTCCGTGCTCGAAGAACTCGACCTTCAATTCGAGCCCTGTCCTGACGTGGCGCGCGCTGCGGTTCGCCTGGCTCAGGAGCGCTTTGATCTGATCGTGCTCGATTGCGAAAACCAATCCGATGTTGTCACCTTACTTGAAGAGAGCCGCTCCACCCGGGCGAATCAGAATTCCATGGCCGTAGTGGTAGTTTCGGGGCAGGAGAGCATCCGGGAGATGTTCTCCCTGGGCGTCAATTTCGTGCTCTATAGACCGGTCTCGCGCGAGCGGGCGCTGAGCACACTGCGCGCGGCGCAAGCGGTCCTGCGGCGTGACAAGCGGCGCAAGGCGCGGGCCGCAGTGCACACTCACGCTACCGTGGACTATGCCGATGTCGAACAGGCTCGGGCCACTCTCGTCGATCTCGCAGAAGATGGCATGGCGGTGAACTTCGGCAAGAAGCTGCCCCCAACCTGCAAGGTTTATTTTCAGTTTCAACTGCCCGGCCAGAGCTCGAGCATCCGGCTTTCCGGCCAGGTGGTGTGGCAGGACTGGAACGGCCGCGCCGGCGTGCAGTTCGCCGATGTGCCGAAAAGCTCCCGCCGCTTGCTGGATGACTGGTTGAAGAAGAATTTGGAAACTTCTTCCAAGGTCGCTCTTCTGGAGGATCGCGTCGAAATCGAGCACACCATTCGTCCCAGCGAGAGTTCGGTGGCCATGGAAGCGCACCCGCCAGGCAAGCCCACGACGGCTAAATCCGAGAAATCCCGCCACAGTCAGTTGGTTGAAGAACACGAAGCGAAAACTCGCGAGGCGCGGGCATTGTCACGGCTGCGGGCCGAGCCCGGGAACCGCCGCGGGCAAACCCGTTACGCCTGCCGCATCGGCGCAGAAGTTTATCAGCAGGGCAGCAAGGTACGGAATTATTGCCATCTCAGCGACGTCAGTCCGGGTGGATGTTATCTCGAAATGCCCCTGGCTTTTCCGGCAGGCACACCGGTTGAGATCATCGTGCGCACGCACGATATCAAGCTCCGCTTAAGTGGCCAGGTGAAGGCCTCACATCCCGGGTATGGCATGGGAGTGGCCTTTTACTTGAATACTAAAGACGAACGTCACGGCGTGCAGCAGTTAATCGACTTTGTCGCTACCGCTGCCGCCGCAGACAATTCGTAAAAGAAACCTTCGCCAGATCCGGCCAGCGTCGCTGAGCCAGCAGACTACTCAGGCTCGACCACAACAAAGCTCGTCGTCCCTCCACGGTTTACCAGCAGCACGATTGCCTGTTTTCCTGCCTGGCTGATGAGCCGCTGGTACTCGCTGACCGAGTCCACCGGCTGCCGGTTTACCTGCTGGATTACGTCGCCACGCTGCAAGCCTGCGTCCTGCGCTGGCGAACCGTCGGGAACCTCGGTCACCACAACGCCCTTCACATCGGGTCCCAACCCGAGCTCGCGCCGGACATTCGAGGTCAGTTCATCGACCTGAACTCCGCGCATGGGGGAGTTCTCTTCCGCGTTTTCGCTGGCGGCCGCGCCTTTGGCTGCCGGCGCCTCGCCCAGGGTCAGAGTCATATCTCGCGCCTGGCCGTTGCGAAGGACTTTGAGATGCACCGTTGTTCCCGGAGCCATCGAGCCGACTCTCAACCGTAAATCGTTTTGTCCACTGATCGCCTCCCCGTTCAGTTCGGTGATCACATCGCCGCGCTGCAAGCCCGCTTTACCGCCCGGGCTGTTCGGGTCGACGTTGCCAACCAGGGCTCCTTTTCCAGACGGAACATTGAATGCCTTGGCGAGATCGGGTGTCAGATCCTGAATGCCCACCCCAATGTAGCCGCGGATAACCTTTCCGTGCTTCAGAATCTCATCCATGACATGCTTCGCCATGTTGATGGGGATAGCGAAGCCGATGCCCTGATTGCCTCCCGATCCGCCGGAAAGAATCGCAGTGTTGATACCGATCAACTCCCCACGCGCGTTCAGCAAAGCTCCGCCCGAATTGCCGGGGTTGATGGCGGCATCTGTCTGGATGAAGTCCTCATAATCTTCGATGTCGAGACCGTTGCGCCCCGTAGCGCTGATGATTCCCATCGTCGCCGTTTCGCCCACCCCAAACGGATTCCCAATGGCGAAAGCATAATCCCCCACGCGAATTTTCGAAGAATCACCCAAAGGAATCGTCGGCAATCCGCCGGTGTCAATCTTGACCACCGCAATATCCGTCTTCGGATCGGCCCCCACAACCTTCCCCGTAAGCTGTCTCTTGTCCGACAGGATAACCTTAATATCGGTGGCCTTGTCGATCACGTGGTTATTCGTCAGAATGTAGCCATCCGGGCTGACAATGACGCCCGAACCTAGTCCCCGCTCTCGCTGCTGTTGCGGAGCGCGCGGGAATTGCCCGCCGAAAAACTGCTGAAAGAATGGGTCGTTAAAAAAAGGCATTTGCGACTGTGGGACCTTTACGATGCGCGACGAAGTGATGCTGACTACCGCCGGAAGTAGCGGATCGATCATCGGCGCGAACCCCATGGCGTCTCCGCCTGCTTGCCCATGGGCTCCCGATTGGCCAAGGTATATGGGAACTGCGTGATAGGCCCCGAATACCGGTTTTCCTGCCCAGGCGCCGATACCCATGCCCAGGGCTGCTCCCACAACGAGGATACAAACGCTTGCGATCAAAGCAACTGACTGACGTATCCGCATGATGCGCTCCATGATATTTCCAGGGGTTTCGTACAAGAATCCACTCACTAAACCACTGACATTAGAGATGCGAATAACCAACTGAATGATGCTGCTTTTCCGAACGTGATTCAGGACGCGGGCGATGCTGTTTACGACTGTACGAACAAGAAAAGCAGTAAGAACGGCACCAGCGAGATGCTTAGTGACGGTAAGGCAGTACACCCTCAAACGTTGCAATACCTCCTGTAGAACAGGACGGCGCTCGGAGCGCGCCATCCTGCTCGCACAGGCGATCAGGCGGCATGACGAATTTCTTTTACATTGGCTGCCGTCTCAGTTTTCGGCGCGGCGGCAGAGGATGCGCCGAACAAGGCCCCCAACCATCCCAGGAACAGTATGCCGAAAGCGATCCACGCGTTCTGTGGAGCCAGGTTCGGCATAACTGCATGAATCATCGTGCCCGGCTCCAAGAATCCGGCCAGCAGCGAAGTGCCCCACATCGTGAGCACAATAGCCGCGGCTACAGACAAGCCGAACATGATCAGGCCATGACGCAACGCGCTTGAAGACCCCGTAACCGCGGCGACCCCGCCGGTGATGCGGCCGGCGATGAACATTGCGATGGCGGCCAGAACGATCGACCAGATTCCCAGCGCCACATCTATAGAGCCATTCGCCACCCGCGGAAATATTGCATACCCCAAGATTTCGAAAACCGCCCAGATGCTGAGGAACGCAAACAGACCGGACCAGATTGCGCTCCAGTTGATTGACCTCGGCATAATCGCCCGATCCTCGGCCCTGTAAACCATGTCTGCCATTTCAAAACCTCCCGTTATTTCCTTATCTATTTGATTGGATGTTTACGTGAACCGCTTCGATGTCAGAGGGTCAAGAAAACACGACCTCGCTCGCGCGGGTCGAAAACGTGCACCGCGAAACTAGCGGAAATGGATTAGGGTCTAGCTGGTAGTACAGACGCGATTTCGGCGTCAATTTTCTGGAGGCATGCGCCTCGATATAATTCTTGCTTCTCGGGAGAATCCGACTATGAACCTACGTACGGAAATGGGTCGGTGGACCATGACCATGGCGATGGCAACGATCTTTCTGATAGTACCGGTCGGCATGGCCGCGGGCGGGCGTTTCGACGGCAAATGGCTTACGACCGTTTCCTGCGCAGGAACCCGTGGCGCACTCGGCTATTCGTACCGTTTCGAAAGCGAAGTGAAAGACGGCAACTTCCACGGGTTGCACGGAACCGAGGGCCAACCTGGCTCGCTGTTGATCGATGGAAAAATCGAAGCCGACGGCACCGCGAAACTTTTTGCCACCGGCCGCACCGGCTCGAAAGAATATGTTCCGGGACGCGATACCCCGCGCGGGACCGAATACAACTACAGCATCGAAGCGCACTTCAACGACAAGACGGGAACTGGAAAACGCATTGAAGGGCGTCCCTGTTCGCTGGAGTTCGAGAAGCAGTAAGAAGGTGTCGCCGCCTCTACTTCGAAGTGCTCACGGGGCCTCTTCCACAACCGCTTTCCTGAAATACTCCAGCGACATCTTTAGTCCGCTTTCCAGGTCGATCGTGGGCTCCCACCCCAGCAGTTTGCGCGCCTTGGTAATGTCTGGCCTTCGCTGTTTGGGATCATCCGGCGGCAGGGCTTCGTAACGGATCTTGCTCTTCGAGTCGGTGATTTTCAGCACATACTGCGCGCACTCCAGAATCGTGAACTCATTGGGATTGCCGATGTTCACCGGCAAATGCTCTTCCGATTTCGCCAACCGTATGAATCCGTCAATTTCATCGCCCACATAGCAGAAGCTGCGCGTCTGGCTGCCGTCGCCATAAACCGTAAGATCTTCCCCGCGCAAGGCCTGCTTCATGAAATTGGGGACCACGCGTCCATCGTTGAGCTGCATGCGTGGCCCGTAGGTGTTGAAAATCCGAGCAATGCGCGTATCGACCCTGTAGTAGCGGTGATAAGCCATCGTCACCGCTTCGGTGAAGCGCTTGGCTTCATCGTAGACCGAGCGTGGCCCCACGGAATTCACGTTTCCCCAGTACGTTTCTTTCTGGGGATGTTCCAGCGGGTCCCCATAACATTCTGACGTCGATGAGACGAGATACTTCGCGTTGTACTTTCGGGCAAGATCCAGCGCGTGGAAAGTCCCGAGCGAACCGGCTTGCAGGGTTTCAACCCCGTGCTGCGTGTAATCGACCGGACTCGCCGGACTGGCGAAGTGGAATACGTAATCAATCTTGCCAGCGTTAAAGGGTTGGCAAATGTCTTTTTCTACAAATTCAAAGCGCGGCTCGTTTTTCAGGTGCGCCAAATTCGATCGACGGCCAGTGAGAAGATTATCGATCGCGACGACGCTCCAACCCCCCGCGAGCAGCGCGTCGCAGAGATGCGATCCGAGAAAGCCCGCGCCTCCCGTAACCAGCGCGCGTTGCCCGCTCATGCTTTATTGGCGCCATTTTTGAGCGCACTCTTCAACGCTGCCGGCACGCCATCGGGATGCGATGCGGCTCGGCCCACGCTGTAATATGTAAATCCCTGCCCGCCCATGAGCTCTGGGTCATACAGGTTGCGCCCATCAATCACGATAGGGTATTTCAGCTCGTCGCGCAGCCGGTTGAGATCGAGATTGGCGAACTCTTCCCATTCGGTCAGAATGAGCAACGCATCTGCACCATGGGCCGCCTCATACGCCGAATTCGCGAATTTGATGCCGGAGCTCATAACCTCCTGCGTGCGCTCCATCGCGGCCGGATCGTATGCGGTAATTCTGCACCCCTCCTGCAATAGCGACTGCACAATGAGAAGCGCCGGCGATTCGCGAATGTCGTCTGTACCCCCTTTGAACGCCAGCCCCAGCACGCCCAGATTCTTGCCGCGCAACGTCCACAGTGCGCTGCGCACCTTGCGCAGAAAGCGCTCGCGCTGATCTTCGTTGATGCGCACCACTTCATCGAGCAATCGGAAGTCATAGCCGCATTCCCGCGCGACCGCGCGGAAAGCCATGACATCTTTCGGAAAGCACGAACCACCGTAGCCGATTCCCGGATTCAGGAAGCGCCGGCCAATGCGCGCATCGGTTCCCACGCCGTGGCACACCTGGCTCACGTCTGCGCCCACCGATTCGCAAACCGAAGCCACCGCATTGATAAATGAAATCTTCATGGCCAGAAACGCATTCGAGGCGTGTTTAATCAGTTCCGCGCTCTTGCTGCTGGTCACAATGATGGGCGGAGGAATCGTCGCCCGGTCGGGCTGCGGAATCGCTCCCGTAGTCTGGTAATAGCTGCCGCTGGTAAGCGGCGCGTAAATCTCCCGCAGAACCGCCGCGCAGCGCTGATTGTCGCACCCCACGAGAATCCGGTCGGGAAAAAGAAAGTCGGTGACCCCCGTGCCCTCGCGCAGAAACTCAGGGTTGGAAGCCACATCGAATGATTCCGGGTCGGCACCATTGCGCAGAATAATCCTGCGCACCCATTCGCTCGTGTAAACCGGAACCGTGCTCTTCTCGACGACTACCTTGTATCCATTGATCGCGCCCGCGATTTCGCGCGCAACTGATTCAACATAGGAAAGGTCGGCATCCCCGCGATCCGTGGGGGGCGTTCCTACGGCGATGAAAATCGCTTGGCTGGCGCGCACCGCTTCGTGCAGATCGGTGGAGAATTGAAGCTTCTGCCCGCGATGCCGCTGCAAAAGCTCAGGCAGAAATCGTTCGTGAATCGGAACTTGCCCGTTTCTCAATGCGGCGATCTTGCGTTCGTCATTATCGACAAGAATCACTTCGTGACCAAGGTCGGCGAAGCAGGCGCCCGCGACCAATCCCACATATCCCGAACCGACAACCGCAATGTGCATGTTTTAACTCCAGGAGAGCAAAGCCGCGGCCAATCCTGGCGAGTGGCGCTATGAAAGCGCGCTAGAAATAGCCAGAAAAGATCTGGGAAAACACTTCAGCTCTCGACAGAACAGGATAATTTTAACATCTTCATCGGGTGCGGAGAACGAAGCCAAAGGAGTGATTACATTATCCGCCTGGGTTTTGGTCTGCCTCCTGAAACGACGTGCTGCCGTGCTTTATAATTCGCGCTCGGCACGGCCACTACGATTCTATGTCACGTCTCGCGCGCAAACTGCGCCTCATCGACTACTTCGCGCTCGGTTGGGGAACCATGGTGGGAGTCGGCTGGTTGGTCGTGATGGACGATTGGCTGCTGCGCGGCGGTGCGCTCGGCGCGTTGCTCGGCTTTGCCATCGGCGGTGCGCTGCTGTTTCCCATCGGTTGGGTTTACGGCAAGCTGGTTGCCGCCATGCCCGACGCCGCCGGCGAGATCGCCTATACTGCCGCCGCATTTTCCCGCCGCGTCAGTTTTTCTACCGGCTGGATGATGATGCTCGCCTATTTCATCGTTTGCCCCTGGGAAGCTGTAGCCATCGGTCGCATTGCGGGTTACATCGTGCCCTCACTCGATTCGCTTGAAATCTACCGCGTCGCCGGCAGGCCGGTCTATCTTCCGCACCTCGTCATCGGCCTCGGACTTACTTTGCTGCTCACCATTGTGAATTATCGCGGTATTCGCTTGAGCGCGACTTTTCAGAACTGGACTGTGCTTGGAACCGTCGTCCTATTCCTCATATTTGTGGCGCTCGGTGTAACCAAAGGATCGCCGCGCAACTTTCCTCCGCTCTTCTCTCATGCGCCCCTGGTTTCGTTCCTGCTCGTGCTGCAGATCGTTCCTTATTTCATGACCGGATTCGAATCTGTCAGCAAGGCCGCGGAAGAGTCTACGTCAGAGTTTGACCGGCAGGATTTTTTCAAGGCCATCGCCATGGCAATTCTTGCCGGTATTCTTTTTTATACTGCAATCGTTGCCGCGGTTGCCTTCGTCGCGCCCTGGCACGAATTGACTTCTCACTTATTTATGACCGCAGTGGCATTCCAGCATGCAGTTGGAGCGCGATGGATCGTCGATGTGATTCTGGTTGCCGCATTACTTTCGCTGGTGAAGTGTTTCAACGGAAATTTCGTTGCCGCCAGCCGCCTGGTATTTGCCATGGGACGGCGCGGCCTGATCGAGCAGCGGACCGGAAGGATTCACGAACGGCACCAGACGCCATCAGTCGCCGTCCTGTGCGTGGGCTTCGCATCTGCCGCTTGTATGTTGCTTGGCGATTCGATTCTGGTTCCCGTCACCGAGGTCGGCTCGGTCGCATGCGCGATCGGATGGGCTGCGACCTGCGCAGCGTTTATCCAGATGGCACGATCCCGCGCTCTGCCCGGCTACGCTCAGTCTTGGTTCGGATTTGTTGTGGCTGGGTTTGGCCTGCTGGTGGCACTCGCCATGGTGCTGATGAAGGTTATACCGGCGATTCCTGGGCATTTTACGGGGTATGAATGGCTGGCACTGGGAGTCTGGATTCTACTCGGTGCAACCGCGAGGCGGCGCAACCGGGCAGAACAAATTGAAGATACTCAACAACTCAGAAAAGGAATGCGATGAAATCTCACCGGATACATTTTTCCTTGCTGTGGGCAACGTTCGTTGCACTCGTGCTGTCCGCCCCGGCGCAACAGACGGCGCCTCCATTCGACCTTATCATCACTAATGGCCACATCATCGACGGAACGGGCTCGCCCTGGTACTCGGGCGATCTCGGCATCCGCGGCGGAAAAGTCGCCGCCATCGGCAATCTTTCGGCAGCGCCGCGCAAGCGCACCATCGATGCTGCCGGCAAAGTCGTCGCGCCCGGCTTCATCGACATGCTCGGCCAATCCGAGCTCACGATTCTGGTCGATCCCCGCTTGCCTTCGAAGATCTATCAGGGCATTACCACCGAAATCACCGGCGAAGGCGGCTCCATTGCCCCGCTCAACGACGCGATCATCGCCGCCGACCGCACCGGCTACGAGCATTACAAAATCACTCCCGACTGGCGAACTTTCCGCCAATATTTTGAGCGTTTGGAAAAGCAGGGAATGGGAATCAACCTCGCCAGCTACGTCGGAGCGACGCAGGTTCGCCGCATGGTGCTCGGCGACAACGACGTTCAGCCCACTGCTGAACAACTCGACCAGATGAAGGCTCTGGTGCGCGATGCTATGAAAGATGGCGCGGTTGGAGTCTCCACTTCGCTTGAGTACGCCCCCGCGCCCTACGCAAAGACCGATGAACTGATCGCGCTCGCCGCGGAGAGCGGGAAATTTGGCGGCATTTACGCCACCCACATGCGCAACGAAAGCGATTCCGTGCTCGAAGCCATCGATGAAGCCGTGCGCATTGGCCGCGAGGCACACGTGCCCGTCGAAATCTGGCACATCAAAGTCGCTGGCAAAAATAATTGGGGACGCATGCCCGACGTGGTTGCAAAAATTAACAAGGCTCGTGCTAATGGCGCCGACGTCACTGCCGACACTTACGCCTACACCGCGTGGTTCAACGACCTCTCCGCGTTCATTCCGCAATGGGCGCACGATGGCGGCACGACAAAATTGGTCGAGCGCCTCAAAGACCCTGCCATGCGCCGGCGCATTCGCAACGACATGCTCACGCCTTCAAAAGATTGGGATAACGAATGGCAGGAGATTCCCGATCCCAGCGCCATCATGATCGGCGTGGTACAGAATCCCAAGATGCTGCCACTCGAAGGCAAACGGCTTTCCGAAATCGCACAGCTCTGGAACAAAGATCCCATGGACACGCTCTTCGACTTTCTCATCGAGGATCCCTCCGCTGGCGTCGCCGTCTTCGGCATGTCCCAGCCCGATGTCACGCTCGCCCTGCAACAACCCTGGGTTTCCATCGACAACGATTCCTCCGGCACATCCCCCGAAGGCATTCTCGGCCAGGAGCATCCTCATCCCCGCGCCTATGGAACTTTTCCCCGCATCTTCCGCAAATACGTTCGCGAAGATAAAGCGCTTACGCTGGAAGATGCCATTCGCAAAATGACGGCTCTGCCCGCACAGCGCCTGCGCCTGACCGACCGTGGTGCTCTCAAGCAAGGCATGTGCGCTGATCTCGTCGTCTTCGATCCCGCGACGATCCGCGACGTCGCCACATTCGATAATCCTAATCAGCTTTCAGAAGGAATGGAGTACGTACTGGTGAATGGCGTGCCTGTGATCGATCAGGGCAAGATGACCGGCGCGCTGCCAGGAAAGGTTCTGCGCGGTGCGGGATACGTTCCCTAATGCGGCTGTCACGCAGGTACAAAAGGCTTAAGGCAACGACTTATTGCTTCAACTTCGCCTGCGTCTGGGGTGCGGAGATTTCCGCCACACGCGGCTCGGCCAACGTGCCGGTTACGGCGTAAGCCATCGATCTACGCTCAGACTCTCCGCTCTGAGTAACTCTCATATTCAGCGCCCGCTCCAGCGACGCCGTTCCGCTCACTTCATACGATCCCAAAGGTGAAAACAACTGTCCTTTTTCAATTTCGATCTTGCCGCTGCGCAACTTCGCAGTCCCTTGCCAGCGCGCGACTCGCAAGGGGGGATCACCACCCAGAGAAATGTGCGCTAATACCGCATTTCGCACATCAAACTCTAGATCACCTTCGGCCGATTGCCAGAAAACCTTGGCGTCCTTGCCCGAACCGGCAATCAGGTAGGTTCCGCTCGCTGTCCCGGAAACCCAGGGATCGTGCATCGCTGCCGCCATCCGCTCCAAAGAAATTCCGGTAAACGTTCCGCTTCCTGCATAGGCTGCTGAGCCCCCGCTGAACTCCCCATGCAATTCGCCGCTGTATTTGCCACCAAAAACGTCTGCCCGCAGGTCCGTGACTCTCAGCTTGCCATGATCGATATCAATCGAAGCCGAAGCTCGATCGGCAATGACGCCATCCAAAGAAAACTGGCTAACGTTGAGTTTTCCGGACGCGCGCAAGCTTCCCAAAGATGATGGCGCTGGCTCGACAGGCGTCAATATCTGGTACCAGCGCCTCTCGCTTTTTGCATGAAGCCAGCCGGAAAGATCCGCCGCACCGATCTTCTCCGCGCTCAAGCTGAAGTGCACTGTGCATGTCCCAGGCACGCCGCACCCGCGCGGCTGCCACACGCTTCCAGTCCACACAGTACTCGCTGCCTTGGCAGTTATTCTTTCCAGCCGGACTTGCTCGGGCAGAAGCCACAATGTCGCCGAGGGAATCTCGAGCGGACTGCTTACTCCCTGTACCTTGGCACGAACGCTACGCAACTGGGCGCTTCCCGTCACCCGTGGCGGAGAGAAGCCGGATGAGGCTTCAAATCCGTTTCCGCCCCAGGATCCGGCAATCTGCAAATCCACCTGGGCGATGCCGTCGACATTGCCTTGAATTGCGGGCAAGCCTAGTAATCCCGCAATCCTCAAAGCGTGTGAAATCTCTCCCTCTCCCCGGACCGCCATCCCATAACCGGACCGCGAGAGCCATCCTCGCACCTGCGCGGCCACAGGCCTGCCTAGGGCAACGGGAAACGGACCGTACTCGATATGCAATCCTTGCGCGGACGGCGACGTTTCGGAACTCCCCAGAGCGACCGCCTTGGGTGGCTCTGCATCGCGAACGGCCGCTTCTGAGGCGAGCACAAATGGTATGCCGACCACGGACACATTTACCTTGCTGTTGGCTGATTGCAGCAGAAAGTTGCTGATCTCTCCCCGTCCCTGAAATTTCACCGGCCGTGCCCCGTCATTTCTTGCGGAAAAATTCCCGTTCACACTCCCGTTCGACACCAGATCCGCCGGCAGATTCTTCTTCGCGCGTCTCGCCAACGCTGCAATTGAGCTAATCGGCACACCGTCGAGATTGAGCGTGAGATCCGCCCTATGCACACCGGGCACTCCCACACTGCCGCGCAGGGTAATCGCTCCACTGCCCACCGGCGCGCTGCAGACTACGTCGCGCATCACAGCTTCCGCGGAGCCATAGACGCCATCGCAGTGCGCGCCCAGCCGTAATCCTGCCACGTTCGAGATATCGTAGCGGTGAAAATCCTGTACCGAGCTATCGAGAACAATCTGTATCGCAGCGGGTGTGCCCCTCAAAGTCGCATCCAGACGTGCGTCGCCCCGCCATCCCTTGTCGCTTCCCGTGAATAGTTTGCTAAGCTGTCCCAGTTGTGCGTGATTCCACTCAGCGCTGAACTGTAATGGCGTATCCAGCAGCAGGGTCGCCCGCTGCCACTTTCCCTCAAGCCGCAGCAGGCCGGTATCGCTCATGTTCACGTCAAGGCGCAGGGGTTCGGCGCTCAGGCGCACACCCCATGTGTTCTCCGATTCCTGCCAAACGGCGAAATCGGCGTTCAGAAGCGCATACGGTTTCTTCTCCAGGCCATCCTTGAAGTTGATCCGGCCGCTATTGGCTTCGATGTAGGGAAAGCCGGTCCGCGGCTCTGATTTCGCCTTCCCGGTTGGCGCAAGTGGAGTGTGTGCAGTCCGCTCCAGCAAGTCCTGCCAGTTCCACCTGCCGTCTGCCCGACGCACCAGGTTCAGGCTCGGCTCGGTCAGTTCCAGCTGCGCAATCTCAAGTCGCCCGCGAGCCAGCGATGTGAGCCGCACTACGGCCGTGACCTCTCGCGCCTGCAACATCGGCTCCCAGCCAAAGGCGGGTTCTTCATAGATCACAAGATTTTCGAGATCGAATCCCGGCCGCGGCAGAAATCGCAGATGGACCGAACCGATATCCGCAGGTCGCCCCACCGCCCGGCTCAACGACACGGTTATGCGATTTTTCAGCCGCGAGACTCCCGGCCGAATCAGGAACAGCGCCAGCACAATCATTGTTGCCGTGATTGCCGCGCGTCGCTTGGAAGAGAAGAGTTTCACTGCAGTAGTTTCCGCAGAAGAAATTCAGCACATTCGCCCGGTCCGCTCAGCAAACCGCCTTGAAAATGCCGCGGCTTCAACCGTGCCGGGCAGAAGCAAAAAAAATCGGGATCGAGCTCCTGAGGCAAAGCTCCCGCTACCGCACAATCGCGAGCGTCCTCTTCCAGCGCGTCTCGTCGAAAAAGTGCAGCACCACGTGCGCCAGGAAACCCAGCCGGTCGCCCATGCTGGTCCTCATATATTGATCGGCGGGCGTTTCGAACGACCAGTAAATGAACATCGGGCGCCCGATCACGTTTTCCTTCGGAATAAATCCCCAATAACGGCTGTCCAGGCTCACCCCACGGTGGTCGCCCATCGCGAAATAATGCCCGGGCGGCACGACCAGGTCGTCGCCCTGTATATAGGAAGGCAATTCCGCCGCCCATGTGGGAGAAATATTCGGGTCTGAGCCGGGCGGCACCGCGGGAAAATCATTGCGGTAGGAGTCGGAAGGATCGTCGCGGTCATGGTCGATGTATGGTTCGTCGAGCTTTTCCCCGTTTCGGTATACTACGCCATCGCGCAGATGAATGCGGTCCCCCGGAATGCCCATGATCCGCTTCACCACGTAAGTGCCGAGATAAGCCGAATCAGGATGCAGAAATACCACAATATCGCCGTGCCGGATGTTGCGATAGGGAAGCAGCGGGCCTAACCATGAAGTCTTGGGCGCGAACTGCACACGGTTCACGAATACATGGTCTCCGATCAGCAGCGTGTCCTCCATTGAACTGGAGGGAATTTCGAAGGCCTGCACGATAAAAGTAATAATGAAGAGCCCGGTCACCAGCACGGCCGACAGCGAGGCGAGAAACTCCACTGTCGTCTCCCGCGGTTTTTCAGGAGTCGGGTCTTTATCCTTATCTTTCCGCTTGCCTTCGTTCTTAGCCACCGATCGATCCATCCGAAGGATTTCCCAATTGCCCAATTTCACAATTACAAAACTCCCTCACTTCACTAGCCTCAGGGTCCGATCCCAGCGCGTCGCCTGATGGATGTGCGTCAGCACATAAGCAAAGCGATACAGTTTATCACCCGCTGATGACGGCGCGGAGGGGTCGGCCTCGCCAGTGCCCTGCACCGACCAGTAGATCACCAGCGGACGCCCAATAATATTAGCCTGCGGCACGAATCCCCAATACCGGCTGTCGTAGCTGTTGTCGCGGTTATCGCCCATCACAAAATAATTTCCCTCAGGAACAATGAGCTGCCCGTCTTCCACCAGCTTGCGCATCTGCACCCACCACTCAGGAGTCGGTCCCGACAGCATGTCGACTCGCGGAAAATTGTCGCGGAACATGTCGTCGGCGGGACGGGTGAAATGCGCATACGGTTCATTCAGCGGCCCGCCATTCACGAACACTTGTTTGTTGATCAAACGCAAGCGATCGCCCGGTACACCAATCACCCGTTTCACGAAGTGCTGCGCCGGGCTCAGGGGATAATGAAAAACGATGATATCTCCGCGATGCACGCGCCGGTAGGGCATGAAAAAGTCGCCGATTCCGCCCCCGCCATAGGTCAGTTTGTTTACCAGCAGGTAGTCGCCAATCAGCAGCGTATTCTCCATCGAGGGCGATGGAATCTGAAACGCCTGCACAATGAAGGTGATCACAAACACCGCAATCACAACCGTGCCCAGCAAAGACTGCACCGACCCAATGATTTCCGTTCCCATCGACCGGGCCGCGTGAGGTTTGGTGCCCGGCTGCTGTGGCGGCAAACCAGTTTCCGGAGAATCTTCCTTTAGAGATCCGTTCACCGGTTGCATTCCCGGCGGAGGATTTTCAGGAATGCTGGAAACGTGTTCGACTGGTGAATTCATTTACTGCACATCCAATCTTGATTTCTCCGCCGCCTGCGATTCCCGCACCAGCTTGCCGCCCGTCGACTGTGGTCGCGACGCCAGGTACGCCAGCAACTGCCGCGCCGCATCCTGCTCCGCCGTTTTCTTGGTCGAGCCCTGCGCGCGTCCCACAAACTCGGCCTGGCTCTCTCCGTTCTTCGTATTCAGACGTACTTCCACAGTAAAGGTCTTGTTGTGCTCCGGTCCAGACTCCTGCACCAGCACATAGGTCGGCTGCGCCAGTCCCAAACCTTGCAGAGTTTCTTGCAGCGCCGACTTGAAATCTGTCATGGGCAGCGTGCCGCCCTCGCGCTCCATGCGCTCCACTTCGGGCAGCAGAATTTCCCGCAAAATAAATTCGTGCGCCGGCTCCATTCCGCCATCCAGATAAATCGCCGCCAAAACCGCCTCCAGCGCATCTACCAGCAGCGCCGTCTTTCTGCGCCCTCCGCTTTTTTCTTCTCCGCGCCCCAGCCGCAGATAGTTGCCCAACTCCAGCCGCTGCGCTACCAGAATGAGATGCCGCTCGCTGACCAGGTGCGCCCGCAATTTCGAAAGCTCTCCCTCGCGGAATCGTGGAAAGCGCTGAAAC
The DNA here is from genome assembly GCA_030039165.1 of Candidatus Sulfotelmatobacter sp. GTDB lineage: Bacteria > Acidobacteriota > Terriglobia > Terriglobales > Acidobacteriaceae > Sulfotelmatobacter. The sequence continues at coordinate 3,253 of JASHQM010000028.1, read as the reverse complement.
AACTCCTCGCTGGTCACCAGCGCCAGGACGGCATCGCCCAAAAACTCCAGTTGCTCGTTGTCGCTGACCTTATATTTATTCTCTCCCCCATGCTGCGATTCCTGCTCGCGCGCCTGCGAGCTGTGCGTGAGCGCTTGTTCGATCACCGCCCGCCGCCGGAAGTGGTAACCGATTGCCGTTTCCAGCGCGCTGATTTCCCGTTCCTTCATTTTGAAACCAGAATCCTTAGCGCCATCCCGCGTTTAGCGGTCTCATAGGGTGTCATTCGGAATCGAGCCGAGGCTCGGCGAGGAATCTGCTTCCACCGAATGTGGCTAAACATTCAGGAGTTCTTACTTCGGCGCCGGATTCGTTCCCCCTGTTAATTGCATAAGCCGGTCTTTTTCCTTGCGCGCCGCATCCCCGGTTGCGGTCCCTTCTTTGCTCAAATCGACCGCCTGGTTCGCATACTTCAGTGCATCCGGATATCGGTTCTCCTCGTCGAGCGTCAGTGATAAGCGCAACACTGCCACCGGATCTACCTGCTGCGGATAAGCATCGATTGATTTTTTCAGATTCCCTTCGGCATCCGGCCAGGCCTTTGCGTTGAAATCCAGCGTTCCCAGAATTTCGTACGCTTCCGAACGCATAAAGTTCTTGAACGCCTGCAACTGCTCCGGAGGATATCCCGAGGTCGGAACATCTGTGTCTACTGTAACCAGCGCCCGCTGCGCATCCTTCCTCGCCTCGGCCATTTTCTGGTCGCGGTCGAGGTCCGTGTCGTGCGTACGCTCGGCCAGGACTTGCGCCACGGACAACAATGCTTCGGGATCGTCTGGGTCAAAGCTCAAAACCTTCTGCGCCATCTCCATCATCTTTTCGCCGTTGTTGGCCTGCTGATAGCCGCGCATCGTCGCCTTGAACACCAGTGGCCGCAACTCGCTATCCGGATATTTAGCCGCAAAATCATTCGCCGCCTTTTCCTGCGCTGCCGGATCGGTCATTCCAATGATCGCCTTGTATGCGTCGAACTCAGGCTGTGTCTTCGCCTGTGGCGGACGCTTCCCTGCCGGCGGAGCCGCCTGACTCGCCGTTTGCCCGCTCTTCGTTTGTCCTGTTTGGTTCTGCGTGGCGGAATTGCTCTGTGCCACGTCCATCGACGCGCTCCCGGCGACGATTCCCAACACTGCAATCACCACCGCCCCTCGCTTCATGCGTTCTCCTCATTAGGTTGAATGATTGGGTGATTGAGCGATCGGGTGATTGAAAATCCGAGATTACAATCGCCCAACCGCTCAATCACTCAATTGTCCAATATCTTCACTGCGGTTTGGCAGGCGGCTCATATGCCTGGGCCAGTCCTTTTTCCGCTGCGGCCCGAATATCGGGCAGCCTCCCACTTGTTCCCAGCGCCGCCCTGTATTCCTGCACCGCCGCGTCGCGCTCTTCCTTCATATCGAGAATTCTTCCCAGATAAATGTGCGACCATCCCAGGACAATGGGGTCGCTGGTCGCTGCGATCGCCCGCTGAAAATTCTCTTCCGCCCCGTCGCGATTCTTGTTCGCCACCGCCACTTGCGCCAGGATGAACAGCGCCCGCCCCTGATCGCCAACCTTCCGGTCGAGCGCGTCCTGCGCCAACTCCTGCGCGCCCTTCGGATCGCCCGCCGACAGGCGCTTCTCCGCGGTTACCAGAATCTTTCCGCCCTCGGGACGCGACAGCCTCACCAGTTCGGGCGACGCAACACTGGCGAACTGCACGGCGGCAGCCGCTCTCTCTTCCTTCTTTAAATCAATATTATCCAGAAAATCGCCGTATACGCCGCGAATGCTCACTTCATCTTTTTCGAAGGCAGCCATCGTACTATAAAAATAGCGCGTCAGAATGTAGCCTTGTTTTACCGCGTCATCTACGGCCTGCGCCCGCATCGCTTCATCCGCTGCCTGTTTCCCGCCCGAGGTGCGAATCTCAATCGCCCGCACCAGGCACTCCGTCACCAGCAGGGAAATATCGTCCTTAAAGGCTGCTTCCATCGGCGCCCGCTTTACCGATTGCAGCAGCGGCTCCAACCGCTTCATCGACGTGTAATGCTTCTCCGCCAGCGGATCCATCTCGTAATGCAGAAACGTGTGCCGAATCTGATCCATTTTCAAATCCGGTGCGCTTTCCCCCGATCGCGCGTTGCGCGACGCAAACACTACCACGTAGTAATCCGATCCGTAATTCCGCGCGTCCGTCTCGTTGGGTGATCCCATGAAGTCCACATAAATGGAGAACTTCCTTCCCAGATACTGCGTTGGAGCCTCTTTCAAATAAATGCGGGTATCGAACACCATTTTCGCCAGCGGCTCGTGATAGCGCTGCATCGCCGCCGCATAATCATGCCGATGCCGCTCCCAGATTCCGTGCAGGCCCGCCGCCGCATAAAACTTTTCCAGCGATTTGCCGAACAGCGCCACGTTATAGGCGTCGGGCGGCAAATCTTCTTCCTTCAACCGCGGCACAAAATGCGGAGGCCCATCCATATACAGGGCCAACGAGATGTATTGCGAAATATTCCGGTTCGGATCGCGCGATGCTATGTGGCTCTGCACAAAGTCGCACACCTCGGTGCGGGCCGCTGTGCCGGCTTCCGAACTTTCAACATTTCTTTGCACCTCGTCTCGCACCTCGCTGCGCACCGGATCAGAAAGATTCAAATCCTGATCGTAGCCGCACATATTCAGCGCGGTCAGCATGGTGAAAATCGTCTCGTTACCCTCCAGCGTGATCGGTACCTGATTGGGCGCAAGGGGATTCCGCGCCGGCGGCTTCACTGGCGGTTTGCTTGAAGAAGACTTTGGCGTTTGATTGGCAGGCGTCTGTGCCGCCGGAGCCGGTGCCTGCTCCGGCGCTTTGCTCGACGATTCCTGGCTCTGCGCCTGATTTGGCGGTGATTGATTCTGCGGTGATTGAGCTTGTGGAGTTCCCGATCCCTGATTCCTGGTGCCCGAGCTCTGATTCGGTGGCACTGGATCCTGGCCCGCACACACCCCTGCCAGCAGCCCCAACAGGGCCGCAAAGCACAGACTTCGCCATCGCAATCTCAGGAAACCCTCCACAGGATCAGCGTCTGCCGAGCGGAGAACATTCTCAAGTGTAAGGACTTCGCAGCGGAGGGTCAAACCGTCTCAGGGGATAGCTATTGGCGTGGTAGAATCCGGCCACCTGGGTCGCAAACGGCGAGAGGGGAGGGATGTGCTCAGGTGGGCGAGCGCCGCGGCTGGCCCCCCC
>JASHQM010000224.1 GCA_030039165.1 Candidatus Sulfotelmatobacter sp. | reverse complement strand
TCGATACGCTGGCCACCGGCGTGGTCGAAGCCGCAAAGAAGACAAACATTCAGCTTCCCGTGGTTCTGCGCCTTGAAGGCACGAATGTGAATGAAGGTAAGAAAATTCTGATGGAATCCGGATTTAATTTTGTTGTGTGCGACAGCATGAAGGATGCGGCCGAAAAGGTAGTAGCAGCGGCACGTTAGCGTAGAGGATCGTATTTTATGGCAATCCTGGTAAATAAAAGAACACGGGTAATCGTGCAGGGGCTTACCGGACGCGAAGGCACATTCCACGCCAAGGCCTGCGCGGCTTACGGAACGCAGATCGTTGGCGGAGTGACCCCCGGTAAAGGCGGCACCATTCATGAGGGCTGGCCGATTTTCAACACAGTGCAGGAAGCCGCCGACAAAACCGGCGCTGACACCACGATGATTTTCGTTCCGCCGCCGTTTGCCGCCGACGCCATCATGGAAGCAGCCGACGCCGAACTTGATCTCATCGTCTGCATCACCGAGGGCATTCCTACGCTCGACATGGTGAAGGCGTGGGAGTTCCTGCAAAACCGCCGCTCGCGCCTGATCGGCCCGAATTGCCCTGGCATCATCTCTCCCGGCAAGTGCAAAATCGGAATCATGCCGGGATCGATTCACAAAGAAGGAAATATCGGCATCGTTTCGCGCTCCGGCACACTGACCTACGAAGCGGTGCATCAGCTCACGCAGCGGGGCATAGGACAATCGACGGCCATCGGCATCGGTGGCGATCCCATCATCGGCACCAATTTCGTGGATGCTCTCGATCTGTTTAACCGCGATCCTGAAACCGAAGCCGTCATCATGATCGGTGAGATCGGCGGTGATGCCGAAGAAACCGCCGCACAATTCGTAAAAAATCACATGAAAAAGCCGGTGGTCGGTTTTATCGCCGGCCAGACTGCGCCCCCGGGCCGGCGAATGGGCCATGCTGGCGCTATCATCTCGGGCGGCAAGGGTACGGCGGCAGAAAAAATCAAAGCCTTGGAAGCGGCTGGCATTCGCGTGGCCAAATCTCCCGCAGCCATCGGGGAAACTCTTGCGTCCGCACTCGGAGTGAAAGTTTAAGGGACAATCGCGAGTCCGTGATTTCCAAGGAAAAAGTTTCCGGAACCTAGTCCACGTAACGAATAAAACCAACGATCTAGGACCAACGACTAACGACCAATTATGAAAACTCTGCAACGCACTCTTACCATCGTAAAACCAGACGCCGTCGCCAAGAATGCTGTCGGCGACATCATCGAACAATTCGAGAAGAACGGCTTCCGCATTCTTGCCATGAAAATGCTGGAGATTTCCAAGCCCCAGGCGGAGCAGTTCTATGCGGTCCACGCCGGGCGGCCTTTCTACAACTCGCTGACCAATTTCATGTCCAGCGGCCCCATCGTGGTTCTGGCACTGGAAAAAGAAAACGCGATCGCCGATCTGCGCAAGCTGATGGGGGCGACGAATCCAGCCAACGCCGAAGACGGAACGATTCGCAAGAAGTGGGCGACGAATATCGAACACAATGCAATTCACGGATCGGATGCCGAAGACACCGCCCGTTTCGAGTTGAGCTTTTTCTTTGCCGGATACGAATTGTCGAAGTAGCTATCAGTTGTCGATTCCCGTTTCTCGGCAGATCAGGGAATGCTGCGACCAGGATTTGCTGACAACCAGGAACTGAGGGGACCCATATGCCTCTGGTTCAAATCACTATGCTGCAAGGCCGCACGACAGAGCAAAAGCGCAAGATCGCCAAACGCATCACCGACGTGCTCGTCGAAGAGGCCGGAGCGAAGCGCGAGGGCATCACCATCGCCTTTCATGAAGTGTCGAAAGAGGGCTATGCGACCGGGGGCGAGTTAATGAGCGATAAGGAAAAATGAATCTTTGATGGTGCTCCAGGAGTTGTTCCAGCGTCAGGGCGCAGTCGCGTTATCCCATCACTTCGTACAAATGGCCTTCCACGCGGTCGGCGATTTTTGGCAACTCTTTGCGCGCGTACTGAAGGAAGTGGGGCGAGGCGCGATGGGCTTCCAGTGCGGCATCGTCTTTGTACTGCTCGTAGATGAAAAAACGCCGCCGGTCGGTCTTGTGCCGGTGTACCAGATACATCAGACAACCTGGCTCCTTGCGGGACTCTTCCGTCAACTTCGCAAGAATCGGCGCAATGTCACCGTCATGTCCGGACTTAGCTACCCACGTTACGGCCAAAACCACCATCGTCTGCTCCTTACCTATTCTTGAACTCTCGCTCGACAACGGGAACTAATTTTAGCCCTTCGGCGACGATGCTGTCTGCACCTCTTTAGCGAAGTCGTCTATCACGATGATCTGATCCCGGTCTGGCCCGGTAGAAACCATACCGATGTTCACTCCTGTCTCCTTCTCTACGAAGGCGAGATAGTCGCGTGCGGCCTTCGGCAGTTGACCAAATTCAGTCAAGCCTACAGTGGAAGTCTTCCACCCCGGCATCTTCTGATATACGCATTCCAACTTTTCGTAGCCGCTGGCCTGAGCTGGAATTTCCACCATTTTTTTCCCGTCAACCTTATATCCGACGCAAACGGGAATTTCGGCCAGTTCATCAAGCACGTCTAGTTTAGTCACGACTAGCCATGAGAGGCCGTTGACCATCTTGGCATAGCGCAACAATGGCAAGTCCAGCCAACCGGTTCGCCGTGGACGCCCAGTGACTGCGCCGTATTCGTTACCCCGTTGCCGCAGCATCTGACCAGCTTCGCTTTTGTCTTCGGTGGGAAACGGACCTCCGCCCACACGCGTGCAGTACGCCTTGGTAAGCCCAATCACATATTGAATCGCATTGGGCGCCACGCCGGTTCCCGTTGCCGCGCCGCCAGAAGTCGCGCTGGAAGACGTTACAAAGGGATAAGTGCCATGGTCAATATCGAGCATCGTGCCCTGCGCGCCTTCGAACAGAATCGACTCGCCGGCATCCAGCGCACGGTTCAACAGCAGGGCCGTGTCGCAAACAAAAGGTGCAATCTTCCCCGCTGCTGCAGCATATTCAGCATACATTTTGTCAGCGTCAAGCGGCTCGGAGTTAAAAAGAGCGTGCGCGATCATGTTCTTCTCGTGCACCGCATTCTCAATGTGCCTTTTCAGCAAGTCCAGATCGAGCAGGTCAGCCACGCGCAAACCGCGGCGGCCCATTTTGTCTTCGTAGGCCGGCCCAATGCCGCGCGAGGTCGTTCCAATTTTCACGCGTCCGGGAGCATTCTCGGCTGCCAGCTCGATCATCCGGTGATAGGGCAAAATTACCTGGGCACGGTTCGATACAAAGAGATTTCCATCCACTCTTAAGCCCGCTTCGCGCAGAGCAGCTACTTCTTTCAAAAACGCCACTGGATCAAGCACCACACCATTGCCGATCACACTGCGGCACGCTGTGCGCAACACGCCGCAGGGAACCAGTTGCAGGATAAATTTCTTCCCGTTGATGATGACCGTGTGGCCGGCGTTATGACCTCCGGCGTAGCGGGCGACAACGGAGAAGCTCTCCGAAAGAACGTCGACGATTTTTCCTTTGCCTTCGTCGCCCCATTGGGCGCCGACGATCACGGCAGTCCTGCCTTTTTTCATTGCGGCACCATCGGGGAACCTTGCGGCGCACGAATCGCCGCGCCCGGGTCGCACACTCCTTACCCGCGGCAAATCTCGTAACTCAATGGGAAGAAAGCGGAAAAGATGTGTACGGGATATCTTATATTGTGTGCGTGGCAGAGAGCAATGCTGCCTATCTGGAGGCTCCAGGTTCCAAGAGTTGCGGGGTTTAAGAATGCCCTGCGGAAAACTTTGAAACGTGGAATTCTGTTTTTCTATTCAATTGGAGAAATCATCTTGGACAAAGTCTTTCACTTCCGGTCGCCGCGCGAGAATTACGTTTGCGACGCGGCTGTCATTTGGTGCTTCGATCACCGCTTCGATGTTGTGTTCCGCAACTTCCTCGAGCGCATATACGTGATGAATCCAGATGTAATCAAAATTGCCGGAGGATCGAAATGTCTCGCCTCCCCGGGCAACGATGTTGAACGCGACTTCATTCTCAATCAGATTCGCACCTCGATGCGTCTGCATGCTACAAAGCGCGTACTCCTTATGGCACATTCTGATTGCGGGGCATACGGAGGGTTAGCCGCTTTCGGCAACGATGCTCAACGTGAAGCCGACCATCACCAGCGGGAGTTGGCCCAGGCCACAAAGAATCTGCTAACCGCGATTCCCGGACTCGAAGTACGAAGCTACTTCATGGATTTCGAAGGCGTTTACGATGCGCAGGTGAGCCGCGGGGCGCGGTCTCAGGCCGACTGATCGGTGGTAGGCGCGGCAGGGATCGAACCTGCAACCCCGGGATTAGAAATCCCGTGCTCTATCCAATTGAGCTACGCGCCCTCTGAAAAAAATCTATCACAATCAACAAATATTTCTGTCCCCTGGGCCTCCAGTGCCACCAACCTCTTTCTTTGAGTCCTGGAAAGCTAATGGGCCATCCAATGGGATAACCTGAATTAGCAAAGCCGCTTCTAAAAGTGAAATGCAGTCTGCTATTCCTCCTTCGAGCCTTACTCCCCGCTACTTGTTTGGTGCCTGGTGGAAAGTCCTCTCCGGCTACGTGCCATTACTCTCCATTGAAATTACTCGTGAGTGTCCGCTAAGTTGTCCCGGCTGTTATGCATATGGAGAAAATCACCTGGGCGGCGGAATCACTCTAAGTGAACTTCGCGACCTGCGCGGGGACGCGCTGGTCGACGGCGTTCTGAATCTCGTTCGCCGTCACCGCCCCCTGCACGTTTCTCTCGTCGGCGGCGAGCCGATGGTGCGCCATCGCGAGCTTGATCGCATTTTGCCGGCGCTGAGCGCTTTGGGAATCTTCTCTATGGTCGTAACCAGTGGCGTGATCCCAATCCCTGCCCACTGGATGGACTTCTCACGTCTCCGTGTAGCGGTCTCCGTCGACGGCCTCCCTGAGCATCACGACGTTCGCCGCAAACCGGCAACCTATGAGCGCATCTTGAACAACATCGCCGGCCGGAGAATTAATGTGCACTGGGTGATCACGCGTCCCATGGTCCAG
>JASHQM010000223.1 GCA_030039165.1 Candidatus Sulfotelmatobacter sp. | reverse complement strand
CATTTCGAGGTGGTCATGCAGCGCCTGCTGTAACTCCTGTGCGACACAGTGAGCTTCCTTTTCGTCCTGACTTTCCATCAGGCGTCTGCATAACAACTTGATCCGGTCCTGCATTTCGTTCACACCCGAGCGAATGAATGTACGATATCGAACAAACAGGGGCGAGGGAAATACATGAAATGCCGTATTCAACGGCGTGTGGAATCATGAGTCTGAGTTCCTCCAAACCCTGAAATCTAAGCTCGAGTAACATGGGTAGGTGCCAAACCGTTTCTTCCCGGAAACCAGCTTGGTTGTTCTCCGTGCACGGCACCTGTTGAAGTTGCCCTGGCTGGTGCACGGTTTTTCCACGCGGCGCCGGGGTGCGACCTCGCCTGTCTACGGGGGAGCCTGCCTTAATCTCGCTTTCACAAATGACGCTTCCAAATATGCGGTCGAGCGTAACCGAGCCATGTTTCTCAGTGAGGTTGGTGCCGTCGATGGTTTGGACACTCGCCCCGCCCGCGCGCGCAATCGAGGCAACAATTTTCGAGTGTGGCCGCTGATAACGTTGCGCCAGGTTCATTCCGATATCATCCGCTTCGTCGATTCTCCCGGCGGAGCCCATCTCGTTGGCGATGGCTTGATCACGTCCACTCCCGGTCTACTGTTGGCCATTCAGACGGCCGACTGCCTGCCGGTGATCCTTGCGGATTCCAAGCACCGAACCGTCGGGGTATTTCATGCTGGATGGCGCGGCACGCTCAGGCGCATCGTGGAAAAAGGAGTGGGCGAGATGCGTCGCTTTTTCGGAACTCATCCTCGGTACATCAAGGCTGCGATCGGCCCCGGAATTCACGCGTGCTGCTATCAGGTCGGAGACGAGGTTCGCGAGAAATTCGAATCGCAATTCTCCTATGCGGCGAAGCTCTTCCGCGAAGTCAAGGAATCGGACCCCGTGCGGGAAAAATACCCTCTTTTATTTTTGGCAGCCCGCCCTCCCGGTCACAGCGATTTGCCGAAGAAAATCTTCCTCGATCTGGTCGAAGCGAACCGCCAGCAGTTGCTGGCGGTTGGCGTAAAGCCCGGGAATATTGACGTATCTCCGCTCTGCACCAGTTGCCGCACAGACCTGCTTTTTTCTTATCGCGCAGAAAAAGGCAAGACGGGACGAATGATGGCAGTGGCGGGAATAAAGCAGAGCAAGAAAAGACAAAGTTGAAAAGTCAGAAGCAAGAAAATGAAGAACTTCGAAAAGAATGGAGAGCTGAAGAGCGCACGGGTTTCACTTCTGACTTCTAACTTCCACATTAACCTATGCCATTGGCGCCGTTGGCGAAGGAACAGACGCAGGGGTCGGGGCATCCGGAATCCCTTCATTCACCAGATCTTTCAGCTCTTTACTGGGCTTAAAGAAGGGAATCTTCTTGGCCGGCACCTCCACCTTCTCGCCTGTTTTTGGGTTGCGGCCAGTGCGAGGTTTGCGCTGGCGGGTGCGGAAGCTGCCGAAACCGCGAATCTCGATCTTGTCGCCCGCCCGCAACGAGCGCACCACGCTGTCGAAGATGGTTTCCACGATTACTTCACTGTCTTTGCGCGTAAGTTCCGACAAACGCGAGACTTCATCGATAAGATCGGCTTTCGTCATGGTCGTTCGCTCCGCGTCGGCGGTTTTACCGGGTTTGCAGGATTAAATGGGTCGACCCCCGGTCGATAACGCCAACGGTATCCATAACCTTCTCAAATTTCAGGGGTTGGATGCAAGTTGCAGAGACGGAACTGGCAACATTGGGCAATCGGGGAATAAGGCGGCGCAGCTAGCGGCGTTGAAATACGCGATCATCCCACACCGCTCACTTCCACAGATAATAGAACCCGATCTGCTGCTCTAACATTTGTTCGCGGTCGGGCAGATATTTCGCGGCATCGCCCAAAATGAGATCGAGCAACGATGTACGCCGGTCTTTTGGTGGACGCACCAATGTAGGCTCTCCCGTGATGCCGACCGATTTGGCCGTGTCTTTCACGGCAGCTTCAAAGTCGCCGACATTATCGATCAGCTTCATCGAAAGCGCCTGTTGGCCAGTCCAGACTTTGCCGTTCGCAATGGACTTTACATCTTCCACTTTCATGCCCCTGCCGTCGGCGACCGCGTGAACGAACTGGCCGAACATATTGTCGATCAGCGATTGCATGTATGCCTGTTCCGCGGGCGTCAGATCGCGCGCCGGATTTCCAGTGTCTTTGAATTCGCCGGTTTTGAGCACCACATCCTTCAGCTTGGCCCACTTCAATAGATCGCCATAATTTACCCACTGCGCAATTACTCCGATCGACCCGACAATGCTGCCGTCGTCGGCATAGATTTTGTTGGACGCGGAGGCCACATAATAGGCGCCGCTTGCGCCCACGGTTTCGATCGATACCACGATGGGCTTCTTCTTCTCGTCACGGATACGTTTGACTTCGCGGTAAATTTCTTCTGACGCGGCCACGCCTCCGCCGGGAGAGTTAACGTGCAGGATGATGGCCTTGATGGAGGAATCGTCAGCGAAGTGCTTCAGTTGGCCGACGACGGGCTCCGGCGAAAGAATGATGCCGTCGAGATCGACGACGGCGATGCGGTCGCCAAATCCCCCTTCGAACTCAGGCTCAGTGCCGCTGGCCAGCATGGTCATGTAAACCAGGGACACCATGAACAGCGCGTAGAGGAAAAATGCTCCCACGCCGACCAGGACCCAGAGCAGAGTGCGGGAACGTCGTTCAGCCATGGGGAAAGTTTAGCACCGCGTAGGACTTGTCATCCTGAGCAAGCCTCTTTTGCGCAGCGAAGAGCCCGCCCTGAGCTGTAAGGCGAAGGGATCTGTGCGGGCCGCGCGAAGCGGCGCGTTTTTGCCGCCGCGATAAACGCGCGTTTGGTTCGCTTCCTTAAAGCGCCTCCTCTGAGAACTGTGAGCTCGAAACTAGGAGCTTCTCGTGATCACGCTTATTGCGCCCCGCTCGGCCGCGATTTCTACAGGCGTGGGGCACACATATTCGCCGTCGGCATAGACGTCCAGTGGCGTTTCAGTTATCACGCGCGCTCGCACTGAGCGGAAGTATTCGACCCCGCGGATGCTCAAGTGGTGGCCGAAATAGACCGTTGGGAACAGGCAGAAGAGTTTCAAAGCATCGATGCCGGCAATTACGCAGACGTCGAGTTCGCCATCATCCAATCTCGCGTGCGCAGCTATTTTCATGCCGCCGCCGTAAGCGGAAGAATTACCGAAGGCAGCCAGAATCGTGGGCTGATTACTGCGGGTGGTCCACGTACCGCTTCGATCGGGCGTCAGAATATTCATGGGAGATGGCGCGTATCGAAACAACGTTGGAGCCAGTGCCAGCGCGTAACCGCCGTGCCCGCGCAACCATCGAGGCAACTTGTTGGCGCGGCGCGCGACGTCGCTGTCTAGCCCGATACCGGCGACGGTACAAAAATAATGTTGATTACGACGTAGCGAATCGGGCGAAGCGTCTACTTGTCCGAATACTCGCCCGGGAGAAACATCCAGCGGCGTGACTACTCCCAGATCAATTGCGCGAAGGTTTTCTGCGCCGGAACAAAAATCCCGCCAAGCCGCGAGAGAATCGCGAATCGTCCGCAGGCCGATAGCGCGCGCAGAATCATTGCCGCTGCCGGCGGGAACAAACAGCACCGGTTTCGCCAGCTTGACCAGTTGGCTCAGATGACGGTGAATGGTACCATCGCCGCCGAAGAGCAGGATGACGTCAACGTCGCCACCCGCCCCCGGAAGCCCGATCTGCCAGTCGACTCCAACCGAAACTTTCTTCTGGAAAGGCCGGAGATTTCTGCCAGAACATCCCAGCCCGAGAATGGCGGCAGCACGCATGTGCGCCGATGAGAGTAGCAGAGTTCACCCTGACTCGTATCAGCACCGCATGTGCCCTCAAACACAGCTTAGGAGCCTGCGTGAGCGGCGGACGCGGAAGGCATTGAGGAATCGCTTGATTGTTTGGAAGAGGTCGCCTTTAGCGCACCTTCGATCGCCTTCCCTAATCTCGATTGCATCGCTTCGAGCAAACTCAACTCATGCGGAGTGAAGGCGTCGGCATGGGCGCGGTAAAGCGCCAGAACGGCAACCACGCCCGAAGATCCTTCTAACGGCACGGCAATCGCTGAGCGCAGTGTGCTGTATTTTTCGGGATCGTTGAGATATCCGGGTTCGACGGAAGGATTACCGTTGAGAATCGACTTCGCATTCTGCGCGACCCAGCCGGACAGACCCTCGCCCATAGGAATTCGCAGGGAAGAGAACAAGCGGAAGTTTTCTCCGCTCGCATACTCGGCGTGAAGCGCTTTGTTGCGCACGATATAGACCGCCATGGAGTCGTGCGGCACCAAACGGTCGACACGCACTGCAAGCAGAGACAATGTGTCCTCGAGACTGAGAGGGCCCACGCGGCCGGCGAGGTCCAAAAGAGTCTCAGCTGCTTGGGCGGCCGCAGCGAACACGTTTTCGGAGCTGTTCGGCGCTGCACCGGCATTACCGCTGGGCGGGACCGATTCCGCAAAACCAGCGTCGGGAGCCAGGCCGCGCGCGACTTTTATATCGGTCGACAACTTGGGAGGCGACTGGAAAGGCTGTTCCTTGGCTAGCTTCTCGAGCTCCACGTAGCGCCGCTGAAGAATCTCGACTATGCGCGGGTCGAAGCTGATGCCGGATTCGGAAGCGACTTTGGCCATGGCCTCATCGAGCGGCAGCGCCTTGCGGTATTGGCGATCGGAAGCCAGCGCGTCGAGGCAATCGACGGCCGTCAGAATGCGAGCGCCGATAGGAATAGCTTCGCCCTGCAGTCCGGCGGGATAGCCGCTGCCATCCCATTTTTCATGATGCGCACGCACTATGGGCACGACCGGGTAAGGAAAGTGCACTTGCTCCAGAATCTCGGCGCCGACGATGGGATGAATTTTCATCTTTTCGAACTCTTCAGGCGTAAGCTTGCCGGGCTTGGAGATGATGTGTTCCGGCACGGCTAGCTTGCCGATATCGTGCAGCACGGAGGCCGCGCGCAGGGCCTCGGTTTCGTCTTCACTCAGGCCCAGTTCGCGGGCCAGTTCCATTGCATAGACGCGCACCCGCTGAAGATGCTGTCCTGTGGTTTGATCTTTGGCCTCTATGGCGAGAGCGAGAGCCTCAATCGTACGCAGGTGCAGGTGCGAAACCTGCTCGGCGTGTTTCTTATCCGCTTCGAGCTTGCCCAGGTAGAGGCAATAAGAGCGATAAAGAAGGTAGATCGGCGCAAGGACCAGCAGGGCGGTCTGCCATCCGATGTGGCTGTTGAGATAGCTGATCAGGCCGGCGATGGCAGCGCCCACCATGTGATAGGGGAAGGTCCAGCGGTAGGTTGCGTCCCAGACGCCACGAACCGGCTTGTCTTCCGTGAGGCCGATGATGGTCGACATCGCAGCGGTGTTGCAGGCAAAGTGCGCGAGCGCTGCCATGAGAAGCGCCAAAGGCATGGCGCCGTGAAAAACATGATCCGAGAAGAATCTGTAGGTTCCGTAGGCGATGGCGCTCGATACCGTCACCTGCGACAGGTTGAATACCAATTGCACCGGTTTCAGCCGGCGTGCCGGCTTCCAATAAAACTGGGCGAGCGTTTTCAGCAGGCCGATCAGCAGCGTTTCCGGCAAACTGAGCTCGAGGACGCAGAGCAAAGTCACCAGGAAGTTCATCGACATCGTGGCTTCGACGCCGGGCAGGCTTACTTTGAGCGACGAGGCCAGCACCGCGGCTGCCAGATAACAGGCGAACTTGGCAGGATCGGTCGAGTGCCACTGAAGCAGCGCGAATGCGAGGCAGAGGAAGGCCGCGAGCGCCATGGCGCCAATGTAGACACGGGTGGCGAGATGTCGTGCGGCTGGCATGAGAGATTCCTTAAATTCTTGCCGAATGGAGAATGGATTTCCGTGGAAAAGCGACCCTGGCGATTACCTTCGTTTCGGGCCGGAATGAGAATACTGGCTTTGTCGCCTCGGCGCGTCAAAGCGCGTCAAGTTGTCCCAGGGTACGGCGAGAAGGACAGAATGTCCCGCCGATGCCGCGGCGTCTCTCGTTAACTGATTAATTTTTCAGCAGTTAGCGCATGTCGATTTGGCATTCCGGCTGCACTCTTAGCTCTCGGCAAGGTCCCGCCCTCGGGCGGCTATGGTTTCGGCATTGAGGGGAAAATGAAAAAACTTCTGGCCCTATTGTTGATCGTCAGCGCGTCGCTCGCCTACGCCAACGACGCGAAAATCTCACCCGAACTGCGCAACCAGCAGCCGAGCCAGCAGGTGCAGGTCATTGTGCAGTACGCTCCGGGAACGCAGCTGAATTGCAGTGGGTTGGTCGGGCTACTCGACTGCGTGTTAAACGACATTCTTAACCTGGGAGGCACGATCCTAGGCCAGTTGCCCATCGTTAATGGCCTCGTGGCGGTGCTGGATGGCAATGGAATTCAGAGCCTGTCGAATCAATCGAATGTCGTATACATCAGCTCCGATCGTCCGCTGTCGCCCTCGCTCAGCAACGCGGCGTATGCCGTGAATGCGCCTTACGCTTGGCAATCGAATTTTACCGGCACGGGCATTGCCGTGGCGCTGATCGATAGCGGAGTCAGCAATCATCCAGACTTGTATCGCGGAATTCTTCCGTTGTCGCGAGTTGTGTATAACCAATCGTTTGTGCCAGGAAACTCAAGCGCGAACGATCAATTCGGGCACGGAACCCACGTTGCGGGTCTCATCGCCAGCGATGGGCTCAGCTCTACTGGTCCGCTTTTCACCAAGACATTCAAAGGAATCGCGCCCAATTCCAACATCGTCAACCTGCGAGTGCTCGATCAGAACGGCGAGGGCACAGACAGCTTGGTGATCGCGGCCATCGATCAGGCGATCTCACTGAAATCGCAGTACAACATTCGAGTCATCAACCTTTCCCTGGGCCGTGCCATATACGAGAGCTACAAGCTCGATCCGCTGTGTCAGGCAGTCGAGCAGGCGTGGAAAAATGGAATCGTGGTGGTAGTGGCGGCGGGTAATAATGGCCGTTATCAGCCCACCGACGGCTATGCTACCGTCACTTCGCCCGGAAACGATCCTTATGTGATCACTGTCGGCGACATGAAGCCGATGGGCACGCCAACACGGGTTGACGATCTGATCGCCAGTTACAGTTCGAAAGGTCCAACGGTAGTTGATGCGGTGGTCAAGCCAGATGTCGTCGCTCCCGGCAATCTTCTGGTTTCCCTGGAAGCGCCAAACTCCACGCTATACAGCGAATTTCCTACTGACCAGGTTCCCTACAGCTACTACGTGAACGGAGGCAGCAGTGCAATCTCTCCGCTTTACTTTCAATTGAGCGGCACGAGCATGGCCACCGGCATCGTGAGCGGCGTGGTCGCGGACCTGTTGCAAGCGTATCCGAGTCTGACTCCCGACCAGGTGAAAGCGCGCCTGATGTTGACCGCGTATAAAACATTTCCGCAGTCGAGCAGCACCACCGATCCGACAACTGGTATCACATATACCGATCAATATGACGTCTTCACGATCGGCGCAGGCTATGTAGATATTGAGGCAGCACTGAAGAGCACGGCTATCGCCAAGGGGACCGCGATGTCTCCCATCGCCACGTTCAATACCAAAACCGACCAGGTCTACATGACCGACGATCCCTCGGCGGTGTGGAACACGTCGGCCACTTGGTCGAATGCAGCCGTGTGGGGCGCTTCGCAATTCGTCGGCGGCACTGCGGTGGCTGCGAACAGCAGTTCGAGTGCGGTGGTCTCAGCCAACGAATCCCTCTGGGGTTCGGATGCAATTTGGGGATCTGAATCGCTTTGGGGAAGCGAATCTCTCTGGGGCAGTGAATCGCTCTGGGGATCGGAATCGTTGTGGGGCAGCGAGTCGTTGTGGGGAAGCAATATGGCCGGCGGCGAGAACTAAGCGGCCGCGAGCGAGACGATCGAGTTTTGAACAAGGGGGTCGGGCGCTGCCCGGCCCCTGCTTTTTGCGGGGACGCATCACTATCTCGCTTCTTTGCAGAGAAAGTGAGCGACCGGAATTCTTGCGCGAAAATTCAGTTTTCCGAAGGATGGTCCTGTCGGCCACCTACCTCATTCAGCGTATCCCTGATCTTTCGCAGTTCAAAAACCAGCAGTCGAATTTCTTCAGTGATCTGTCTTATGAGGGATGCAAATTCTGCAGTGCTGTCTTGAATATCGTAAGGCGGCATAAGTCTTTCAGCCCCAGGCGAAGGATCGACGAGTGAGGAGTGTATCGTCTCGAACCTTCCTTGAAGAAGCGCCAACGTGCGCCGACCGGATAGCGGTTCTTGCTCCTGCAAGTCTGGCTTCGGCCGCGGGCTGACCCAGCGTTTGTGAACGCGGAGTCAGCCAGCATCTCGGTTCTGCTCCGGGCATCGATGATGGTTTTTGCCGTAAAATAGCCAGCACGCGCCCGTAGCTCAACTGGATAGAGCATCAGTCTTCGGAACTGAGGGTTGGGAGTTCGAGTCTCTCCGGGCGCGCCAGACTCGCAGATCCTTCGCTGCGCTCAGGATTTGCAGACTCCCGCTTGCCTTCCTGATCCCTGGCCCCCGATCCCTGATCCCTAAAACGCCCCGCCGCCGCCACCCCCGAACCCTCCGCCGGAAAATCCGCCGCCTCCGCCGAATCCACCACCCCCGCCCCATCCCGATCCCGTCGAACTGGCGCGCGGCGCCGACACGAACACCTGATGCATATCGCTGGCCATGCCGTGCATCGCGCTCGAAAACAGAATCGGATTGAACATCATGCCGGTTCCGTAACCGTAAGCGTAGCCGGCGGGCGCTGCGTACCAACTCGGAGGATCTTTCACAATTCCGGCAAACGCCTGCGCCCAGTGATGCTCTACCCCCAGCGCCATCGCGTAAGGAAGAAATTTTTCAAAAGTATCTGCCGGCATGGTTTTCAGCCGTTCGCCATCCACGCGATTCATGAACTCCTGAAATCCCAGCACGGCAATGTGTGTACGCGCCCCTTGCAGCGTTTTCGCGCTCATGACTCGTGCGAATAGCCACCAGATCACGGCCGAAATCGCCACGCTCCCGATCAACAGCGGAATCGAGCTCAGAAAATCGGCCACGTGCGTCAGTTGCAGCGCGGCGAACAACATGAGAACTGCACCTCCCGCGACAATGCTATATCCATTGGCCGAATCCGGATCGAGCATGTAGATGCCCTTGCTCTTCAGTTCCGCCATAATGTCTTCGCGAATCGTTGGCACGGCTGTATAGAAGCGGTTTTTCAGGCTGGAAAGGCGCGTGTCATTTCCCGCGGCAAAAATGTTCCCCAGCATCACGCGCTCGTGCGGTTCAAGGTCTTTCCATTCGCCCTGCGGTTTTAGCAGATGAAAAATGTAATCTTTGTGATGAAAAACTATCCCGGCGTCGTTGGTCTCTTCAATCTTCAAGTAGCCGCGCACGGCAAGATCGACAATCGTCGAGGTAATGTCGCGCGGATGAATGCGGTCGTCGAGCAGCGCGCCGGTTTCGGCGGGCGACATGCCCTTCGGTGGCTCATACATCGGCGCCACTGACTCACTAGGATTGGGATCGCGCCCGACTGTCCACCACAGCCCGAACATCACAACCAGCGTACCCAACGGAAGCAGCACGATTGGATTGCTGATTACGAACCACCAGAATTTCGTGAACGCGCTCGGGGCTTCCAGAATGCCCTTCGGAATATACACATCGATGGTTAGCCCGCCCCGCATAGGCAGAGGATTTGTGGTATCGAACTCCGCCAGAGCGCCATCGATGCGGGCTGTAGCGTCGCGCTCGGTCGAGCCGTAAACACCGGTGAACGCCTGTGCACGCAACGATCCCGCAGCCGCAGCCGGGAATTGAACCATAGCGGAGGCGTGATCGATGGGCACCGGCCAGTCGTTGCCGGTAACGTTCCAATAAAACTCGTCGTACTGTTCGAAAAAGCGCGTGCCGTTGCGGACTTTGTAGGAGATATTCACCGTGCGTGCCGTATCGACCGCATTCGGAATGTAGATTTTCAGATCGCGGTACGCGCCCGAGGACGACGAATCGTATTTCAGCTTCACGCCGCTCTCGTCGGTAATGCTGACGACGTTGATGAAAAGCTCATAATTCGTGCCGTTCGGTCCCGGATATTCGATAGGAATGGTGCGATGAATGCCATGCCACTCGCCCACAAAGTTGAGCGTGATGCTTTCGTTTACCAGCGCGCTGCCGTCGCTGTTTATCGTGATTGTGTCCTGAAAGTTAGAGACGCGCCAGGATTTCGCGTGGGCGAGCACCGGAAGTGCACTCAAGAGGACTAAACAGGCCAGCAGGCGGACTGGTCTAGGTTTTCTTCCAGGAGTCGTGTTCATTATCATGACATTAGAAAGTATCGCAGATTATCTGAAGTCTGCCTCTCGCGGGATCGCCACAATGGAAGATCTCAGGAAATGTTGCCATGAGGCGCGGGATCTCCGAGCAACAGTTAAAAACAGTGAGTGATCAGTCCAATGGATACGAAGCGGTCGCTGCTGAGTTTCTGGCAGGAAGGGGCAGCGCGCGGACCCGTTCGCAAGCCATCGGAGTGAAGCGCGTGCGTGAATGGGCCCGAACTTTTCCTTTTGGGGCCGCTGTGATTGATCTAGGCTGCGGGCCTGGGTTCCCTATAACAGAAGTCCTGGTTATGGAGGGTCTGAACGTCTATGCGATCGATGCATCATTTTCCTTCGTTGAGGCGTTTCGTCATAACCTGCCAGGCGTACCAGTTGCTTGCGAATCCGTCCAGGAATCGAGATTTTTTGATCGGGCCTTCGATGGCGTACTCGCGTGGGGACTCTTCTTCCTGCTTTCGCCCGAAGAACAGCGGCGGCTGATGCTCAAGATCTCCAAGATCTTGGTACGCGGCGGCCGGCTGCTGTTTACGTCTCCCCCTGAGCCGATCGTTTGGAACGATGCGATGACGGGGCTCGAATCCCGTTCGCTGGGGGCCGCAGAATACCGGACGAAGCTCTCTGCTGTCGGACTGACTGTTACCGGTGAGTACGAGGACGAGGGAGAAAACCACTATTTCGATGTTCTCCGACACGGCTCCTAGCTAAAACTTCACCGCGACCGGCTCCCGGTCGGCTTCGGTGGTCTCAAAGAACTGGCGCGGCGTAAAGCCGAACATGTTAGCAATAAGGTTGGTAGGGAAGGACTGAATTTTCGTGTTCAAGTCGCGCACCACGGCATTGTAATAGCGGCGGGAATTCTGGATGGAATCCTCGACCTGGCTCAATGACCCTTGCAGTTGAGTGAACTCCTCCGAGGCCTTCAATTGAGGATAATTCTCAGCCACAGCAAACAAACTTTTCAGCGCGCCGGTGAGCTGGTTCTCCGCGATGGCCTTGCCCTCAGGCGTGGTTGCCTGCATGGCCTGGGAGCGGTACTTGGCAATGTTCTCGAATGTGCCTTTTTCGTGCGCTGCGTAGCCTTTGACAGTTTCCACCAGGTTCGGAATCAGATCATGCCGCCGTTTCAAGTGCACGTCGATGTCCGACCACGAGGAGTCGCAGCGCACCCGCAACTGCACCAGGCCGTTGTACATGCCGATGAGCACTACAACGAGGACAACTAGAATTACCAGCACGATGATGCCGACCATGGGCCGCTCCTTGCAAACAATCTTGGAGAATAAATGGGACGTTAGCACACCCCTGCCGCGCGCGCAAACCAAGCAGACTCTCGAGCGGGATGCGTTTGATATGACCCCATCCACAAAATCTTTAGAAAGTATTTATTTTTTCTATTGGACTTCCTTAGGTCTCTGACTCAACTATTCCTCAGGCAGAGCACAATCACGACGAGGGTTCAGCATCCCGCTTCAAGTGATTTTGCCTGCCTCGCGCGGGGTGTGCCGATCAGCGGCAACGCCGCGCCAGGTTTTAGGAGGACGCCGAACATGTTACTTCGCATCAACATGACGACAAAGACTCTACCTGTGGCGGCAGGGCTGGCCCTTGCCGCTCTCGCCCCAACCTCTTTCGCGCAAAAGGCGTCGGTTCCAAGGCCGCAGGACAAACTGGCCATTGCCGAACCGCACGCCACCCAACTCTTGCTGCTGATGGATGGAGACAAAAATGGGAAAGTCTCCAAGGACGAGTGGATGAAGTTTATGGCCGCCGAGTTTGACCGGCTGGATAAGAGAAAAGCCGGTGAGCTCAACGTGAGAGCGCTTAAGGACGAGTCGAAAGTGCGGCCGACTTATTTCACTGAGGTTGGAAAATAGGGAGGGTTTTTTGCCGAAAAGTTGAATCCAGCCCTGAAGCCAGAAAGCTGAGGCCCGAAGCCTCTCTTACTGTTGCGGAGCGAAGTACCCCTTGCGCGCCCGCACCTGCAAGTCTTTCTTCAACGCAGAAATTTCGATCGAGCGGTAGCGCCCATCGGCGTCAAAGTCTGCCGGCCGATAAGAGACGACGTACTGGCTACGCAACTCGTCTTCAATGGCGGCGAACGAGTGGGTAATATCCTTCATTTTGAAGGGGAAGAACGCGCGCCCGCCAGTGGAATCGGCAAGCTGCTGCAGATTTCTGTCGCCGCGCAGGATCAAGCCGCTGTCGTCGGTTGAAATGGCATAAATGATGACTTCCGCCCGCTGCGCCATTTCAATCGCCTGCGCGCGCGAGACATCGCTCTGATTATCTTCCCCATCGCTGACGATTATGATCGCCTTGCGCGCCGGATGATCAGGCCGGTCTTTCAAGAATTTTTCCTTGCACGCACGATAAATGGCGTCATAGAGAGCCGTGCCCCCGCCATCCTGCAAGCGGTGCACGCCCGCCGAAAGCAACTGGACATTGTCGGTGAAATCCTGCGCCATCTGGCTCTGCGTGTTGAAGCCGACAACGAAAGCCTTGTCGAATCCCGTGCGAATCGTGTGCTGCAGGAAACTGACGGACGCTTCCTGTTCGAAATCGAAGCGGCTGTTCACTGATCCGCTCACGTCGATCAACAGCCCAAGATGCAGCGGCAGATCTGTTTCGCGGCGGAAGTTCACAATGGATTGCGGCGGCTTATGGTCGTCGAGTATGGTGAAGTCGCCTTGAGTCAGGTCACGCACAAACTTTCCATGCTTGTCCGTTGCAATAAACAGCACGTTAACTTCGTCGACCCGCTTGTGGATGGTGAGCAGGGAACCGCTCTGCGGGTTGTCATCATTACTATTACCGCTATTTGATGGCCCCGTATAGGGAAGAGCGGAGGCAGTGCTGGCGTAGGCCTGTGCCTGGGCTAAGCCAGGGAAGGCGCAGACTAGCCCGAAAGCTGCGAGCAGCGCGCAAAACCCACCGGCGATACGTATGTACTTCATTCCCAAAGAGTCCAAAATTTTCCCGGCACCCGGCCTAAAAACACGTTCCCACATGGTTAGATGCACGCCGGATGCCGAATCTCGAGCCTCTGAACTACCCGATTCCCTCGACTTTAGAGGCATTTCAACAGGAGTGCCAAGTTACAAAAGGAGCACTCTGGAGGACGTGCCTGGCCTTGTACGACCACACAGGTTTTGCAGTTGTCGCGGGTCGGCTAAAGGTTGCAAGGCAAAGTTTTTCCTTTACTCCCATGACTCCCGCACACGAAATTCCACACTGCAACTTCTTAAAAAAGTTTTAAGATGATGAGCCGTACACAATTCACCTGCAAAACACATCGGAGCAAGTCAAATGAAGCCTACGAAAATTGCAGCCTGCCTCCTTACACTCTGCCTTGCCGTGTCCACCACTTTCGCTGCCGACGACGAGCATGAAGTCGATCGCTGCAAAGACGCCGGCCAGGTGATGAAAGAGATTCTCGACATTCCAGACGACATTCCGCAGGACCTGCTCGACAAAGCGGAATGCGTCGTCGTGCTTCCCTCGGTGAAGAAAGGAGCGTTCGGCATCGGTGGCAGCTATGGCCGCGGCCTTATGCTCTGCCGCGGCGGCGAACACTACACGGGGCCCTGGGGCCCGCCGGCCTTGTATGCGCTCGAAGGCGTCAGCATCGGATTCCAGCTCGGCGGTCAGGCCACAGATTTCGTTCTGTTGGTGATGAATCCCAAAGGTGCGCGCTCGCTGCTCTCGAGCAAAGTAAAGCTCGGAGCTGATGCTTCCGCCGCGGCCGGTCCTAAGGGCCGCACCGCTGAAGGCGCAACCGACATCGTCATGAACGCGGAGATTCTGTCTTATTCGCGCAATAAAGGCCTGTTCGCCGGGATCTCCCTCGAAGGCTCCACGCTGCGCTCCGACGGCAGCGCCAACGAAAAACTGTACGGCCAGAAGCTGACCGCGAAAGAGATCATCGTGGAACACAAGGTGGCTATTCCTCCGTGCGCCAGCGAACTGGTGTCGCTGCTGGATAAGAAATCGCCGAAGAACAAATCCGACCCGAAGTCGCTGGAGTAGTAGCAAGACACCCCATGGCATTTTGAATGTGGGGACAGCCGCCCTGGGGAGCCTGCCCTGAGTGGGCGCCCATCCTTCTGACCACGTTTTCGGTTTGCGCCATTCGCCCGGAGGGTGCCCCATCCTTTCGCGTTCTGTGCGAAAGGGTGGGGGGTACGGACCTCAATTCCTCAATTCTTCAATTCCTCAGGCCGAGAAATCTAGGTCCGAGATTCCCACCCTTGCAAAGACCGCAAGGGTGGGGCACCCTCAGAGGTGGTGAAATCAAGAACGCCTAAGGATGGGCCACCCGCCGGAGGAGATGAGGAGGATTGGAAAACAGACGAAAAAGTAAGGCTTACTGCGCGGAACCAACTTTGTAAACTTCCCCTTGCGCTCAACCGCCTTCCTCTGCTATAAACAATGAACCGAGAGTAGTGTGGCTAGCCGGGCATGTTTTTGCAACTCTCGTCGCCGTCCGGCATCTAACGAATTGGTAGGGCTTTTCGCCCTTAATTGTCCCGGCCACGGGACTAGATTCGGAGCTCCTGAATAGCGCTTTTCATCAGCGCGCGGTTCTCCGAAGGGTACCTTCAAGGCAAGGACCTCCAAAGTAAGTTCTTTTAT
>JASHQM010000222.1 GCA_030039165.1 Candidatus Sulfotelmatobacter sp. | reverse complement strand
GCCAGTCGCAACTAACCTCCGACGCCACCTGCACCATCGACGTGGTGTTCACTCCCACTGGAGTGGGTGTGGAGACGGGGACGTTGCAGGTATCGGATAACGCAGTGGGCAGCCCGCAGGTATCGGATCTGTCGGGCACCGGCAAGGAATAACACGGTCTGACTTTGAGCCAGCCCCGCAGAAATGCGGGGCTGTTTTTTTATCCGGTAGTGGTCTTGCTCTGTGTCGGCTTATCGAAGCATCGGCGCACTCTCGGAGGCCGCAAGTCATGTAAGGTCCTGGTGGCGAGTGAAGCACAGCGCCCCAGCGTTACTGAAATCGTGATAAATGGGGAGGAACGGTCAGCACCACGTGCTTCGAGCCGATCAGAGACGCTGGAACAACGGCTCTACTCATTCGGATTCGCTCCGCCCGGCTGTGGGTTCGCCTGCAATCGCTCTGCCTCAGCACGCTCGCGGACTGCATCGTCATTTCGTCCTAACTTGACGTAGGCTTCAGCCAGCAACCGGTGTGGATCAGGTGCGGCGGGTTGCAGCGAAACCGCCTTCTTCAGCCTGGGCAAAGCAGCGGCGGGATCTCCCGATGCTACCAGCAGTCGTGCAAGAAGTAACTCGCTTCCGTAGTCATCCGGATCTGATTCGACCACTTTTTCACATTCCTCGATCGCCTTCGGAATGCGACCCGCTTGTGCATAGGCCGTCTCCAGCAACTGATGCGCTTCCTCGAAATCCGGCATCCTGGCTATGACAATCTCCAACTCGTCCGCCGCTCCGTCAAAATCTTTCGTTCCCAGCAGTGCATTAGCCAAATGGAAATGTGTAATCGTCATGTCCGGCCGCATTTGTACAGCCCTGCGCAACACAGGGACCGCCCGGGAATATTGCTTCAGGGATAGGAAACACTGGCCCAGGAGTGCATAGGCAAACGGCGCATCAGGATCCTTGGCAATCAGTTGCTGCAACACAGGTATGGCCTCTTGGTCGCGGCGACCATCGGCCAGCAAGAAGGCCCGATGGATCAGGTCGGCAATTTCGATTTTGTCCTTTGGATCGGCGGCATGATCGGCGGCCGATCCCTCCGAAGCACTATTACCCGCCGCCATGTATCCCAACGCTCCCAGTTTCTGCTGTGCTGCCGGGTCCAAAGCGGCATTGCGGGTAGCTTCCCGGTGACTGGTGGTTTTCTTTCGGAAAGTCTCCAGTTGGCTTGCCAGCGTGTCGGCCACCGCCACGGATGACGATGCCAGGTCGCGGGCCGCTTTTGGATCTGCCGCTACGTCATATAACTCCGGGCGCGGTGCCTGGATGTACAGATACTTGCCTGTGCGCAACGATTGCTCCGCGCTCCAGCCGAACTCGATCCGCGGAACCTCCGACTCGGCATACGCTGCCCGGTCGCGCCAAGTCTTCTCCACGATCGGATCACTTTCCAACTTCATTAACGGCAGCAGCGATTCACCCTGTACCTCGTTCGGAATCTCAATCCGAACTTCTTGCAAGAGCGTTGGCAATATGTCGACTAGTTCGACCCGAGCTGCGATCCGTTTTCCTTCAGTATCCGGCCGTCGCGGCCTCATCGGAAGCTTGATCAGCAGCGGAACCTGGATGGTTTCATCGTAGAGAAAAATCCCGTGCGTATCTTCGCCGTGGGCTCCCAGCGATTCTCCGTGATCGGCCGTTATCGCCATCACCGCTCCGTCGTACAGACCGCGCGATTTTAGTTGCCGCAGCAGGTTCCCGACCGCCGCATCCTCGTATGCGATCGCCCCATCGTAGGGCGCCGACGCATACCGGGTCTTGTAGGGCTCCGGCGGATCATACGGGTCGTGCGCATCGTAGAGGTGGATCCACATAAAAAAAGGACCCTCTGGGTGCTTGTCCAGCCATGCCAGGGCATGCGCCACCACTTCCTCTCCGCGGCGTTGGACAGTGCTGTAACGGTCTGCTCCTGGGCCCTCGTTGTGGAAGCCGGCATCGTAGGTTTCGAATCCGCGGTCGAAGCCTGGTGCGTAGGTTGGATCCGGGTCCAGTGCGATCGCGCCAATGAAGGCCGCGGTGTGATATCCGTGAGCGTGCAGGATCGCCGGAGCATAGGGCAGATCCGCCGCTAGCGGCTCATGAAAATCGTTCACCTGGTGAAATTGTGGATACGTGCCCGTCAGAATGCTCGCATGAGAAGTTGGCGTCAAAGGAGCCTGCGCATAAGCGTGAGTGAATACTGCGGAATCGAGGGCCAGCGAGTCCAGGTTGGGAGTTAAACCCAGTTTCGAGCCCAGGAACCCCATCCTGTCGGCGCGGGTCGTGTCCAACGTGATCAGAATAATATTAGGCTGGGAGGGATCGGGCGGCGTGGGCAGAAACACCGCCTGCGCGCTCGCCACCAGGCAGAGCGCCAGACTAGCTATGCATGCCAAACGTCGAGTCATGGAGATAGCAAGAATTGTGTGGAAGATTCCCTCCACCAGAATTATCACCGAAAAAATCGCAGCCTGAGCCTGTTTACGAGCGAGCGTTCTATAAGTACTCGTATGGGTACTTGGCCGGATCTGCTGCGCGGACGGCTAGGGCTCGTTTGGCGCCGACATTGGCCCCTTCAATTCCAGACTCTCAGCCTCGCTCCGCTCTCGTTCGGCGTCGTCATTGCGTCCTAACTTGGTATAGGCATCAGCCAGAAGCAGGTGCGGAGCGGGTGCGGAGGGCCGAATCGAAGCTGCCTTCATCAACCTGGGCAGAGCGGCATCCGGATTTCCTGAGAGTACGAGATCGCGCCCAAGAAGCATGTTGGCTCCATATTCTTCGGGCACAACTGAGAGGACTGCTTCGCATTCCTTGATGGCTTGGGGTAGTCGATCTGTCCTGGAATCGGCAACGCTGAGCAGGACATGGGTTTTGAACGATTCCGGCATTTTCGCTTCAACAATTTCCAACTCAGGCACCGCCGCTTCGTAATCCTTTGCCTGTACTAATACCTGGCCAAGTTCGAAATGCAAGTTGACCGAATCCGGGTTCAATTCCACCGCCTTGCGCCTCGCCTTCACCGACTCGGGAATGTTGTGAAGGTTAAACTCGGTCGCCCCCAGTTTGGCATAGACAATCCAGAGAGTCGGATCTTTGGCAATGACTTTCTGCAGCAGGGCAGCGGCGTCGTTGAAGCGTGTTACTTCAAGCAGGTAGTTGGCTTCTCCCATCATGTTGCCAATCTCGATTTTGTCCTTGGGGTCGGCGCCGACCTCCTTAGCCGCGTTCGCTAGAGAATCGCTGGTCGTTGCCGTGTAGCCGAGGGCAGCCAGTTTCTCCTGCGCTTCAGGATCGTTGACCGAGACAGGCGCTTCCTCGCTTTTGCTCGTCTTACGCCAGAAGGCATCCAGTTGGCCTTGTAACGTGTCTGCCACGGCCTTGGATGAGGCTGATAGGTCATGCTCGGCCTTCGGGTCCGCTACCATGTCATAAAGCTCCCGGCGCGGCGCTTCAATAAATAAATATTTGCCGGTGCGTACGGAACGGATGGTACTCCATCCATAGGCGCGAACCCCATACTGAGTTTCTGCGTATTGCGGCCGATCCGCGGGTGACGCCGGGATCCCGCTAGTGGCAGCGCCCGCCGGCTTCGGACCCATTATTCCGAGCAGCGACTCTCCCTGCACTTGTGGCGGAACCTCGATCCCCACCGCCTGCAAAATCGTCGGCAACACATCCACCAGTCCGACGTGGCTGCCGATTCGTTTCCCGGCAAAACGATCTTCCGGCAGCTTCAGCAAGAGAGGCACGTGGATCGTTGCATCATAGAGAAAAAATCCGTGGAATTCTTCCCCGTGGTCCCACAGCGACTCGCCGTGATCGGACATCATGGCAACCACCGAGTTTTTGTAAAGTCCTTGCGCGCGCAAGTGGTCCAGCAATTTTCCCAGAGCGGAATCAGAGTAGGCGATCTCGCCATCGTAGGGCTCCGATTTGTACCGGGCCCCGAAAGGATCGGGAGCTTCGTAGGGGAAGTGCGGGTCGTAGAGATGTACCCACATGAAGAACGGGCCGGATGGGTGTGTGCTCAACCAGGCGAGAGCGTGTTCTACCACCACAGCTGCACGGCGGTCAGTAGAACTGTAATGGTCCTCTCCCGGACGCGCCAGGTGGAAGCCGGCATCGTAGGTGTCGAATCCCCGGTTAAAGCCTGCCGCGAGTCCTTGTGACGGATCGAGAACAATGGAACCGACGAAGGCGGCGGTGTCATATCCGTGGGCCTTCAAAATCGCCGGCGCATAGGGCAGGTCTTTGCCGAGAGGGACCTGGAAATCCTCGACCTGGTGGAACTGCGGATACGTGCCTGTGAGGATGGTGGCATGCGATGGTGCAGTAAATGGGGCCTGGGAGTAGGCGTGGGTGAAAACCACGGAATCGCTGGCCAGCGCGTCCAGGTTCGGCGTTAGCCCACGCTTCGAACCCAGAAACCCCATGCGGTCGGCGCGGGTCGTGTCCAGCGTGATCAGAATGATATTGGGAGGCGCAGCGGCCTTGGCCGGTGCTACTGCAGCCAAGCCTACAACATTCAAGCAGACAATGCACACCAGGCGGCGAATCAAGGACATCCTTATCAGTTTATCACCTGACATTTCGATTTTTCTTAACACTCGAACTGGCTTTTCTGGGCATGCGGCTCGGCATTCAGGCGCCAAAGTGCAGACACATGACGAACAACGTAATGGCACGAGTGAATCCGTGCCGTTTATGGAACAAGTGAGAATTGTTTCCCAGTTTCGGGAGCCGCGTGCTACCACAACTCAGTTTTGCGGAGTACCGGAGGGTTTTGCGGGTGGTTTCTTGGTTCCTGGCGATGCCTTTGATAGCGACTTGTTGTTCCCCGGGGAATCGTCGCAGGAATTCGGATAGATGAAGAGTGTAGGATCCTGCGGGCCCAAGAACACATCTTTGTAGCGAATCACGGGGTCGTGTCCGAATCCCCGCAGAAACTGCACTTTGATTGGAAAGCCTTGCAGATCGTCCGCTTCCCATAATCTCAGCTTGGTGGGTTTCATAAATTTCTTCGAAGAAAGAGTGACGTCCACAATCTTGCAGGAGTGGCCGTCGACCGTCTCTTGCCCGGCGGCCACACTCTGCACCGTGGGGTCGAATCCTACATAGGAGAACGGAAGGGAAAGCATGTGGGCATGACGGTCATGCATGCACCCTGTTGCCGCCACCCCGTAGCTTTCATCGGTATTGAGATTTGTAATGATGAAGTTACGCCCTTCCGGGCCCGGTACCCTTATCAGCTTGCCGGAACGGTAAATACGCCGCTCCTGCTCATCACCAGGCATCACGCTCCCGATCATTACGGCAGAAAATTCCTGGAATGCCTCCAGCGGAAACTGGGTGTTCGCGGACGGCGAGGCAGTTGTCTGGCCGACAGATCCGGTATCTTTCGAGGCTTCATGGTTCGCAGTTTGTTCTTTTGAGGGCTGGTCTTTCGAGGATTGAGCGCACAGTTGCGCCGCAAGACAACAGATAATCAGAATAGTCGCCAACAAACGCACCATTTTTTCATTCTCCCAATTTCAATCTTCTATCCCGCGCGGAATTCGCAGCACAAAACATGATCCTGAACGCGGCGGAGAATCGATACTTCCACCGCCGCGAGCAACAGGATGATAAGTCAAACCTAGATCGCATGAAAACCGCCAAGGTTTACCTACGGCGTTGTCTTTGTAGCATACAGAAAAAAGCCACGCTGCGAATCAGCGTGGCCTGAACCAGCCAATGCAAACTAGTATGTTCCCCCGAGTCTGTCAAGCGTTTGTACTCGTCGGTAGGCGTGCCGGTTGATTTCCACAGGGCTGGGGACGCGAAACAGCACAAATGCCTACTGGTCCGATAGATTGTTAACACTCTTCAACTCCTCGTTGAGACGAGCCCGCAGCAGGAGCTGCGGGGTGAGGTAATCACGAACTTGCATTTCTACACTCTGCCCGAGTGTCACTAATCATTTCCGAACCAGAACAGCAGGTCGAATCGCTCCTTGGCAAAAGAGATTCCATGCGAGGCAAAACTTTGCACTGTTAGCGCAAAACGCTGGCATCAGGGGTACGCATGTCTTAATCCTTGCGCGCTGCAATAAAGGCCCCAGATTTTGAGGGAATCCCGCCTTGTTCTGTGACGGCACGAGCGCTCGCCCGGCATACATGACCTTTGCGGTGTGACGAACTCACTACTCAGCAAGCAGCCAAATAAGCTTCCGCCGAGTACGCTGTTGCGTTTACGATAGAAGAGGCGTAATATTCGCCCTCTGAAGTTTGCCTCCCCAGTTAACGCTCGATCAAAACTGAAACGCAAGTTCCCGGTAGAGGGGAAGTCATGATTCGAAGGTTAAGCATACTCCTGCTTACCGTCTCCGCGATATTGGCGGTCGTGAACGTTGTTTCCCAGGCGCAGTCACGGACCCTATTAACGCGTCATGTGCGTGAAGCGGTTGTCAATGGGGAAGCAAAATTAGTTGGGCAACTCCCCGCAACACAGATGCTGCACTTCGACGTTGTTCTGGCCTTGCGTGATCAGCAGGGACTGGAAGAATTCGTAAAAGAAGTCTCCGATCCTCACAGCCCCTCCTATCGTCACTACGTGACGCCGTCAGAATTTACCGCGAGGTTTGGTCCCAGCCAGGAAGATTACAACGCCCTGCTTAGCTTCGCGAAGGCGAGCGGATTTACGATGCTCCGCGGATCTCTCGATGCTAGGGACGTGCAGCTCATGGGGTCGGTAGCGAACATCGAGAAAGCTTTCCATGTAAGCATGGGCGTCTATCAGCACCCCACGGAAAACCGCACATTTTACGCTCCCGACCGCGAGCCCACGGTGGACCTGCCGTTCCAGCTATGGCACATCTCGGGTCTGGACAATTATTCGATCCCGCGTCCGATGTTCGTACATAGGAATTTCAAAGTGCACGCGAATGCTGCCACGGGCTCGTGTCCTGACGAGTCCTTCTGCGGCAGCGACATGCGCGCGGCCTACTACCAGGGAACGGTTCTGACCGGTGCTGGCCAGAACATCGGCCTGCTGGAGTACGCCGGGTTCGATATTGCCGACGTAAATACCTACTACCAGAACGCTGGACAAACCAGAAACTTCGCGGTGGTTGGCATTTCCACGGATGGAACCAGCATAAACTGCGTCTATCCCAGCTGCGACGATACGGAACAGACTCTTGACATCACGCAAGCGGGGGGCATGGCTCCGGGCATAACCACGGTGTACATGTACGTGGGTTCAAGCGACACCGCCATTTTAGCTGCTATGGCAACGGACACTCCATTGCCTTTGAACTTGAGCGCTTCGTGGACCTGGAGTCCGCTGGATCCCAGCACCGACGATCAATACTTCCAGCAGATGGCCGCGCAGGGTCAGACGTATTTTAATGCGGCCGGTGATAGTGGAGCATCTGAGGGCTCGGCTCTATGGCCTCCGAATTCCGCTTATGTCCAGGCGGTCGGCGGAACAGACTTGGAAACGACCGGCCCGGGCGGGGCCTGGGCTTCGGAAACCGCTTGGGTCGACGGTGGCGGCGGCTGGGGCGACAACGTTCTGATCCCGACTTGGCAGCAACTCCCGGGAGTAATCACGGCGGCCAACGACGGGTCCACAACCTATAGAGACGTCCCGGACGTCTCCGCCAATGCGAATTTTTCTTTTTACGTCTGCGCCGACCAATCCGGCTGCACCGCCAACGAATACGGTGGAACCAGCTTTGCGTCACCCATGTGGGCCGGCTACATTGCGCTAGCGAATGAGCAGGGGGCTCTGAACGGCCTTCCGCCTGTCGGATTTATTAACCCGGCCATCTACAATTTTGGCACAGGGTCGGGATATGACACCGATTTTAACGATATCGTCAGCGGCAGCAACGGCCTTCCCACAACCGTCGGCTACGACCTGGCAACCGGCTGGGGAAGCCCGAACGCGAGTGGCCTGATCACTGCCCTGGTGGGACCAGCGGGCCCGGGTTTCGTGCTTTCAACCTCGCCGGGCAGCGTAGCGATGACACAGGGTGGTAGCGGCAGCAGCACCGTCACGGTTACAGATACAGGCGGGTTCACCGGCAGCGTTTCACTCTCTGCTTCCGCTCTGCCGAATGGCGTGACAGCAGCGTTCGTGCCGAATCCTACAACTTCTACCAGCACCCTGACTCTGACGGCCAGCACTTCAGCTACCACGGGAACATCCATCGTGACCATTACGGGCGCATCTGGTAGCTTCACGAACACGACGACATTGAGCCTCGCCCTGAACCCGCTCGCTACCGGTATCAGTGTATCGCCGTCCTCTCTCTCATTTGGCACGGTCGTGGTGGGGGCGACGAGCGGGGCGAAGACAGTCACACTCAGCAACGCTGGCAGCGTAACACTGGATATCAGCGGCATCACCATCGGTGCTAATTTCGGGTACACGACCGGCAAGAAACCCTGCGGCACCATGTTGGCTGCGGGAGCGAGTTGCACGATCAGCGTTACGTTCTCACCTCTCCAGGCTGGGCCTCTGACGGGGACGCTTTCCATCAACGACAACGGTGCGAACAGTCCTCAGACAATTTCATTGTCCGGCACGGGGAAAGCCCAGGCGGCGTTAACACCTGCGACCGCGACGTACGCAAAAACGAATGTCGGCTCGACGAGCGCAGCGAAGGTGTTTAAGCTCGCCAACAACCAGACAGTAATGCTTCAAAACATTGTGATTTCGACGACTGGCGACTTCAGTGTCACCTCGACGACTTGCGGGGCGAGCCTAACTTCCAACGCCACCTGCACCATCGACGTCGTATTCACTCCAACCGTGGTGGGAACAACAACGGGGACCCTGCAGGTGTCGGATAACGCCGTGAACAGCCCGCAGATTTCGAATCTGACGGGTACCGGCAAGTAATTAAGGTCCATGCTGCAGGGAATCTCAACCGGCTTAGAGTTTATACGCGGCATCAATTTCCAGCTTCTCGGCTGTCCGGTGTTTCGTTGCCTATGTGGCTATGTTGGTGCGCACCGCACCTTGACCAACGAGGAGCGAGGAGCGGTTGCGCTGCAAATCTAGCCCGTGATGGCCAGCAAGCGGCCCGCATCTCGAAGCTCGTCTGGTGCAGTACATGAAAAATCCCAGATCCGCTTCGGCATATGACCGGGAGTTAGGTTACGCACTTCGATATCCGGTTCCCGCGAAATGCGTAGTAGACTGGGCGCCAACACTTTGGATCCCATCTAATATCGGACCGCGATCCTCAACTCTCAAGAGCGACAGGGTGCCGAGTGTATGACGTGCCCGAGTCGGAATTCCGTTCCCGGTGTCGCCGCAGGCACATGAGCGAGTCCGCCAGAGGATGGGCCAGAAAGGGAATCGCTATGAACGGCCAGGCTTACGCTGGCATCCTCTTAATTTTCTTGTCCTTGGGTTCCTTGACGAGCTGCAATAGCTCGAACTTCAATACTCCATCGGAATCGATCGCGGCGACGAGCGGAACACCGCAAAGTGCTGCGCTCAACACGGCATTTGCAGCGCCGCTGGTGGTGACGGTGACGATGGGCGGATCGCCGGTGAGTGGCGCCTTCGTGATTTTCACGGCTCCGGCGACTGGGGCGAGCGGCACGTTCGCCTCGACTTCAACAAACACAGAAACTGACACGACCAACGCCCGCGGCGTGGCCACGTCGTCGACGTTCACCGCGAATGGAACGATCGGCGCCGATGCGGTAACGGCCAGCGTGGCCGGAGCGATCGCCACCATAACCTTCAATCTGACCAATACCTCCGGGCCGGCGGCGGCGATCGCGGCAACGAGCGGATCCCTGCAAGACGCACAAATTGGCACAGCGTTTGAGGCGCCGCTGGTGGCGACGGTGGTGGATAGCAACCAGAACCCGGTGAGCGGATCGTCGGTGACGTTTACGGCTCCAGCCGCGGGAGCGAGCGGCACATTCGCCTCGAACTCAAGTGCCACGGAAACCGACATCACGAACTCGAGCGGCGTGGCTACATCGTCTGTGTTCACGGCAAATACCATGTCCGGCGGGCCTTATACGGTGACGGCCTCTTTAGGCGCATTGATGCCGGCCACCTACACGCTGATGAACATAACCGGCCCGGTCGTATCGATCGCAGCGACCAGCGGAACGCCCCAGAGCGCGACGGTTAACGGCACCTTCGCCGCACCGTTTGTTGTGACGGTGGTAGACAGTAATCACAACCCACTGAGTGGGGATCTAGTCACATTCGAAACTCCGACAACAGGAGCTAGCGGCACATTTGCAGGCGGAGTGAACACCGCCACAACCGACTCGAACGGTGTGGCGACATCAGCGGTGTTTACAGCTAATGGATCAGCGGGATCGTACACGGTAACGGCTACGGTTGCATCAGGTGCAGAGCCGGCTGATTTCGTCTTGACCAACAAACCGATCCATTACGCGTTTTACTTGAGCGGGTTGGAGGTGGCATCGCCGCCGAGTTTCTATGCTCTTGCGGGATCAGTAACTGTCGACGGCAATGGCAACGTCCTTGGCGGCGAACAGGACTATAACGACGGTATTGGAATTCAGTCCCCTGAGCCTTCCGGCGATGCCATCCTGCCGGGAAGCGCCGCGCTGACCGTGAATGCTACAACCGGCCAGGGCACGCTCACCCTGACGACGAACAACCCCAACTTGGGAGTGAGCGGCGTCGAAACTCTGGGCGTCCAGTTTGTGAACACGAATCACGCAATGATCGTTCAGTTTGATGGCACAGCAACGTCCAGCGGAAGCATGGACGTGCAGACGCTTTCGAGCGCTCTCAACGACGGGAACTATGCTTTCACGCTTTCGGGAGTGGACACGAGCGGCGCTCCAGTCGTGTATGGAGGCGTATTCTCCATCTCGAGTAGTGGCAGCGCCTTGGCGGGTACTTTCGACGTTGATGATGCCGGGACTACGACGCTGGGAACGTCTTTCAGCGGAACCATCGCTGGACCCGATGCTTTCGGGCGGGGCACCATCACCGCCAGCACGTTGCCAATCTCATCACTCAGCTATTACGTCGTTGGGCCTGCGGCAATACGGACCATCGATGTAGATGCCACCGATTCGGGAGTCGGCTCGGTGTTCGGCCAGGGCACCGGCACCTTCAGCAACGCTTCGCTGGGGAGTTCGGTATTCGGTGTAGAAAGCAACTCATTCGGAAATCTCTATGCTGCGGCAGGTCAGTTTACGGTTCCCGCCAGTGGCACCTTTAGTGGAGTTGCGGACGATAACGAATTCGACAACGGCGTTATTGTTCCTGGGGCTTCTATCTCGGGCAGCTACAGCGTTGCGAGCAACGGATACGGCAGCCTGACAATTAAGCCGGGAGATCTGGGAGACATCAGCGTCTTCGGGATCTACATGACCGACCCAGATCTCAACCTGAATGATCCGAATAACACGACCAGCGGATTGGGCGGTGCTCTGCTTGCCGACCTTGATACTCTCAACGGGACTGGAGTTTTGATTCCACAAACCGACAACTCAACCGCCAGCTTTGCAGGCAACTACGCTTTTGGGGCGCAGGCTTACAACGTCGGCCCGCCTCCGACCGAAACTTCGGGTTGGGAATTCGACTTTGTTGGGCAGGGATCGGTAAGCGGCGGCGCCTTGAGCGGTACCGGGCTCCTCAGCGATCCTTTCGGCATTTTCGGCATCACGCAAGGAGACGGGACCGATACCGCGACCTTCGCAGGAACCGCATCGCCTGATTCGGCGAACCCCGGGCGCTACACAATTCCGCTCAACGTAAAAGTCGCTGCCGACCCGACTTACAGCGTCGTCATCTATCAGGCGGATGGCGGGTATTTGTTCTGGTTGGACGAAAACTCGAATGGTGTGAGCGTATTCCTTGGAATGCTACAGCAGCAAGGGTCGCTAACCGGACTACCGGAGGCCCAGAACGCACCCGCGAAAATTGTCTCGGCACGGAAACACCGGCCACTGGGAAGAAGGGCACGACAGCCATGAAATGTCATCGGATGTTGTTGCTGTCATTGCTTGTGGTGGTCGCGCCCGTACTGGCTTCTGCTCAGGATGCAACGGGACGGATTTTCGGAACGGTGTACGACCCGCAGGGGCTGCCGGTCCCGGCGGTGCACATTACCGTCACCAACACGGCTACCCACGTTGCGCGATTAGCAACAACCGACAACGAAGGCACATTTCAATTGCTGGCGTTGCCCATCGGCAACTACCAGGTGACCGCCGAGCATATTGGTTTTCGCAGGGTGGTAAGCGCGGAACAGAAGCTGCTGATCAACCAGGTGCTGCGCATCGATATCAAGATGGAAGTGGGTGTCGAGAGCCAAACGGTCGATGTTGGGGCCGAGGCTGCGCCGGTCGAAACTGTCAATCCCACGGTCGGTCAGTCAATCACCGGTCGCGTCCTCACCAACATGCCCCTCAACGGCCGCGACATGCTCGATCTGGCTTTGCTTCAGCCGGGGGTCACGGAGAGCAACGACGACAATTCGGGCGCGGGCAACTACAGCATCGCCGGCGGGAGGACCGATTCTGTGACGTTCCTCCTTGACGGCGGAAACAACAACGACCTGCTCGACAACAGTAACCTGCTCGATCCCAACCCCGATGCCATCGCTGAGTTCCGGCTTCTGCAAAGTGACTACACGGCTGAGTACGGGCGCAACGGTGGCGGAATCATCAGTATCGTGACCAAGTCCGGCACCAATCAGATTCACGGCACCCTATTCGACTATGTTAGGAACAGGGATTTCGACGCCAACGACTACTTCAACATTCCGCTGGGGCTGCCGCGCCTCGATCTCAAGCGCAACCAATTCGGAGCGACACTGGGCGGCCCAATCCGCAAAGACAGGGTTTTTTTCTTCGTCGCCTACCAGGGACAACGCCAGGTTCAGGCGATTCCCGACAACGACGTTCCGGTCTACACACCCCAGCAGTTGAACGGAGATTTCTCCAACGCTTCTACGGGCGGCACGCCCGACCAGGGCGTCGTGGCTTTTCTGACTGCCAATCCGTACTTTGCTGCGTCCACTAATGGGGGCGCCCTTAATGCTCAAATTAATCCCGCGCACTTCGATCCAGTCGCCAAAAACTACATCGCCGCGGGCTTGATTCCGACCGCGCCCGACGGTTTGTATTCCGCGTCCCTGCCGGCGACTGACAATCGCAACGAGCTGACCACCAAGTTCGATCTGAGCCTCAACCCGAAAGACAAGATTTCCCTGACGCTTGGTTTCAACCGCACCTACGGCATCGCCCCTCTCGACTTCGCTACCATCGCCGGTTATCCCAGTCGCAGCGTGGCAAATTACTACTTTTTCAACGTTGGCTACACTCGGATCTTCTCGACAAACATGGTGAATGAATTCCACTTTGTTGCCCACCGCAGCAATTATGATTCGGATGTCACCCAGGGCAGCCACCCCACCGGCCAGGAACTCGGCGTAACCGGTGTCACTCCCGATCTGGTTACCGGGCCGACGAACATTTACATGGACAACGGCCTCGATATTGGTCCCAGTGAAAATGGCCCCACACGTTACATCGAGAACACTTTTTCCTGGACCGATGCACTTTCGTGGACGCACGGGAAACACGACTGGAAGTTCGGCGCAGGGTTTTCGCCCTATCAGGAAAATCTGGTGTACGGCTATTACTTGAATGGAGAGCTGGATTTTTATACCGGCACGAGCACAGGAACGGGAGTTGATTTTGCGGATTTTCTGCTCGGCATTCCGGACGCCTATTTTCAAAATGCGCTGGCACCTTCCAACATTCGCAGCAAAAGCACCGATGTATTTGGCCAGGACGAGTGGCACGTCAGCAAGAACCTGGTGATGACGATCGGCCTGCGCTATGAATACAATTCGCCCAAGTACGACACGGAAGGCCGCAGTTTTTCAGTGATTCCCGGGCTGCAGTCGCGGCGGTTTCCCGATGCGCCGCCCGGACTGGTGTTTCCCGGAGATCCCGGCGCTCCCTTGGGCGTGAATTTCCCCGACAAGAAGAACTTCGCTCCCCGCTTCGGTTTTGCCTGGGACCCGACCGGAAGCGGCAAGACTAGTCTGCGCGGCGGGGGCGGCATTTTCTATGACATCCTGAAAGGCGAAGATAATCTTCAGTTCAACGGCCAGCCGCCGTTCGTCGGTTCTGCCGGACTTTACTTCAATTCGCCGAACTTTCTGCCGCCGACGTGCGAATACACGAACAGCGGCTGCCCCGTCACCGCGCCGCTCACCTACATGAGCAAGCCCTTCCAGAATGCCTGCAATTACAACGCGGCCGGCTACTGCGTGAGTTTGGGCGTGCCCAATTCGTTCCCCTCGAAGCCGCCTCCCTCGAATATCGACTTCTCACCGTTTCTGCCGGTCAACACCACGGGAGCGATTTTTCTGGACGATCCACACCTGCGCACGCCCTACGTATACCAATACAACCTAAGCGTGCAACGCAATCTTTTCTTCGACACGGTTTTGGAAGCTAATTATGTGGGCAGCACGGGGCGTGGACTGACCTCGTTGACCGACATCAACCCCATGATCCTGGGCACGACCACTCGCGTGCTGAACAGCCCCACCGGCAATTGTGGAAGTTACCTTAATGTTGTCTGCTACAGCTCGCTGCCTGAATTCCAGAACGTGTCCCAAGCCAACTACAACGCTCTCGAAGCCAGCCTGACGCGGCAGCCCAAAGATTCAAAGCTCGGCACTGTCTATTACACGCTGGCCTATACTTACGGCCACAACCTCGACAATGCCTCCGGTTTCGAGCAGCGCAATTACGCAGTGCCGGCCTATAGCCCTCATCTTTTCTATGCTTCCGGCGACACCGACGTCCGACATCGCATCAGCCTCAGTGGAGGATGGGACATGCCTTTCGACCGCGTGTGGGCCACGGGGCCGAAGCGCCTGACAAAGGGGTGGAGCTTCTATCCCATCTTTACGTATCGGACCGGGTTTCCATTCGATATTCCAGCGCAGTTGCCCGATTACACTGACCCCGCGAACCCGGGATCTTCCGGCGCGGGCGATCCCGCAATTTCGCGCGCCGCCGTGGTTGCGCCCATCAGAACGTTCGATTACCGCAAGCAGCGGACAATTAACGAGATTACATACGGCACAGACTCCACTGGGACGATTTGCGAGATAACCACTACCCCGGTTACCGGCAATTTTATTTTTGACCCCAATAGCTTTTCCAACATTCCACTGGAGAATAATTATTACTACGATGGAGGGTTTCCCAATCCCTGTTTCCCACAACTTGATCCGGTGCATAACCCTGCGGATCGCACCTACGGCCTGGCCCGGAACGTGCTGCGTGGCCCGACCCTGACCAATCTCGACGTGGCGCTGACCAAAACCACATCGATCACGGAGCGATGCAAGGTGGAGTTTCGCGCTGAATTCTTCAATGCTTTGAATCATCCCGAATTCGCGCAACCGACTCTCATCGACAACGCGACCAACCTCTTAGCCCCCACTTTCGGCCAGATCACCACAACCGGCAGCTTTCGCGGGCCGACTCCGCGGATCGGGCAGTTCGCGTTGCGGGTAACGTTCTAGTCCGCACGGTCGTGAGCGAACGGATTGGAATTTCACTGGCGCCACTGTTGAAGTAAGAGAAGGGAATTCTCGCTGGTTTGTCTGAGCACTTCGGGACGAAAGTCATGTCACAGTGTTTCCGGAAAATGGGAAAGCCCGTCACCACCTCGTGCAACATAGCAGGCACGCTCCGGATCAGACTTACATTCGGGTTCAGCATCTTCATTGTCCTTTCGATCTCGCGCAGCCCGATCCAAAACCGTAATCCACGCTTACCGGGAAGGTGTCGTGCTTTCGAGTTCACGCAAACGGGTCTCGACTCTTGCAAAATCATTGGAGTACCCCGGGTTTTGCAGGGCGAGCTGCCGATAGATAGTCAGGGCTTCGCTATAGTGAGCGCGAGCTTCTTGCAGCCGGTTTTGTTTCTTGTCGACAGCCGCTCGGGCGTTCAGAACCTGAGCCAACTTGGGAAGATAGGCGTTTGGCTCCTGTTCAGCCAGATGGCGGAACACATTGGTAGCATCCTCATAATTTTGTTGGGCATCGTCCAGTCGCTCCTGATCTCGATTGACCTGCGCCAGATTGACAAGAGCCATGGCCATGTACGGCAGATAAGGCCTGAGGTGCTGCTCGATTAGTTGCCGGTCAATTCTCAACGCCTCTTCATAGTGTTGGCGCGCCGCCTCCATCCGCTTCCCAACCACGTCCAGATTTCCCAGACTGATCAATGTCGTGACCAAGAGCTTCCGATACCGTCCGACCGAATCTTGGGACTGCAGTTCTCTCTCAACCTGCAAGGCCTCTTCATAATGCTCGCGCTGGAGCTCGTCCGGGAGTCCCTGCGTCCGATCGACGAATGCCAGATTGTTCAGTGCCTCGACCATCGAGGCCATACTGGCTCGGTCCAGCTGGTTTTCTTGCCGGCACATTTCCACCACCCTCTGAAAGTGCCGGCGTTCTTCATCCACGCGCTTCTGCTCAGTGTCGAAGATCTCCAGGTCGCGCTGTGACATACCCGTTGCGGAGGCGATCAATGCTTCCCCAATTGCATTATGTCCGTCCATGCTTTCCTCGACCGCCAGGGAACGCGACCAGAGGTCGTATTGGCTTCCCCAGTAACCCATCTGCCGCACGCTGACGGTGGCCAGCGCGAGCAGAACGCACGACGGGGGAAACACCCGCCAAACATTGCGGAGTTTTCTTGTTTCTGCCCAATCGTCAAAACCCCAGGCGATCATGATGAAGATTCCGATCAGTGGAATATATGCAAAGCGGTCGGCCATGCCCTGTTTCCACACCTGCACCAGTCCGATGGCCGGGACGAGAGTGCCGACAAACCAGCACCAGCCCACGGGCAAATAAGCTTTGCGGCGGAAAATCGTCACCACCGTGGTACCCATGACAAGAACGAATACGGCGGATAATAGCTCCCACACGGGAGTAGTTTTAGGATAGGGATAGAAGGCAGCCAGACGAGCCGGCCATAGCATTTTCCACAGGTACAATCCATAGGAAACGAGCG
Organism: Candidatus Sulfotelmatobacter sp.; assembly: GCA_030039165.1. Classification (GTDB taxonomy): domain Bacteria; phylum Acidobacteriota; class Terriglobia; order Terriglobales; family Acidobacteriaceae; genus Sulfotelmatobacter. The sequence continues at coordinate 4,640 of JASHQM010000222.1, read as the reverse complement.
CATTTTCGATTCGGGCGCGCAGTGAAAGCTCCGCCATAGTGAGTTCCACGCGGCCCTGCGCGATAACAGTGATCCAGGAACTGGCGGCAGAAAGGAGCAATAACGGGACCTTTTCCAGAATCAGTTGCGTCCAACTTACACGCGGGATGCCACTCGTCGATACCTGGCCGACTTTTTCTCCACCATGCGGGATTCGGTTGAGTGGCCAGTAGTCCAGCAGCAGCAGGACACAAGGGAGGGTGACGACACTCGGCTTGGCCATCAACCCCGCAGTGAACATCCCTGCTACAGGCAGATAACGCTGCCAATGCGGCTTGCGGACATACCAGGCATAAGCAGCAATCGCCAGGAGAAAGAATAACGTGCTGAGGACGTTTTTCCGCTCTGCCACCCACGCCACGGACTCGACGTTCAGGGGATGCACTGCGAACAGGGCCGCTACGAGTAAACTCGCACCTATCCGTTCAGTAAGCCAGACGAGCAGCACAAACAGTAACGCAGCATTCAGCGCATGTAGTAAAACGCTGTCGAAATGATGGCCAGCCGGATCCAGACCGAAGAGTTGACAATCGAGAGCATGCGAAAGCCAAGTCAGCGGATGCCAATAGGCCGCAGTCTCTGTGGAAGTGAACGCCCACCTGACTGTGCCCCACGATAGTCCATCTTGAACATGGGGATTGGCCGTAACATACTCCTGATCGTCCATGATCACGAACGGAGAACCAAAGACTGGGCTGTAGACCGCAATGGTCGCTGCTGCCAGGACAAGTGCGAGCACAGCTATCCGACGCTTGCCGGAGAGGACTGAAGTGCTTTCTGTACTTGGCCTGGCGCTCAGCTTCTTGCCTTCTCGTTCGCGTCTTCCCCCCTGATTCTTGGTGCGGCTCATGTGTCGGTACGATTCTACACAGCCGGAAGTAAGATAGTGCTCGAAACCCTGGCCGTGAGTTAATCGGTGTTATGGGGATAGAAGTGCGATGCGGTGGCGGGCTGCACAAAGCGTGATGAGATTTGGTTCTGCATCTTCGCCGGAATGGCTACGAAATCGCTGATGGTGCACCTCTGGATTCGACATTGTGCGGCCCAGCTAGCCGAAGCCAAGACTCCAGTTGTTCGAGCGATTTCACCTGCGGCAGATCGCGAACCTGTCGATACGCTTGGCTCTGATGCTGCTGCGCTGTGGGATCACGGAAGTTTGCCTAATCTCCTGCACAGTCCCGTCGCTGTCAAGAAGGGCACCGCCGATTGGAACCAGTTTTCTAATGTGCTTTTCCGCGCGCCTCTCGAATTTTCGCAATGAACTGCCGCGCGAGCTCCGTGATCGATTGGTAGTCACCGCGTTTCGCCCCCGCCGTGAGATTGCCCCCCACGCCCACTGCCACACATCCGGCGCGGATCCATTCTCCGGTGTTCTCAATGCTTACTCCGCCCGTGGGCATAAGCCGGGCCCGCGGCAACGGACCCATCACGGCCTTGACGAAACCCGGCCCCAGAAGTTCTCCCGGAAATACTTTAACAACGTCTGCACCACATTCCATCGCGTTAACGATCTCGGTGATGGTACCCGCCCCGGGCATGTAGGGCACCTGATAGCGATTACACAGACGCGCGGTCTCAGCACTTACGGACGGGCCGACAACAAACTGGGCCCCGGCGAGAATAGCCGCCCGCGCCGTTTCAGGATCGAGCACCGTCCCAGCGCCGATGAGAATGTTATTGGCGGCGTCGCGACGCGCAAGGTCCACGATGACCGCGAGAGCGCCTGGCACGGTGAATGTGATTTCGATCGCTCCCACGCCACCTTCGGCACAAGCGTCGGCGATGCGGCAGGCTTGATCAGAACTTTCGGCGCGAACCACAGCCACCAGGCCGGAGTCCGCAATCTTTTGCAGAATCTCTAGTTTTGGCAATGAAGTCATATATCTTTTAGATCAACTGCTTATTTGCCGCGCACAGAGCAAAGTAGAGCAGGACGGATGCACCAACGAACCTTGTCAGCACGCAAGCCGTACGAAATCGGCGGATTTTGAAAGTGGCGCTGCACATATCTCTTAGCGTTCAATACGGGTAGTCTCTGAGTTCATCGCCTGCAAAACCTCCGCCAATGTTGCCATTGAGGTATCGCCAGGGGTGGTCATTGCCAATGCACCATGGGCCACACCGCATTCGACCGACCACTGGGGATCTTTCGCCGACAAGAATCCATAGATCAGGCCCGAAGCGAAAGAATCGCCGCCGCCGACGCGATCATGGATTTCCAGATTCTCTCGCATCGGCGCTTCATAAAAGCAACCATCGTAGTAGCACATGGCTCCCCAGTCGTTCACGGTTGCGGTCTTTGCGTTGCGCAAGGTCGTCGCAACCACCGCGATGTTGGGAAAGTCGTTGATGACTCTCGAGATCATCTCCCGGAAGCTACCCCGGTCAATATTGGAATGATTCTCGTCGAGTCCCGCGACTTCGAAGCCGAGCGCGGCAGTGAAGTCTTCTTCGTTTCCGAGCATTAAATCCACATGCGGCGCGATACTTCGGTTTATTTCCTGAGCGCGCGATTTTCCGCCAATCGATTTCCACAGCGATGGCCGGTAATTCAGATCGTAGGAAACGACTGTGCCTGCACGCTTCGCTGCGGTAATGGCTTCAAGAGCAACCAGAGGCGTCGACTCCGAGAGCGCACAAAAGATCCCTCCAGTGTGGAAACAGCGCGCTCCATCTTTGGTGAAGATCTGCTCCCAGTCGATCTCGCCGGGCTTAATCTGCGAGATCGCCGTGTGGCCGCGGTCAGAACACCCGAGCGCTGCGCGAATGCCGAATCCTCTTTCGGTGAAGTTGAGACCATTGCGCACCGCTCGACCTACTCCATCAAACGGCACCCAGCGGACATACTTCTGGCTGACGCCTCCCTGAAACATCAAGTCTTCCACGAGGCGACCGACGGGGTTATCGGCGAGAGCCGTAACCACCGCGGTCTCCAGGCCGAAGGAGCGCTTCAACCCACGCGCCACGTTGTATTCCCCGCCGCCCTCCCAGACGCGAAATTGCCGCGTGGTTGCGATCCGCTGGTCGCCGGGATCGAGCCGCAACATCACTTCGCCCAGGCTCACTAAGTCCCAGGCACAAGCTTGTTTCGGTTTAACAACGAGTTTGGGCATATGGGAATGCTCGAATCAAAATCGCCGGTCTCTATCTAGCAGTCGACTTAGTTTGATTGAGAAGCGGCTCCGAGATCGCACGGGTCGGACCAGAAGGCGAAAAAACCAGCGATCTCGCCGGGTTCACGACCAGCCAGCATGCCGCACCCACGAAGCAAAGCGCTGCCGCCACCAGGAACGACGCAGTCCATCCGTAACGCAAAGCGATCCATGGCGTGAGAGACGCGGTAATGGCCGCGCCAATCTGGTTGCCGGTATTCATGAACCCTGAAACTGAACCGGAAGAAGCGCCGGCCACGTCAGCAGTGATCGACCAGAAAGAACTCTGCGACAGATACAATGCCCCAGCGCCTCCTGCAAGCACCACGCTGGCCAGCCGAGCACTTTTCACCTGCGAACCAAACGCAATGAAAATACCCGCCAGCGCAATGGCAAATGCCGCGAGAATACATCGTCCCAGCCGCGCACCCTTCCATTTTGTAAGCCGGTCGTTGATCGCTCCTCCCACCAGGCAGGCGACCAGCATGGCGAGAAACGGCAGCATGGAATAAAAGGCGCTGGTTTTGAAATCGAGTCCGCGAACTTTGGCCAAATAGCGATAGAACCAGCTGAAGAAAATCCATGCCACGTAGCCGTAGCAGAAATAGCTGACGGTAACGGCAATGATTTCCTTACTGCGAACAACTCGTTTCCACGGCACTAAAGGGAGAGCGGTCTGCCTTGAAGATGAATCCGTCTCCATTACGGACGATGCTGCCAACGAAGAAGATAACGTCAATCCCGATTTAATCGTTTTCAATTCTGCCGGAGAGACGCGCGGATGTTGCTCAGGGGTGTCGCGCGCCACGAGAAACCATACCGTCCCGACGGCGAAGCCAATGATCGAGCAGACGAGAAAAGACGAGCGCCAGCCGTAGTGGATCATGATGTAAGTAACGAGCGGAGGAGTGAGACCTGCGCCTGCGCCTACCCCGGCGAAAATCCATCCATTCGCGATGCCGCGCTCCTGCACTGGAATCCAGCGGGCGATGAATTGATTGGCTGACGGATAAATGACGGCTTCGCCCGCTCCCAGCAAGAAGCGCACCGCGACGAACAGCCACAGCGCTCCAGCGATATTTGCCGGTACGAGCCCTGTCAAGGCGGTGAATACTCCCCACCAGATGACGCCGGCCGTAAGAACGCGGCGCACGCCATAGCGATCGGCCAACCTTCCCGCGACGGTCTGAAAAGCGGCATAGCCCACGAGCATCGCGCTGAAAACTTTGCCGAGCTGCAGATCGGTTAGATAATAGGCATCGGCGAGTGCGCCTCCGGCAATCGAAATGTTGACGCGATCGAGATAAGAGACGGCGCTGAGAACGAACAGCCAGAAGACCAGAAACTGTCTTACGTGACTGGTGCGGCCGTCGGTCATCGCAGATTCTCCGCCGGCCCGACAGAAGAAAGCCGCGATTCGCTACAGCCCCCGACATCTGAGGAGCGATT
>JASHQM010000221.1 GCA_030039165.1 Candidatus Sulfotelmatobacter sp. | reverse complement strand
TACGAGTACAGCAGCCTGTGGGACAAATTTGTTTTGGAGGGCGGGGAGACTCCGTGCGAACGGGCGCGCAAACCGTTTGGGAGAATCACCATCGCGAATTCCGATGCCGGAGCTCAGGCTTACACGAACGCGGCCATTGACGAGGCGTGGCGGGCGATAAGCGAGTTGAAGAGTTGAGTGCGAAATGGCGAATAAGACAGCTTGTTTTTGGCTCGACGCGATGAACTGGAACGCGATGAACTGGAAATGGTCAAGTGCGATCAATAGAGTGGGTAGCCGTGTTCGGCTCAACTCGTGCCACCGGAGCGAAGGGCGACCGTCCCAGCCTGAACGGTAAACCGTGGTAGTGGGCGAGCCGTACCGCTCCTCCGGCGAGCAGGAAAAACAGCACCACGAATATCGCCAGGCGGCGAGCGGCGTCCTCCCGTTGCGGAGCAAGCAGGGCGATGATCCCTCCCACAATCACTCCGCTGATAAGGCCGCCGATGTGCGCGGCATTGTCGACTCCGGGCAGCACAAATCCAAAAACCAGGTTGTACACCACGAACGCTCCCAGGCTGCGCATGACCCCGCTGAGCGCGGAGCGCGGTACCGAAAATTCTCCCAGCTTCAGCGCGGCGAGAAGTGCACCAGCCAAACCGAAGATGGCGCCAGACGCGCCGACACTAGGTACGCCGGGATTCCAGGTCAGGCTAGTCAGGCTTGCTCCCAGACCGCAGACGAGGTAAATCGCGGCGTACATCCAGGGACCATAGAGCGATTCGCAAAGCGCCCCCAGATCCCACAGACACCACATGTTGAAACCAATGTGGATGATGCCGCCGTGAATGAAGATATTGGTCAGCAGGCGCCACCATTCGCCGGTGAGCGTGAGGGGTCCGTAATTTGCGCCCCAGCGAACGAGTTCGTCACCGGGGAAATCCATGATGCTGCCGCCGCCGAGCGCCATTCCGAGGAAGACGGCGGCGTTGATGCCGAAGATGATGTGCGTCAGAGTAATGGTGGATTCTCCGCGCCGCACCCACGGTTGGCGAATTACAGGCTGAGGGGCGTCATCGGCGAGTTCGCCACGCTGCTGGGCTTCGTGCTGCACGCACCAGGGGCAGACCTTCTTGAGCGAAAAGCCGGGGAGTTGACGTCCGCAACGGATGCAGTTGGCCATGGGATATGAAAAGAGTATCAGAAGGTTGGGGCGAGTTTCCGCTCCTAGACAGCCGCGGAAGAGTTGATAAGGAAGCGAGCCAATCGCGCGATTGTTGCGGCGCGAAGGACGCGCCGCCTCGCGCGCCTCGCCCAGATCCTTCGCCGCGCAAAAGAGGCTTGCTCAGGATGACAAGCAAACTACACCGCTCCTTTTATAGGGTTCAGTGAATGGTTCTTGTCTTCCTCGACATGTAGTCCATCAGCAGATACTGACCGAGAGTATACGGCGTGGTGAAGTAAGCCTTTCCGCGGCACATTTCAGTGACTTTCTGCACGAACTGCACGAGGCCGTAATCTGACGCCAGCATGAAGGTGTTGATCAGCACGCCAGCGCGCTTGCACTTGGAAACTTCTTCCAGAGTTTGGCCGACGACGAGCGGATCGAGGCCGAAAGCGTTCTTGTAGATGCGTCCGTCCTCGAGGGTAAGCGCAGATGGCTTGCCGTCGGTGATCATGACGATCTGCTTCATGTCTTTGCGTTGCCGCTGCAAAATGCGTTGCGCCATGCGCAGGCCTTCGCGCGTGTTGGTGTAATAGGGGCCAACCTTGACTCGCGCCAGTTGCGAAAGCGGGACTTCTTCAGCCGAGTCGTGAAAGAGCACGAGCGAGAGCGAATCCCCGGGATATTGCGTGCGAATCAAATGCGACAGCGCCATGGCAACTTTCTTTGCCGGCGTGAAGCGGTCTTCGCCGTAGAGAATCATCGAATGCGAGCAGTCGAGCATGAGAACTGTGGCGCAGGATGACTGATACTCGCACTGGTGAACCTGCAGATCGGAGTACTCGATGTTCAGCGGCAGAGTGAGGCCTTCGCGCTGAATGGCGCTGGAGAGCGTGGCGGTGATGTCGAGGTTGAGCGTGTCTCCGAACACATAGGTGCGAGAGGCGCCGCTCGATTCGATGCCGGTGGCGAGATCGCGGGTGTCGTGGCGTCCGAAGCTGGATTTGCCGAGAGAGCCGAGCAAGTTGCGCAGGGATTTGAAGCCGAGAAAATCGAGGCTTTTATCGGTGATTTCGAATTTCGCCTGCGGCGTGTTTTCGCCGATCTGGCCGCTAACGGATGATTGTCGCGCGGGATCGTGCGGCTGATCGACAGAGATGTAGTCATCCTGCTGCATGCGTTCGATCAATTTTTCGATCAGTTCATCCATTTGGCCGTTCATGGCCATTTCCAACATGCGCTCGCGCATGTCTTCGCTGAACTGGTCGCTGTCCAGCAGGGCCTGTTCGATGGCGCGCTTCAGGTCGTCGAGCGTCTGCGCACGGTCGGGCATTTCATACCACATGTCGCTCTGGAAGCCGCTTTGCAAAAGATAGTCGGAGAGCGCGCCGAGCAGATCCTCCATGCTCATTTCGCGGGCGGGATCGGGAACGTATTTGGAGTAGCGGATGCGCTTCATAAAGCAGGGGTCAGGGACTGGGAGTAGGGGTCAGCAGGAACCTTGAGAAGTCCGCAATTGGTTTTCTGACCCCTGACCCCTGATCTCTAATTAAACTGCCTTCTCTGCCGGTACGGCCGGTCTTCGGCATCGAATGGTTTTTCTCGCTGGGGCTCGGGCTTCTTTTCCCCCGCTTTGAAAACTCGCTCTTCACTGCGGCCAATGCGCTTGTGGGCGTATAGGCCTTCAAGAATAAATTCGGCGGCTGAGACTTGCTGCTCGGGGCTGTCTTTCTGCGAAATGTTCAGCTGGCCGAGTTTTTCCAGCAATCCCTGAATTTCCTTCAGATTCTCGAGAGCATCCACAGCAGATACCGAGTCAGATAATTGCACCTCGCCACCGAGATCGAACCACTGCACGATCTGTTGCGTGTTCGCGCCCGTAAAATATTCGTCATAAGTCTTGGCGATCGCTGCACGAATAAGTTCGCGGCTAACGTGATCGGCGCCCTTCATCTCGCCTTCATATTCGAGTTCGAGTTTTCCGGTGATAGCCGGCAGCGCGGCGTAGACATCGCTGACGCGCGGCACAACGGTCTGTTCATCATTACTAATGGCGCGGCGCTCGGCATTGGACACAACATTCTCCATGGCAGAGATGGGAATGCGCTGGCTCACGCCCGAGCGCTTGTCGATTTTTTTATCTTCACGGGCGGCAAAGGCGATGCGCTCAATCACCTGTTGGATATAAGTTGGCATGTGCAGGGGGTACGCATTGCGGCTGGTCCAAGCTTCCTGCGCGGTGATGGCGATGCCTTCGTCGACCGTCGCAGGATAGTGTGTACGAATCTCGGAGCCGATGCGGTCTTTCAATGGCGTGATGATTTTGCCGCGTGCAGTGTAATCTTCGGGATTCGCGCTGAACACGATGGCGACATCGAGCGCCAGGCGAATGGGATATCCCTTAATCTGCACATCGCCTTCCTGCATGATGTTGAACAGTCCTACCTGAATTTTTCCAGCGAGGTCAGGCAGTTCGTTGATGGCGAAGATGCCGCGATTGGCGCGGGGAAGCAGGCCATAGTGAACTGTGAATTCGCTCGAAAGTTCGTGGCCGCCGCGGGCGGCTTTGATCGGGTCGATGTCGCCGATCAAGTCAGCGATAGTGACATCGGGCGTGGCGAGCTTTTCCACGTAACGTTCGTCAGCCGTGAGATAGGCGATGGGCGTGGCGTCGCCAATGCGAGCGACTTCTTCGCGGCAGCGGCGGCAGATGGGAGCGTAAGGATTGTCGCGAATCTCGCAGCCTGCAACATAGGGCGTTTGGGAATCGAGCAGCGTTGTCAAAGCGCGCAGGATGCGGCTTTTGGCCTGGCCGCGCAATCCGAGCAGGATGAAATTGTGGCGCGACAGAATCGCGTTGATGATTTGCGGAACGACGGTATCGTCATAGCCGACGATGCCGGGAAAAATGACCTGGCCGTCGTGTTTTTGCAGGCGACAGATCAGGTTTTCCCGAAGTTCGCTCTTGACCGTGCGGTGGCGTAGACGTTGCTCGGAAAAGGAGCTACGGCGCAATTCGCCGAGCGTGCGCGGAAAAGACATTTGGGTAACTCCCACAGAAATACTTTTCTGGATTATACGCGGAAGAATCGCCGGCCGTTCGACGGCGGGGAGAAGGCGGCTAATTCACATGACCATTCCCGCCCGCTTTTTTCCGGGCAGTGGCTGCGCGGCGCAGATTCGGGATGATGGTTTCAAAGTAGCTGACGAGTTCTGTCAGACGGGCCGGTTCCGAGCGCAGGCCGAGTAGCCGCTGTTTGAAATCGAGGTCGAGCGGGAGTGAGCCGGCAAGGTAAAAAGAGAGCAGGGAAGGGTCGGCGGCAGAAAGATCTTGCCGGGCGCCGGCAATCGCCAATAGTTCCGAGTGCAACTGAATGGCGCGTGCGGTGTCTTCTTTCAGCGGAGCGCCAGGATCGTCCTCAATCATGAGAACCTCGGCGCGAAGGAACGACCGTTCCTGGTTGACGTGCATGATTTCGAAGCGGTGGCGGCCCTCGGTGACCACGTCCAGCCTTCCATCGGGGTATTCCTTTACGACCGTGGTAATTTCAGCAGTGCATCCCACATCGGCCAGGCCCTTGCCGAAGGCGCGAACCACGCCGAAATGCTTTTGCTGCGCGAGACATTCTCCAATCATCTCTTTGTAGCGGGGTTCAAAGATGTGCAGGGGCAAGGGAGTTCCGGGGAAGAGGACCACATCGAGCGCGAAGAGGGGAATCAGGGTCTCCAAGCGGGTCTCCAGGGCAGTTCGATTGTACGCCCCAGTTCTCAGTTCACGGTTGTCCGTTCCAGTTATCATTTGCCTACAGACCCTATACTGAGAACTAAGAACCGGGGACTGAGAACTGCAATGGATCTTTCCGGAAAGACTGCTGTGGTCACGGGCGCCTCGATGGGGATTGGCGAGGCGATCGCAAAACTTTTCGCCGATCGCGGAGCGAGCGTTGTGATGTTGTCACGCGACGCGGGGCGCGTGGAAGCGGCGCGCGCCCGAATCGGGCACGGGGAGAGAACATTGGCCATGGCGTGCGACGTGCGGCATCGCGAAGACATCGATCGCGCCATCGGACTCACCCTGCATCATTTCCAGAAGATCAATATCTGGGTGAATAACGCCGGCCATGGGCTGCTCGATTCCGTAGCCCATATGGATATGGCCGCTTTCCGGGAGATGTTCGACACGAACTTCTTCGGAGCGGTGGCGGCAATGCAGGCCGTGATTCCCGTCATGGAGCAAGAGGGCGGAACGATCATTAACATCTCCAGCGTAGCCGGGCATATTCCCCTGCCGTTCAGTGCGGCTTACAGCGCCACCAAGTTCGCATTAAATGCAATCGGTAAAGCCGCGCGAATTGAACTGAAAAAAGATGGAATTAATGTCCTGACAGTTTGTCCCGGCTATGTTCGTACTCAATTCAGCCAGAATGCAGTTCTGGGCGGGGAACGCAGGAGAGTACGGCCAGAATCCGTGCGAGGTATCAGTGCAGAACACGTGGCGCGAGCCACGCTACGGGGATATTTGAAGCAGAAGCGGGAAGTGATTGTGCCGTGGACGATGTGGGCCGCGGTGAGGATTTACGAACATTTTCCGGGATTGGTGGAGTGGGCAATGCAAAGGATGGCGGGCGGATAATCGCGACGCAAGCTATCCGAGATCTGCCAGCATTGCTTCCATCTCTGACTGCGCGTGCAGATTGCCGGTGCGGCGGGCAGAAGCGATGCCATCTGTCAGCATGATTTTGGCTTCGGCGGCGCGGTCGGCGCGAACCAGCGTTTGCGCGGCCATGAAATAGCCGGGAGTGTAATCAGGATTGGCTTTCAGCAAAATTGAAAACTCCGCCACTGAACGGTCTAGATCGCCCTGCTTAGAATATTCCATCGCCAGCCCGTAGCGTGCGAAGGCGTCGGATGGATTCTGCGTGAGAATGTCGTTGAGGGCGGCGATGCGGTCCATGGATTGGCTCTCTTGATGAGGGTACTACAACATGGTTGTGGTGTTTGCGAATTGTCATAAGCAGCCAGCGTGGAAGACGCCTGTTGGCTTCCAATCCGCCCCTGAGTAGAATGTCCCTTCCGTAAATTCCTAACTTGCTTAACGACCCAATGGCCTGTCCTTATTTCTTGCCGATAGAAAAGTTTGACGGCACTTGGCTGCATCCGCAGCGGCTTCCGCTGGGGTGCGGGTGGAAGGGGCAGTGTGCCGCTCCGGGGCATGAGGGGGAAGTTCCCTCAGATGAGGAACTGCGCGAGTTCTGTAACCTCGGGTACGCGCAAGGTTGCGACCGTTTACCACGCGAGCGAGCCTGGGATTCGGTGCGCTTCGGCGCGAGAATGCTCGAAGGTGATGAGGATGCACTGGCATTAGGCCGTATCCAAATTCGCTACGTCTGCGAACGAGACCATCGCCCGGCCGCGCAGGGAACGCTCGTCTTCGATGCGCAACTTAGATGCGAACAGATTCACTTCGATGTTCGTTTGCAAAAATTGGCCGAATGCTTTCTCCGGTCATACTTGGAGCGAAGAAGGAGTTCAGAAACAGAACAAGCGATCACGTAGAAACGAAAGGCCACAATGAAAGAAGAAATGCTGGTACCCCGTCCGGTGAGAGATTCGCAATCGGAGACGGCAGAAATTGTTCTGCCCAATGATGCTAACCCGCTGGGCGCGCTGCTTGGCGGCCGGCTGATGCATTGGATCGACCTGGCCGGGGCGCTGGCCGCACACCGGCATTCGCGCAGTTACACTGTGACGGCGTCCGTCGATCATATTGATTTCCTTGTGCCCGTGCGGGTGGGCGATCTGGTGATTTTGAAGTCATCGGTGAACCGGGTATTCCGCACATCGATGGAAGTCGGGGTGAAGGTGTTCGTGGAAAACTATATCGCCGATACCGTGCAGCACGTTGCATCGGCTCACTTGACGTTTGTAGCCATCGACGCACAAGGCCATCGCACAAAAGTTGCGCCCGTCATCCCTGAAACTGAAGAGCAGCAGCGACGCTACGATGATGCCGGTCGCCGCCGCGAGCTACGGCGAGCGGAATTTGAGCGCAAGAATAAGAAGAAGATCAAATGACAGGCGGTGACGGCAGATGAAAAAGCACCTCGCATCGTTTTTCTTTCCCTTATAATCACTATGTTTGCGCCATCTGAACTGACTTGTGGGGTGTGATCCTGTGAGTGCACATATGCCTTCTCATCCCGGCCAGCCGGTGCCGGGTCCGCAGCCGTTGCCCGGAGTTGACACCATCATCGCAGTGGGTTCGGGCAAGGGCGGCGTGGGGAAAACGACGCTCTCGGTAAATCTGGCAGTTGCCTTAGCGAAGCTGGGTCATAAAGTTGGTCTGCTCGATGCCGACGTTTACGGCCCGAACGTGCCGCTGATGCTCGGAGTGAATGCGCAACCGAGAATGGTCGGCGAAAATCGCATCGAGCCGCTCGAGGCCTTCGGGCTGAAAGTAATTTCGGTAGGCTTTCTCAATCCCGGCGACAAGCCGATCATTTGGCGAGGACCAATGCTGCATCAGATTGTGAAGCAGTTTCTGGGACTGGTCGAATGGGGACACCTCGAGTACATGGTGGTCGATCTACCTCCCGGCACAGGCGACGTCGCGCTGTCGTTGGTGCAATCGGTGCCGCTGACGGGCGCGGTCGTGGTTTCTACTCCCTCCGATGTTTCGCTCCAGGACGCCCGCAAAGCGATTGAAATGTTCCGCCAGATGAAGGTCGATCTCGTCGGCGTAGTCGAGAACATGAGTTATTTCGTTTGCCCGCACTGCCATCAGGAGATCGATATTTTTTCGCGCCACGGTGCAGAGAAGATGGCGCAGCATTTCGGTGTGCCGTTTCTTGGAAGCATCGAACTCGATCCGGAAGTACGCAAGGCCGGCGACGGCGGCAAGCCGGTGGTGCTGGAAGGCGAAACATCCGCCCATGCGAAATCGATCTACGATTTCGCGCGTAAGGTCATGGCGCGGGTCGCAGAAATCAAGGCCAGCGAAGGCGCGAGTGTGATTCAGATTCAGTAGCGAATCGCTCAGGCTCCGGAGGGGCCGGGGGCATCGGGCTAGGATATCCCTTCCGGCGTCGTTGAAGCGTAGCCGACTAGGGAGGAACGCACCTCCCGCACGAACACGCTGGCCTGCACTATAATGACGCCCACACTTTTATGGCTCTGGCCCCGGGTACTAAACTCGGCCCCTACGAGATTTTTTCCGCACTCGGCGCAGGTGGTATGGGCGAGGTCTACCGCGCTCGTGACACGCGCCTCGAACGTACCGTTGCCATCAAAGTTCTTTCTTCCAGCCTGACTGCCAGTCCTGAACTGAAACAACGGTTCGAACGCGAGGCCCGCACCGTCTCATCGCTACAACATCCCCATATCTGCGTGCTGTATGACATTGGGCACGATCCTGCCAGCGGCACAGACTTCTTGGTCTTGGAATACCTGGAAGGCGAAACCCTCGCCGATCGCCTGCGAAAGGGCCGCTTGCCGTTGACTGAGCAGCTGAACATTGCGATCCAGATCGCAGATGCACTTGGGGCAGCCCACAGCGCCGGCGTCGTCCATCGCGATCTGAAACCAGGGAATGTGATCCTCACGAAATCTGGCGCCAAGCTGCTTGATTTCGGACTTGCCAAGCCGTTGAGCTCGACGGTGGTGAGCGGCAACGTCTCGTCGGCCCCTGCGTTCACCGCGACCCAGACGCTCCCCGGCCCGAGTCCAATGGTTTCGCCGCTTACCACGCAGGGAACCGTGATCGGCACAATCCAGTACATGTCGCCCGAGCAACTCGAGGGCAAGGAAGCCGACGCGCGTAGCGACATCTTCGCTTTCGGAGCCATGCTTTACGAGATGGCCAGCGGCAAGCGCGCGTTCGATGGCAAGTCGCAGATCAAGATCGCTTCAGCAATTTTGGAAGATCACCCGACTCCGCTGCGCTCGCTGCAACCGAAAGTCGGAGCGGAATTCGAGCGCATGGTTGGTACCTGCCTGAACAAAGAGCCGCAGGCGCGTTTCCAGTGTGCGCACGATTTGAAGCTGCAACTGATTTGGCTGCGCGAAAGCGGAAAGCATGTGACATCAGGAAAAACAGAAGAGCGAGCGAAGATCTTGACTCAGGCGTCGTGGGCCTTCGTCGCTGTCTTCGTGCTGGTCGCCGCCGTCATTACGGTGCTGGCTTTACGCCGCGCACCTGCTCCCATGTCAGTCGAGGCCTACATTCTTCCTCCCGATAAAGCCAGCTTCACCCTGACCGTCGACGACGGATCCGGGCCGGTTGTGCTCTCTCCTGACGGCAAGAAAATCGCTTTTGTCGCGCAGGAGACCGAGGCAACCAACCGCATTTACGTCCGTTCGCTCGCTGACAAAGATGCCAAGCCGGTGCCAGGCACAGAGAATGCGACCTACCCGTTCTGGTCGCCTGATGGCGAGTCCCTTGGATTTTTCAGCGGAGGTAGCTTGCGCCGCGTTTCCCTGAACGGCGGTCCCGTGCTCGAAATATGCAAGACTCCGCGTCCCCGGGGTGGAAGCTGGGGAGCGGACATCATTCTGATCGCGCCGGATGTGGTCGGTGGAGTATTTCGGGTATCTCCAAACGCGGGTTCCACCCCCGTGCAGGTGACCAGCGTTGCGAGCAATCACACAACCAATCGCTGGCCGGTCCTGCTGCCCGACGGCAAGCACTTTCTGTATTTGGCTTCGAATCACTCAAACCCGGACCCAAGCTCGCGTAACGGTATCTATTTCGCTTCGCTCGACGGCAAAGAAAACCAGTTTGTCGTGCCGGCAGAATCGAACGCGGTTTATGCGCGCGGGCATCTACTCTGGGAGCAAAGCGGCTCCCTGCTGGCGCAGGCGTTCGATCCTGCGACAGGCAAGGTACGCGGCGAAACAGTGCCTGTAGCCGCGGACGTGGGATACCACCAGTCGACCTGGAGAGCGGCCTTCGACGCCAATGAGAATGGAACCCTGATTTATCAAGCCGGCACGGGCACCGGCAACGAAAAGCTGATGCTGTTCAGCCGAGATGGAAGATCTGTTCCCGTGGACGACGCCAATGCCTTTGTCGATATTCGCATCTCCCCGGATGGCCACAAGGCGGCGGCCTTAAGTACTACAGGCTCGTCTTACGGTATCTGGCTGCTCAACCTGGATCAGGGAACGCGGGTTCGGTTTACCTTTGGACACGCCTCCGGTGGCATGGCCTGGTCCGCCGACGGCAAGTATCTCTACTACACGACGCTCGGGACACCCAGCCGCATTATGCGAAAGCCGATCGAGGGCACGGGCCAGGAAATCGCGGTGTACGAAAACGAAACTCCGATTCACGTCACCGATGTGTCGCCCGATGGACGCTACTTACTCGTCGAGCAGAGCTACGGCAAGATTCCGCTCACGACTCTCCTCGTTTCTCTGGCGCCGAATTCCAATCCCCGGCCGTTGACCGACGACCCTATCCCCACCTATTACGCCCGCTTCTCTCAGGACGGCAAGTGGGTCGTCTACGTAACCGCTGAGACCAGCCGGAACGAGTTGTACGTAACCTCGCTCTCGCAAGGCGGCAAGCAGCAGCTCACTAGCGCAGGCGGGTATTGGAGCCGTTGGGCCGCGGATGGGAAAACCATATTCTTCGCCACCGGAGGCGGTGGAGTCTTCGCGCTCCCCATCAAGATGACAAACGACGCTATCGAACCCGGAAAACCTGTGCCGCTGTTCGCGGTTGCCGGGATGCCGTCAATCGGCTTCTACGATGAACCCTTCGATGCCACGCCCGACGGCCGCCGCTTCCTGCTCAAGAGCATCGGCGACCGATCCGGCGCATCGCGGGCGGTGCTGGTAACGAATTGGCCGGCAAGGCTGAAGAAGTAAGACCTATTTTACCGCGGGACGCAGTGCGCAGCTTACTGCAACTCTTTCAGCTTGTTCTTGACCGCTGCCAGCAATGGAGCGGGCAGCTCGGGATACCCCTCCTGCCCTGCATAGCGCTGGCCGTCAGAGTACATCCAATCCAGGAGATCGTTTAAGGCTGCGGCGCGAGCCGAATCGGCAGGTTTTGACCGCAGGTAAACCCAGGTGAAGCTGGTGATGGGGTACGCTTCGGCTCCCGGCGCGTTGGTCAATGATGCCGAAAACTTATTCCATTGGGGAGATTCTACTGCCTGGCATGCAGCGGCTATACTCTCCGCCGAAGCCCTGACATACCTGCCGGAGACATTCAGTACCGCAGCCTGGGAAACACTATCCTTTACCGCGTATTGATATTCAACATACCCGACCGCGCCGGGAGTGGTCTTTACTTTCTGCGCCATATCGGCGCTGCGCTCGGCCGATTCGCCCACGGGCCATTTCGGCGATGGGCTCACTCCGATTTCCGCCCTGAACTTCGGACTCGCCTTTGAGAGAAAGTCGGTGAACACATAGTTCGATCCCTTGCCAGCAGGACGAATGATCACCTGGATCGGAAGACTGGGCAAAGGCACATCAGGATTGAGCTTGGCGATCTGCGGAGCATTCCAAAATTTGATGTCTCCCAGAAAGATCGAGGCTAGGATTTCGCCCGAGAGCCGAAGCTGCGTATGCACATCGGGAATGTTGTAAACAGGAACGATGCCGATGAGGACGACCGGAACCTCGATCAGGCCGCCTTCTTTGCGCTGTGTTTCGGTAAGCTGGGCTTCGCCCGCGGCGAAATCTCCCGAGCCGTGAGAAATCTGCTTGATGCCTTCCACCGTGCCGACGGGTAGATAGCGTAACTGAATGCTGGAGTTGCGCTTGTCGTACTCCTGAGCCCAACGAGTGTAAAGCGGCGCCGGGACGCTCGATCCCGATCCCACAACCACGACCGCATTCTGCGCGGTGCAATCAATTGTGTTCAGTCCGAAGAGAAGAGCAGAAAACAAAGCGATGCAGAGCGAAAGTCTGCCAAGGTCTCGCCCTGTTCCAGGTGTTGCGTTGGCTTGCATAGTGTTGCTCCGTGGCCGCCGAATTACAAACAAACCAAAACGACGATTCCTTCCGAAATTGAAACTAACAACTAAAGGTGATAGTGGTAAAGTTACCAACGTTTGCGCAGTTGAAGGTCTGCACGCGTAGGGAGTTATGGTTTTCGCTGAGATTGAAACTTTAGCCCATGAACTAATGGCCGCCTACGAGAGCGGCAGCATGATCGAAGTGCCGCCATCGCAACGTCCCGGCTTCGACCTCAACGCTGCTTACGCAGTCGAGGACATGCTCAGACGCTGGCGCGAAGCTGGCGGCCACAAAGCGGCGGGCCGCAAAGTCGGTTACGCGAACAAGGCAATGTGGCGGGTGTTCAAACTGGAGACCCTGGTGTGGGGACATATGTATGACGATACTGTGCATTACAGTGAGAGCAATTCAGCCACACTCGCCCTCGCACATGCGCGCTCAATGAAGGTCGAGCCGGAAATTGTCTTCGGTTTGAAGAAGGAGGTTGGGCAGGGAATGGACGCTGCCACCGCCCTCGCTGCGGCGGATTGGTTGGCAATTGGGTTCGAAATTATCGACTGCCCTTATCCCGAATGGAAGTTTCAACCGAGCGATTTCGTGGCATCCTTCGGTCTTCATGATGCGCTCGTGGTCGGCGAGAGATTGCCGGTAAAGCCGGAAATGATTCCTCAACTCGTGGATGAGCTGCCGCACTTCAAGGTGAAGATTTCAATGCGCGGAGAACTGATTGAGGAAGGATCTGGGAAAAACTCTCTGAAGAGTCCCGCCTTGTGCCTCGCGGAGCTGGGTGCGGCAATCGCGCAACGAACTCCCGAGCGTCCTTTGAGTGCGGGTGAAGTTGTCAGCTCCGGCACGCTCACAGCGGGGCATCTGGCGAATAAAGGTGATCAGTGGAAGGTAGAGGTCGACGATCTACCCCTGCCCCCGCTCACTCTTCAACTCACATAATCGTCTGCCTAATCGTGCATCGGAAATTTGCTTCTTCCAACAACTGTAGAAAAGAAACCGCGCTGCCGGTTAGCAGCGCGGTGTCGATCGTCCTTACCCTCAAACAGTCGTGTGCTTGCGATTAAGCTTTACCCAGCTTGCGGCGAATGGCTCCTGCCAGGCCGACCAAGCCGGTTCCCATGAACATCAGGCTGCTGGGTTCGGGAACGGTGCTGTAGCCGATGAACTCCTGCGGCAGGCCGCCGAAGTTCTGCGTGCCTCGGATGGGCGTATACAGAACCAGTCCATTAAAGGCGTTGCTCTTGGCTGTCGGAGCCAAGGCGAGATAGTTGGTGTCGATTGTGTTGGCTCCGGTGCTGTAGTATTGCGACTGCGACCGCGCGTTTTGCGAGAACAGTCCCCAGATCGCCCATTGCCCGTCAACGGCAGTAATAGTTTTGTCGATCACGGCTACGTAGATCAATCCCGCCGCCATGTAGTCCATCTTCGCATTCGGACTCGTAGCAAACAGGCCGCTGGAAATGCCTTTGAGGAACGGCGAGACCGTAGCGCTCCAGGTTTCACCCGGAGTAATGGTGTTGTCATAGCTGTCGCACATCAGGTAGGTGAGGGTGGAGCTGTTGTTGATCGAAAACACGTACGGGTAAACCCCGCCACCTCCGATGCCGCTTCCCGTAGCCTGAAAGAATTGCAGTTTGACTGTGTTGGCGAAAGCAGTTCCTGCCGCGAGGAGCGCGAAACATAGAACGAAGAGGGTGAGACGAATCTGGCTGAACCGCATGGTTGCCTCCCGGCAAAATCTAGGATTTCTGCCCCAGCAAGCGGGCAGCGTTCCTTTCATTCTCGACTTTGGGGGAGACTTGCTCGGCGCTCGGAGGGGAGAATAGCGTCACTGAGCCCGGCAAACCGCGAGAAAATCGCGGCACTGTTGTCAAGGGAAGACATCTCGTCCCGTAACGTCTGCGAGAGTACCATCGTGTGCAGGTCCCTGAGAATGGCCCGTTCGTGTGATTACTGCAGCACCGGAGCCTTTGGGCCGTGCATGCTTAGAGACAATACTTAGAGTAAGACATTTGTTCCGAGCGTCGCATGCAATTGGAAGGATGGCCGGCCTTGGCCCCATGGTGGGGCGCGGCTCCGTGCGGGAGCGCTCCATTATCGATCGCGGAACCTTCTCGTAGAAATTCACAGCACTTTGTGTGTAAAGGCTTGCGCAGTTTTGGTACGATGCTCGGCAGAAGACGGTATCTCCTTTCGATTCTGGAGTTCATCGTCGGTGCGATGGTACGAGAATTGCACCTAATGTTTCAGGATTTGTGCGCCTCCGTTCGAAACGCCGAACGGTCGCGGGTAGGAGTTTTCGTGCCCGACCCAGGGAATGGCCAGGTAGTGGTGCGTCGCCGTAGGCCTACGCGCCGGCATCGCCGCAATCGATTCGTTCGCCGTTGTCTCCTCCTGACTGTAGTAGGGGTTTTCGTTGCGGGAATTTTCGCGGCCGCGCTGCGCTATTTCGGGCCCGCTCTATTTCACGGGCAGCAACTGGCGGCGCATGCGCTGCACTATGAAATACATCACGGGCCGCCGGCTGAGCTGAATCAGATTCTTTTGCAGTCCCAGGTTTCTCGACCCATCTATCCGTATTCCGTCGTGCCCGGGGGAGTGGAAAGTGTAAAGGAATTGAAGTGGGCGGCCGATCATGATCCGGTTGTGGCCGCGCACTATGCCGGGTTTGATTACGAGCGCGCGCACGTTGTGCAGCTTACCTTGGCGCGCACTGAGTACGTCTCCTATCGTATCGGCAATCATATCTACTGGACGAGTCATCGCATTACTCTGCACAAGGGCGAAAAGCTGATCACCGACGGCAGAATGACCGCCCGCACTCGCTGCGCCAATCGTGTGGAGGAAACTCCACAGCAGAAGTCGGCGGCGAAGAACGAGCCAACCCAACAGCAGTTGGAGCAGCCGCTGCGCGGCCAGGGTACGGCCATGCAAGCCCCGCCAGTGACCTTTCAATCGGCTCTGCTGAATCGTCCGCAGACTCCCGATCTCGGGGCCACCGGCCCGCTCAGCCTCTATGATCCCTTCGTGGGTGGGAACTTTATCGCCATTTCCGTACCCCCCTTGCCGGAAGGAGTTTGTGAGCCCGTTCCCAAGAAACCAGGGAAGGCTGGCGAAATTTCGGCGGAAACCGGCAAGAAAAAGCCCGCGCCAGGCCCGTGCGGTCCTGGATCAATGGGAACCGTGCCTGAGCCCGGAACCTGGGCCTTATTTGCCACCGGTTTGGCAATGATCGCATGGCGCTTCCGGCGAACCTGGTTACCAGTCGGGGCGCGCGGATATCGGATTTGATCCCGCTGCCGACCATAGCCATGACCCAAAGTTGTAATCCTTCCGTAAGCAAAAGGTCTGCAGATCGCTGTTAGAATCGCCGCTGAGAACTCCACTCAGCATGAATCGCTTTTTCAGGGCCGCTGTTCTGCCGCTGTTTGCCGTGGCGTGTCTCTCCGCTCACGCCACTTTGCAGGCCCAGGCGATTCCCTCCATTCGCAAAGTCGAAGTGCTGCGCACCACCGGCCAGGTCGAAATTGAAATTGAAGCCAGCGATCGCATCGTTCCGCAAACCAACCTTCTGAAACACCCTGATCGTCTGGTGGTCGATTTCGTCAACGCCACTCCAGGAGCCGAGCTCCGCAACCAGCCAGTCAATCGCGCCGAGGTCAAGAACCTGCGCGTGGGCTTGTTCTCAGCCGATCCCCCGGTCACGCGCATTGTGCTCGATCTTGCCGGCCCTCAGCCTTATCAGGTTTTTCCTTCAGGAAGAACGGTGATTCTTAAAGTGGGAGCGGGTGGTACCGAGTCAGCCGGGTACCAGCCGAAGCCCTCGCTGAACGGTGCGAACTATTCCGCGGGTGCGCACCTGTCGGTGGAGAGTGCTCCGCCGACTCGGCCCGAGCTGGCGGTTTCTTTCCGCGAGGGCATGCTTACGATCAACGCTAACAAGGCAAGTCTTTCGGAGGTTCTCTTCGCCGTGCATCAGCGCACGGGAGCGGACATTGCCATTCCGGCAGGAGCGGAGCAGGAGCAGGTGGTCGCCGAACTCGGTCCGGCGCCTGCGCCGGAGGTTTTGTCGCGCCTGCTGAATGGATCGAAATTCAATTTTCTGATTCTGAGTTCGTCGAGCGACCCCAAGGTTCTGGATCGCGTCATTCTTAGTTCGCGGCCGGAAGGCCCCATGCCGCAGCCGCGTCCTCAACCCCAGCAGCCGGTGACGGTCGCAGCAGATCAGGACCAGGACAACAGCGACCCAGAGACACAGCCCGCGCCGGCTCCGAGGCCTCCGCAGCAGCACGTCGCTCCCGCACCAGGCATGTCTCCTCCGCCGGCGAATACCGATGTCGACCATCCTTCGCAGCCGGGCGACCCACCACCCCCCGATCCACAATAGAAACCAGGAATGTGGATAGCAATGGCTGACCGCGCGCTGGTTAATTCCGTCTGTTCACGACTGTTGCCTTAGTACCCATCGGGCTGTGGCATCGATCCATTTCGCTAAAACGCGTTGCATAGATCTCTCGCCGCGCAGGACAAGGCTCAGGATGACAAGGGAGGGTCAATCGGTATGGTTTCCCGCGGCCTGAACACACTATCGGCTACTGGGGTGTGATCAGGCGTACCGGGACGGGTGAGGTGCCGGTGATAGGGGTTGTGGCGACGGTTGTGCCTGTGCCATTGCCGCAGCCGGCCACGTTGAGCACGGTGACAGACAGGTTCCCTTGAACGATTGGATTTACCTGGTTGATAAAGACCTGCAGAAATCCGACAATGGTGACCGGTACCTGGTTGGCGCCATTCGGCGTTAGCGGGCCGGCAGTGTTGTCGTAGATGGGGAGACTCACAATCGAACTACTGCTTGTGATCTGGGATCCGGCGGGTACATTGAGAGGATTCCCAGAGCCGGCGGTGATCGGGAAGGGAAACGTCCCACCGGTAGGCATTGAATCCTGTCCGCCGGCGACCTGATGGATAAGGCATTGCGCGGCGTCAGACGTATCGTTGGTCGGCGCGCCCGGGTTTTCATTCAGGTCCACCACATTCGGGGGGTTTGGGTCCGTCGACGCTTGAACCCCGCACTGGTATGCCGTGGTTTCATCGCATCCCCCAATCGCCTGCTGATACGTGTTGGCTGCGGCGCAGCTTGGTACGCCGGCTGAGCTAGCCGGTGCCGATGCCGGAACATATTGCAGGGAAATCGGTGGACCCGCCAGCACACCTGGCGACGGAGTGTATGATCCACCGTTGTTGCATCTGCCGGCCGCGCTGCAATCGGTTTGAATATCGAACTGCTCCCCGATGACGCCAGCCGGGGTTCCGGAGTTAAGCCCTGGATCGACGATCGATCCGTCAGCAAGATTGACGAACTTGTCGCAAGTGGCGTTAGTGCAGCCCGCCGGAAGCATTGGATCGATGTTCGGCACAATCCACGGCTTTACGCAACGCGGCTGCACCGGAATCACATCGCTTCCAGAAGCTACTTCCGAGCCCGATGGATTGAACGCTTCGGCGCTGGCGGTCGCACCCACGGTGCTGCCGGTTCGTCCCCAGATGCGCGAGAAAAATGTCGGCAGGCTCGACTGCGTTACCGTCACGGTCACGACAGGGTTCACGCCGAACGACGTGCCAGCAAGGGTTGAGCAGTCGGTCACGTTGCTTGGAGCACTGCTGCCCGCCGAATAATAGACGGTGATGCCGGTGGTGGGTAGAGTGGCTCCGCCCACCTGATTCTGCTGTGCGGCCGTAATCGCTGCGAGCGAGGCTGGGCTGGTGGTTCCGCCGCAGACTGCCTGCCAGGTGCTGGTTGCATTCTGCGGGTCGGTGGTCAGTCCCGTCATCGAGATGGTTCTCGCAGCCGCAAGCGCGCCAGCATCGGCTGCGCGCTGGGCCTCATCGCTTGCCTGATACAGCGTTCCGATGTCGATCGACAAGCCGGCCATGGCAATGACGGCAAACATGGAGACGGCCACGATGGCCATGGTCACGCCGCGCTCGCGTGGTCGCGC
>JASHQM010000220.1 GCA_030039165.1 Candidatus Sulfotelmatobacter sp. | reverse complement strand
TACCAGATCCTTTCCGATGAAGTCGGCAGCCCGCAGATGGACGTTCTGCTGGTGGCGGTGAAGAAGGACAAGATTCTGAACTACACCAACGTGCTCTCGATGGCGGGCCGCACTCCGGCTATCGTCGACATTGACGCGCTCGCGCTGCAGAACTGCTACGAGTACAACTACCAGCCAGCGCCCGGCCAGGTGGTGGCGCTTTTGAACCTTGGCGCCAGTGTGATGAACATCAACATTGTGAAGGGAACGACGCCGCTGTTTCCCCGAGATGTGAGCGTCGGTGGGCATCAGTACACGGATTCGTTGCAAAAGGAACTGGATCTCAACTTCGACGACGCCGAAAAGCTGAAGCTGGGTGAGAAAGTCGGAACCGTGAGCGAGGACGCAAAGGGGCCGATTTTGCAGCAGGTGACCGAGATCATTGTGCTGGAAATTCAGAAAACGTTCGACTTCTTCCGCGCCAGCGCCGCGGGCGAGCACATCGAGAAGATTTATCTCGCCGGCGGTTCAGCCAAGGTGCCGGGATTGATGGAAGCTCTGCGGCAGGAATTTTCCATGCCGGTAGAGCTGTTGAATCCGTTTCAGCGCGTAGTGCCTCCGGCGGAGGGTGCGGCGGCAGAACTGGTGGAGCAGAATCCGGGTCAGTTGGCGGTAGCAGTGGGCTTGGCCCTGAGGAGCTTTGAATCTCTATGATCAGAATCAATCTGCTCGAAAGTGCAAAGGGAAAGAACAAGCGTGCTGGTGGTGGCGGTCCGTCGTTGCCCGCCATTGAAATGGGCAGCATGGGCTCGCCCAATCTGAAGATTCTCGTAGTGCTGCTGGTAGTGGGCGTCGGAAACTTCCTCTACTGGTACCGGCTCGACCGCCAGTCGAAAACCATCGCCGCTCAAATGACGGCAGCCGAGCAGAAGAACCGCGAGCTGAGCGACGTGAAGGCGCGTTACCTCGAGCGCCAGCGCCAGGCCGACAACTACAAGCGCCGCGTCGATGTCATCGACTCATTGCGCGCCGACCAGTCCGGTCCGGTCAACCTGCTCGCCATGCTGGGCCAGACGGTCAACGACACCGAAGCCGTATGGCTGAGCAAGATGGATGACACGGGGCCAAATGTGAATCTGGAAGGCACGGCCTTGAGCACGGATGCCGTGGCCAACCTGATCGCAAATCTGCAAAAGACCGGATACTTTTCCAGCGTCGACATCAAGGAAACGTTCCAGGACGATTCGATCAAAGACATGCAGGCATTTCAGTTCACCCTGACCTGCGGGAAAGGAAAGTCGTAAAGACCATCTTTTCGATCTTTGAAGAGGAAGAGCTATGGCGACTAATTTCAATGAGCTGTCTGGCCTGAAACAGTGGGGAGTGGTCATCCTTGGCGGCGCCGTCGTCACCGTGGCCCTGTACTTCACCATGTTCAAAAGCCAGAGCGACAAAAACGACGCGGCCGTGAAAGCCGTGCAGATTAAGGTTCGCGAAAACAACGAATTGGAGTCCTACCGTCCCAAGTTGAAGGATATGGAACGGCAGCTGGCGAACCTGAAACAGCAATTGGATATCGAGCGCCGCATCGTTCCCGACGACCCGGACGTGGAAGCGTTTATTCAGTCGATGGATGGCGAAGCGCAGAAGGCGGGGGTGGAATTGCGCCGCTACGCCGCCAAGCCATCATCGCAGAAGGAGTACTACACCGCGGTGCCCTTCGATATGGAGCTCGACGGGCCCTACTACTCCATGCTGAATTTTTTTGATCGGGTAGGCAAGCTGGAGCGCATTGTCAACATCAGCGACCTGGTGGTCGCCTCGACCAGGAAAGCTTCCGAGGCGAAGCTGAAACATACCTACAATTACGCTCCCAACGAGAGCGTGGTGGCGAGTTTTACTGCGACTACTTTCTACAGTCACGACACGCTGACGGCAGCAGCGCCGATTGCTCCCGGTGCGAAGCCGGCCGGCTTGGGTAAATAGGGATCGCATATGAAGCTGACAACAACCATTCTGGCACTTGTGATGCTGGCGGCCGCAGCCGGAGCGCAATCTACGTATGCCGGCAAGCCCTCGCCGGTAGCTCCTGCACCTGCGATAAAACCAGCGCTGATTGCGGGCGCGAAAGCAGCCGCTCCGTCAAAAACGGCAACGCCGTCTCAGAACCCGTCTTCCTCCGAGGCCAGCAACATGCTGGACGGAGTAATCGTCAAGCGTAGCGGAGACGATGTTCAGATCGAGATCAAATCGCGCGAGGCTGTTACTCCCAAGGTCAGCAAGCTAAGCTCTCCGGCGCGAATTCTGGTGGAGTTGCCGGAAACTGCAATGGCGACCTCACAAAGCAAGATCGCCGTTGGCAGCAGCGGAGTCAAAGGCGTCCGCATCGGCATGAACGGCAAAACGCCGCCGACGACGAGCGTCGTCGTGGACCTGGAACAGCCCAGTGCCTATGAGATGAAGCCAGGACCGGGAAACAGTTTTGTGCTGACTCTGCATACGCAAACCACAGCGGCCAAGGCAGCTCCGGCGCCGGCCAAAGCAACTGCACCCGCGCCCAAATTGCAAACGGCTGCGATGAAACCTCAAGCTGCGGCTCCTTCGCCGAAGTCTTCGGCTCCGGCACCGATGGCCGTAGCCGCAAAGCCGGTTGCGGCGCAGCCTGCGACCGCCAAGAAGAACAGCGCGCCGGCACCTGCGCAGGCGAAAACAAATTCCGCTCCAGCGACTGCGGTCGCCAAGCCGCATGATGTGTTTATGCCTAAGCCGTCTGCAGCTCCCGCACCAGGGGTGGCGGTTGCAAAGACCGAGGCTAAACCAGGGGCTCCGGGGCTGGCGCTGAAGATTGTAGCTGCAAAGTCCGAAACCAAGCCGGTAGCATCGGCGGGCGCCAAACCAGTGATCGCAGCCCGGGAACCGGCTCCGGCGGGCAAAGCCGCAGTTTCTGGCCCCACCAAGGTTAGCGCTGAAGCCAAACCCGCCGAGACCGAGAAGACTGCGGAAGCGCCCAAGCCACCCAAGCCGGAAGAGAAAAAGTGGGCCATGACCGGCAAACGCGATCCGTTCTTCAGTCCCGTCGTACAACAGCCCACCGGGTCGGGTTGCTCGACCGGAAAGAAGTGTCTGGAGATCGGTCAGATCAATGTGCGCGGAGTCGTGAAGTCGGAAAACGGCTTTATCGCGGTTGTGACAAACAGCCTGAATAAGGCTTATTTCCTGCACGAGAACGACCCCGTGTTCAACGGATACGTCCTCAGGATTACGGGCGATTCGGTCGTTTTCCAGGAGACTGTGCAAGACCAGCTGGGCAAGCCAGTCACACGGGAAGTAGTGAAGCGGATCGTCACACCGGCAGTTTAGGCGAAAGCAAAATGAGAATGCGCACGGAAAAGCAATCGAGTTCAAGAGAAGGACACGCGGGCCAGGCCCGCGGGTTGGGGAGAAGCGAAATGCGAAAGCAATTGCTCAATATATTTCTACCATTGCTGGTGTTGGGACTGGCTGCTTCAGCCCAGACGCCGGCATCACAACCGGTGAGCCCGCGCAACGAACTGCAAGCGGTCACTGTTGTTCGCAGTGCGGATGAGATCCGGGTGGAGATCAACGCTCGCGGCACAGTTACGCCCCGGCTGACTAGGGCAGACTCGCCCGCGCGGTTGGTCGTCGATCTCCCCGCAACCGTGATGGCCAATGGGCAGAGCCACATCCGTGTAGCGGATGCGGAAGTGAAAGACGTCCGCATCGGCATGGATGGCCACAATCCTCCGACCACGCGGGTGGTGGTCGACCTGGATCATGCCTGCCGCTATGATCTTGCTCCCTCGCCGAACGGCAAGTTAATCCTTACTTTGTACCCACAGCAAATGCTGGCTGGTTCGCGCGTGGCTCCATCGGCGAATGTGAGCCCAGTCCCCGACCAGAAGACTTCTTCACCTGCGCAGCAGGCTGCGGAAGTGAAACCTGCGGCTCCGGCGCCAATCAGCGCTTCGTCGGCGTCGGCGGAGAATACCGCAGCGCCGGCGAGCGACGTGACGGCCAAAGCTCCATCGGACTTTGTCTTTGTCGAGCCCACTTATGGAGCCAAGAAGCCGGCCGCCGATGCCCCAGCCGACCCAGCTGTCCGTGCTGAGGATGCCGCCGCCAAGTTCGCCGACAAAACCGCTCCTGAGTTGCTGCCAGCAAGCATGAATGCTGCCCAGACCCAAACTCCCAACCAGGGCATTACACCAGCGGTCAACCTTGCCGCCGAGCAAAAGGCGCAAGGCAATAATCAGCCGCCCGCGAATGTTGGACCGAAATATACTGGCGAGCCAATCTCGGTGAACCTGAAGGATGTCGACCTGAAAGATTTCTTCCGCCTGATTCACGAAATCAGCGGTTTGAACGTGGTGCTCGATCCCGATGTTCATGGCACGCTGACCGTCGTGCTGGACGACGTGCCCTGGGATCAGGCCCTCGACATAGTTCTCAAGAACAACGACCTGGCGCGTGAACTGGAGGGCAACGTTCTGCGCATCGCTACCGTGGATACTCTGAAGAAGGAAGCCGATTCACGCCGTGCGCAGATGGAAGCCGAAGCTCTCGCCGTAGAAAAAGTTTCGGTGACGCGTTTCCTCAGCTATGCGCACGCGAAGGATGTGATCCTGACGGTCAAAAAATTCCTCTCCGTGCGCGGCGACGTGGTTGCGGATGAACGCACCAACGCCGTAATCGTGAACGATATCCCCAAAGTGATTCCTACAATTGACCGCCTGCTGACTCAGCTTGACCGCAAGACGCAGGAAGTGGAAATTGAAGCGCGCGTGGTGGCTGCAACCCGCACCTTTGCGCGTGATATCGGCACGCAGCTCGGCTTCGGCTGGGGCAATGGCCACAGTGCTATCGGCGGCAACGCAGCCGCAGGCTCTTCGCCCACTACCACCAACGGCTTGACTCCCGGCTACATCACCGTACCGGGCACCAGCGGCACCACCGGATCTTCGATTCCCCTGTTCTCGAACCTCGGTTCTACCTCGCCCACCAGTGGCCTTACATTCTTGAACGCAAGCAATACCGTCCGCATCGATGCCATTCTTTCCATGGCGGAGTCGCGCGGCTTGCTGAAGGTTCTCTCGCGGCCGCGTGTGGTTACGCAGAACAACATTCAGGCGCTGGTCCGGCAGGGCGTGCGCGTGCCCATCGTGACCCAGGCCCAGTTGGGCGGTCCGCCCACGGTGACCTACGTCGATGCCTTTCTGCGGTTGACGGTGACTCCGCAGATCACCTCGGAGAACACGATCTTCCTGAACGTGGACGTCGAGAACACGACGCCCAACTTTGCTCAGGAAATTCAGGGCAACCCCGAATTGATCACACAGCAGGCGACCACGCAGGTGCTGGTGACCGATGGCGGCACTGTCGTGATCGGCGGCGTCATCCAGACCCAGAACTCACTCGAGGTTGACCAGGTTCCCCTGCTGGGCAACATCCCCATCCTCGGCAACCTGTTCAAACACGTTCAGGTGAGCACCTCGAACCAGGAATTGATCTTCTTCATCACGCCACGGATCATTCAGACATAACAGCGTCAGACCCTAAGCGCCGTTGAAGATTAGCCGCCGGCCTGGAGAAACTGCCAGGCCGGCGGTTTTTGTGTTGGAGTAGCATTCGGCAACAGTACCCAGAATCGCCGCTTCTCCTGCTACACTCCTGCCCATGGACTTCCCCGCGCGCCAGAAGAATATCCAACAGCGGCTTGCAGTGTGCCGCCTCGATGCCCTGCTGGTCAGCCATCTTCCCAACTTGCGATATCTTTGCGGCTTTACTGGCAGTGCGGGCTCTCTCCTGCTTACTGGAGCTGGCTCGACGTTCTTCACTGACGTTCGCTACGAAACGCAAGCGCACTCCGAGGTAAAAGGTGCCAAAGTCACGATTGCGCGGAAGGCTTTGCTAAGTGCCGTCGGGGAGTGGATCGCATCGCGTCACAAAAGGTCCAAGAAATGGGTTCTCGGCATTGAGGCCGAGCACCTGACCGTTGCGGAACGAAAACGCCTCGCCGAACTCCTACCTGCGGGCGTTCGCTTGCGCAACGCGCCGGCCCTTGTGGAGCAGGCGCGAATGGTGAAGGATGACGAAGAGATTATACGCATACGCCATGCTGCTCAACTCGGGGCAACGTTGTTCGACCGCGCGCTCAAAGTCCTGCATCCCGGCGTAAAGGAAGTAGAAGTCGCGGCTGAGATGGAATACGCTGCCCGCCTGGCTGGAGCAGCTGAAATGTCGTTCCCTACTATCGTCGCTTCCGGCGCCAGGTCGGCTCTGCCGCATGGCCGTGCCTCGCAGCAACCCATCCCGGCCGGTTCGTTCGTGGTCTGCGACTTCGGTGTTATACTCGGTGGTTATTGTTCCGATCAGACCCGCACTGTATGGGTCGGCGACGCTTCCAGCAAAGAGGGGAACGAGGCTCGGTTCGCGTACGAGGGTGTGAAGGACGCTCAGCAGGCTGCGATTGCCGCCGTAAGGGCGGAGGTAAGCGCTGGCGAGGTCGACGCCGCGGCCCGGAAAGTATTGCGCAAGGCCGGCCTGGGACGCTACTTCACCCACTCAACCGGCCACGGCGTAGGCTTGGAGATTCATGAGGCGCCCCGCGTTGCCGCCGGCCAGAAGGAAGTGCTAAAGCCGGGCATGGTGATCACGATTGAGCCCGGCGTTTATTTCCCCGGTAAGTGGGGCGTGAGGATTGAGGATATAGTAGTTGTAAGAGACGGCGGATGTGAGATTTTAACGCCGACCAGCAAGGATTTTTTAGCAGTTAGGTCTTCTTAATAAGGATCACCGGTTAGTGAATTCCAAAAGCCGGAGCTGAAACCGACGGATCATTTCTCAAAGGCGCTTTCCGCTCGACTAGGGAAATAGAGTCTCACGCAGCCCCACCGTACGCGAATGAATCAGAAAGAGCTGAAGGAACTGATCGAGTTCCTGATCGAAAAAGACATTGCCGAGTTCGAACTGGAGCGCGGCGATGTCAAGGTGAAGATCAAGCGCGCCGGTGCGCAAACCGTCGTCCAGGCGCACAAGGATGTTCCCTACGCGTCTGTGCCCGTAGTTGCCGTTCCGCCGATCGCAATGCAACCTGCTTCGGTTGTGCCGGCAGCCACACCAACCCCTGCCGAAGCCGCCTCGCAGCCCGCAGCAGCCGACGACCTCTATATTGTGAAGTCGCCCATAGTTGGAACCTTCTACGAAGCCCCCTCGCCGGGTGCGCCGCCATTCGTCAAAGTGGGCGACGCGGTTGAGGTGGGGCAGGTTTTGTGCATCGTCGAAGCCATGAAGCTGCTGAATGAGATTGAGGCGGACGTGGCTGGCGAGATCGTCAAGAAAATGGCAACCAATGGCCAACCCATTGAATATGGGCAGGAATTGTTCGCCCTACGGCAGAAGTAAGGAAGAGTTTGCACCATTGTTGATTGTTGATTTTTGATCGTTGATTGGGACAGGACGTGCCTGGTTCTTCAATCAGCAATCAATAATCGTCGGTCAACAATTTTTATTGCTCTGATAAGCGGCTCATGTTCAAGAAAATCCTGGTCGCCAATCGCGGAGAAATCGCCCTGCGTGTGATCTGCGCGTGCAAAGAGCTGGGCATTCGTACGGTGGCCATTTACAGCGAAGCTGACCGTCATTCGCTGCCCGTGCGCTTCGCCGACGAAGCGATCTGCATCGGGCCTCCACAGTTAGCGCTCAGTTATCTCAACATTCCCGCCGTAATCAGCGCCGCAGAAATCGCCAATGTCGATGCCATCCATCCCGGTTACGGTTTGCTCTCTGAAAACGCGAATTTTGCCGAAGTCTGTGAAACCAGCGGAATCAAATTCATCGGGCCGCGCCCGGAAGTGACCCGGCTGATGGGCGAAAAAGAGAAAGCCCGCGCTGCCATGAAACAGGCGGGTGTGCCCATTCTGCCCGGCTCGGATGGAATCATTGCCACCGCCGGCGAGGCAGCCGAGTGGGCACGGCAAGTAGGCTTTCCTGTAATTTTGAAGGCCTCTGCCGGCGGCGGCGGTCGCGGCATGAGGATCGTGCGCAGCGAGGAAGAATTGCCAGCGCTGTTCCAGGCGGCGCAATCGGAAGCGGCGGGCGCCTTTGGCAATGGCGATCTCTACATGGAAAAGTACGTCGAGCACCCCCGGCATATCGAGTTCCAGGTGCTGGCCGACGAACACGGAAGTGTCATCAGCCTGGGTGAACGCGAATGCTCTATTCAACGCCGTCATCAGAAACTGCTGGAAGAATCTCCCTCCACCCAAGTGACTCCTGAGTTGCGCGAGGAAATCGGAGGGATCTTGTGCAAGTCGTTGGCCGACATCGGCTATTCGAACGCAGGCACAATCGAATTTCTGATGGGTAAAGACCGGCGCCTGCACTTCATCGAGATGAACACCCGCATCCAAGTAGAGCACCCGGTCACCGAGATGGTCACCGATGTAGATCTAGTGAAAAGCCAGATCATGATCGCCGCCGGAGCAAAGATGTGCGACGTCGTGCAGGGGCCGATTGTGCGCCGCGGCCACGCTATCGAATGCCGCATCAATGCCGAACATCCGGAGAAATTCACCCCCTCGGCGGGGAAGATCACGGCGTTTCATCCTCCGGGAGGAACCGGTGTGCGTGTAGATACGGCGGCTTATGCCGAGGGCGTGATCCCGCCGTACTATGATTCCCTGATTGCCAAGCTGGTGGTGCGCGGCAGAGACCGCAACGAGGCGGTTTCACGGATGTCGCGCGCGCTGGAAATGTTCATTGTGGAAGGCATCTACACGACAATTCCTTTGCACCGGAAAATTCTTGCCGATTCAGACTTCCGCGCGGGCAACTTCGATACGGGATTCATTGAGAGATTCCTGGCGAAAAATGGGAAGTGAGCAATTTTTGAGCCAGCCGTGGTTCGTGTAATTCAAAGCTAGGACGAGGAACACTCCCACAGGTATAGACAGCGCGACCGGATCCTCTTGGCCGACGGCAGGGCTGGCAAGAGACGTTCGGGCCGGTGTTCAAGCGGTCTCGCTGTCAGCAATTACGGCACCGTTCTGATCAAACACGGTGACCTTGACTTCTGAAAGAAATACGGCATCCTGCGCGTGACCGTCAGCAAATACGCTCAGACAGGCCGCAAAGATGAGCAATACCTGGCGGCAGCGTATTGTGAAGGGAATGACCACGCGATAATGTTAAGCTCCTGCAATGCGGTCGACAACCGCCGGCGAGTTTTTCGATCATGAAGAATGCAAGCGTCATCCTGAAATATGCCAGAACTGATCTTGACCGCTCGCGGCGTCGTCCGCCCATCGCATTGCGACCACATGGGACACATGAATGTCATGTGGTATACCGCGAGATTCGATGAGGCGACTTGGCATTTGTTTCACCAGATCGGAATTACTCCCTCCTACATGCGCAAGAACCAGCGGGGCATGGCAGGTGTCCAGCAAGACACGACGTATAAACAGGAACTCTTCCCGGGCGATCTCATCACGGTTTGGTCCGGAATTCTGGAAATGCGCGACAAAGTAATCCGCTTCTACCACGAGATGCGGAATGAGGAAACGCAGGCTGTCGCCGCAACCACCACGCTGACGGCGGTTCATCTCAACCGTGAAACCCGCAAATCGTGCCCATTTCCCTCAGAGATTCTGGAGCGTGGTAAACGGATGGCGGGTGGTTGAACGGAGCGAGCCGGCGTCACTACAGCTAACAAACCCGCTCCCTGCGCATCTGATCATCTTGAGAGGATGAACTGCCATGAAATCTTGCCGCCTCGTGGTGTTTGCACTGCTAGCTTTCGGCGGATTGCCTCGTGGTCCGCTTCAGGCACAAAACACGCCGAATCCCGCGCTCCTGCCGCAGCGCGACGGCTCGCATGACTTTGATTTCCTCATCGGCGACTGGAAAGCCCATGTCCGCCGCCTGCCGGACCGACTGAACAACTCGAATACCTGGGTCGAATACGACGGCATTTCCAACCACCACAAACTCCTCGACAGCAATGCCAACTTCGAGCAGTTCGAGGTCTGGAGCACCGACAAGAAACTTCACATCAAGGGACAGACGCTGCGCCTCTACAATCCCGCGTCGCATCAGTGGAGCATTTACCTCATCGATCTCGATAATGGGATGCTGAGTCTGCCTCCTGTAGTCGGCAGCTTCACCGGAAATCGCGGCGAGTTTTTCGATCAGGAAGACTACAAGGGCCGCGCGATTCTCGTGCGCTATGTCTGGCTAGACATCTCTCCCCACTCGGCGCGCATGGAACAGTCGTTCTCGCCAGACGGAGGCAAAACCTGGGAGGTGAACTGGATTTGCGAACTGTCGCGATAAGGATATAGTAACTGCGCATGATCGTGCTTCCGCGGCTATATCCGATTCTCGACGCTGGTTTCTTTCCAGATGTGAACGGGATGCTTGCCGCGGCTCAGGAACTCGCCGGCGCTGGCTGCAGGTTCATCCAATACCGCAACAAGTCCGGCGATGCGCGGGAGATGCTGGAGCATGCGAGGGGATTGAAGAAACGCTTCGGAGATCCTGTCCGGCTGATCATGAACGACCGCGCCGATCTTGCGCTGACGGCCGATTTCGACGGTGTACACGTCGGCCAGGAGGATTTGTCGCCGGAATCCGTACGCAAAATAATTGGCCCCGATCGCATCCTCGGAGTTTCCACACATAACCCAGAACAGCTTACCGAGGCCGATAGAACCACCGCTGACTACCTCGCGATCGGGCCCGTATTTGCCACTTCCAGCAAACGAAAACCAGATCCCGTGGTCGGCCTCGAAGGAGTGCGCCGGGCGCGGCGATTGATCCGGAAGCCGCTGGTTGCTATCGGAGGCATCACGCGGGCCAATGCTGCCTCCGTCATCGAAGCCGGGGCCGACTCCGTGGCGGTGATATCCGACTTGTTACGTGATCCGCGAAAATCAGCAGAGGAATTTTTTCGCATATTGGGGTAAAGTCAGGGGCGTAGTGCGTCGTTAGTCGTCGGGTGTTCGTCGTTAGCCAAAGAGTACTTCGACTTGTCATCCTGAGTGCAGCGAGGGATCTATGCGGTCTGTCGATACAGGCAAAATGCACAGATCCTTCGGCGAGCAAAAAGCGCCATCCTCAGGATGACAAAAGCAGGCTGAGCGCCCCAGCAACGAGCGACCAACGACCTACGACGCGAGTAAACCGGAGGTTTTCTGAGCACACCCACAACCACGCGGCCGAACACCGACTGGGAAATCCACAGCCATCAGGACACCGAACTGGTCAAGGGTCTGGGCCTGACCAGCGCCACGATGCTGGTCATGGGGTCCATGATCGGCTCAGGTATCTTTATCGTGTCAGCCGAAATCGGGCGTGAAGTTGATTCTCCGGCGCTGCTGATCGCCGCCTGGGCCGTTGCCGGTTTTATGACCATCGTCGCCGCGCTCAGCTACGGTGAGTTAGCCGCGATGATGCCGAGAGCTGGAGGACAATATATCTATCTACGGGAAGCGCTGGGGCCACTGTGGGGATTTCTCTACGGCTGGACATTGTTCCTGGTAATTCAGACCGGCACCATTGCCGCAGTGGGCGTTGCCTTTGGCAAGTTTCTCGGGGTTTTCTTTCCGTCGATTTCTTCCACCCATTGGATTCTCCATCTCTGGAAAGTTCCGCCGATTCCCCTCGGGCCGATGGTCCTCGGCAACATGGAAGTCGGGATCAACACGCAGAATCTAGCGGCAATCCTTCTGGTGATATGTCTTTCCATCGTCAACATCTTTGGTTTGAAAACCGGCGCCTTCATCCAAAACGTGTTCACCACGGCCAAGGTCGCGGCGCTGCTGGGATTGGCGTTCTTGGGCGCCGCAATGGGGCGTAACGCACAGGCCATTGCCGCCAACTTTAGCGGACATTTCTGGCACAACGCCGGATTGAGCGCACAACATGCAGTTCA
This sequence comes from Candidatus Sulfotelmatobacter sp., assembly GCA_030039165.1. Classification (GTDB taxonomy): domain Bacteria; phylum Acidobacteriota; class Terriglobia; order Terriglobales; family Acidobacteriaceae; genus Sulfotelmatobacter. The sequence goes on along the minus strand of JASHQM010000220.1, from coordinate 20,407 downwards.
AGTCGGAGTTGGTGGGCCGGTGGTTATGGTGGGCACGCTGACGATTGTGGCCGTGGCGCAGGTAGGATCGCTTTTCTCCTCCGACGCGTGGAACAACGTTACTTTTACCGCAGGAGAAGTAAGAAATCCCAGCCGCACCCTGCCGCTCTCGCTGGCGATAGGCACCGGCGTTGTGATCGCACTCTACATTGCTTGCAATTTCATTTACCTGACGGTCCTTCCGCTTGACGGAAGCCCGGGAGCGGTGACCGTTCTGGCCCGCGGTATCAAGTACGCTTCCGAAGAGCGCGTGGGCACGGCAGTAATGACCCAGATGTTCGGCGCAGCCGGCGGATGGCTGATGGCTGCGGCCATTCTGATTTCGAGCTTTGGCTGTGATAACGGGCTGATTCTTTCCGGCGCGCGCGTTTACTACGCCATGGCCAAGGACGGCCTGTTTTTCCGCAGCGTGGCAAAGCTGCATCCTGCCTATAAGACCCCTGCTGTTTCGCTGATGGTGCAGATGGTATGGACCTGCGTTCTTTGCATCTCCGGAAGCTACGGGCAATTGCTCGACTACATTATTTTTGCCGTGCTGGTGTTTTATGTTTTGACCATCGTGGGATTGTTCGTGCTGCGCCGCACCCGTCCCGATGCAGAACGGCCCTATAAGGCGGTTGGATACCCGGTGCTGCCCGCAATTTATATTGTGATGGCCCTGTTCATTGATGTCGTATTATTGCGCTACAAGCCGCAGTACACGTGGCCTGGGCTGATTGTAGTTCTGCTCGGAATCCCCGTATATTACGCGTGGTCGCGCAGCGGCGCAGGGAAAGCGGATCGTCGGCCGGTCTGAAACTTTCAGCGGCGTAAGGAGAAACCAAAGGTGTCGAAACTCTTGCTTACTAAACCACTCGATACGCTTCTCCAGGAAGCGCAGGAGACCGGCGAACACAGCCTACGCCGCGCGCTCGGGCCCATCAACCTGCTCACGCTCGGCATCGGAGCCGTTATCGGCGCAGGTATTTTCGTGATTACAGGACAGGCTGCTGCCCAGTTCGCGGGACCGGCAATACTGCTTTCATTCATTCTGGCCGGCATCGCCTGTGCCTTCGCTGGGCTGTGCTATGCCGAGTTCGCTTCGATGATCCCGATCGCCGGCAGCGCCTATACGTACTCCTACGCGACATTAGGCGAACTTGTGGCCTGGATCATCGGCTGGGACCTGATTCTGGAGTATGCCTTCGGAGCAGCCACCGTAGCGGTCGGCTGGAGCGGGCATTTTCGCGCGTTTCTGAAGGACATTGGCATGGCCCTGCCTGCCATGCCACACTCTGACCTGGTTGTATTCGGAAAGGCGGTTCATCTCAACTACGACTACGTGGGTTTTTTGGTCATCACCGCCATCACCGCGATTCTGGTCATCGGCATTAAGGAGTCCGCCAACTTCACCACTGCAATTGTGATCCTGAAAGTTGCCGTGGTATGCATGTTCATTGCGATGGGGGCCGGATTTCTAATGAGGCATCACGGGCAGCCGAACTACTGGCATCCATTCATTCCGCCGAACACGGGAGTGCGCGGCCAGTTTGGCTGGTCCGGAATTTTGCGCGGCGCCGGGGTGGTCTTCTTCGCCTACATCGGTTTCGATGCGGTTTCGACGGCTGCGCAGGAAGCCAAGAATCCGAAGAGAGACATGCCATTTGGCATTCTGGGATCGCTTATCATCTGCACCCTCCTTTACATCTTGGTTTCGGGAATACTGACCCGCCTTGTTCCCTACTCTCAGCTCAATGTGCCCGACCCGGTAGTCGTGGGAATTCGCGTTACCGGACAACAGTGGGCGACGTTCCTCGTGGAGCTGGGCGCCATCGCCGGCCTGGCGACGGTGATGCTGGTGATGTTGCTCGGCCAATCGCGCGTCTTCTACTCAATGTCGCGCGATGGATTGCTGTGGCCTTGGGCGAGCAAGATTCATCCTCGCTTCCGCACTCCATATATCAGTTCGATTGTCGTGGGATTGTTCGTCGCTATTCTTGCCATGCTCGTCCCGCTCAGCGTGCTCGATGAAATGACCAGTGTGGGCACGTTGCTGGCTTTCGTACTGGTGAGCGCAGGAGTGTTGGTGATGCGACGGTCCCACCCCCACCTGAATCGGCCATTTCGCACGCCGTGGGTTCCGGTGGTGCCGATTCTGGCCATTCTCTTTTCTACGTTACTGATAATCGGATTGTCCCCCATGACTCAACTGCGCCTGGTCGTGTGGCTGGTAATCGGATTGGCGATCTACTTTAGCTACGGGCGAAAACACAGCAAGGTGCAAAAGCTGCAACTCGCGACGCCACAGCCGAAACCGGAGCCGACGATGGCAGATTAATCTCCGCGATTTCCCGGCCCTCCGCACCTCGCGGAGGGCCTTTTGCTTTATAGTGCAGTTGTTGGTCGTTAGCCATTGCTTCTCGCCTTGTCATCCTGAGGGCGTTCTTGCCCGACGAAGGATCTATGTACTTCGCCGGCGCTGGCGAAAATAGAGAGGTCCTTCGCTTCGCTCGGATAACAAAATGGAGCAGCGGTCAGCCGGGAAAGTCTTACTGACGATCAGCGACTAACGATAACGACCGTCATGAAAATCGTTTCCAGCGAAGAAATGCAGGCCATCGATCGCGCCACCAGCGAGCGCTTCGGTGTTCCTTCGCTCACATTGATGGAAAACGCCGGCACGGCGGCAGCAAATTTTGTTATTTCCCAATATCCAGCGGCGCAACGCGTCGTGGTCTTCTGCGGCAAGGGCAACAACGGTGGTGACGGTTTCGTCGCTGCCCGTCGGCTGCACGAGCAGGGAAGAAAGGTTCAGGTAATTCTGCTTGCCGAGTCCAAAGACTTGCGCGGCGATGCCGCCGCGATGTACGCAAAGCTGCCACTCTCGGCGACTGCAGTGCATTCCATCGATGACTTGAAAAGTCAGCGGCTGCAGGCCTCGCTAAAAGGCGACCTCTATTTGGATGCCATCCTCGGCACCGGTTTCAAACCTCCCGTTAGGGGGCTCTACGCAGAAGTAATCGTTCTCATGAATGGAAGTAAACTGCCCGTGGTCGCGGTCGACATTCCCTCCGGCGCGGATGCCGATGCGATGGCCCCGCAAACTGGGACCATTGCCCGCGCCGACGCCATCGTCACTTTTACGGCGCCCCGCCCGGCTCACGTGTTCAGCCTGCTTACAAACGGACCAACAGTTGTGGCTCGCATCGGTTCGCCGACGGAAGCCATTATTTCGACTTTGAAATTGAATGTGATCACCGCCCCCGACATTGCCATGATGGCCGCGCCACGTCCTGCCGAATCTAACAAAGGCAACTACGGACACGTCCTCGTGATCGGAGGATCGCTGGGCAAAGCCGGCGCCGCAGCCATGGCGGGTATCTCCGTGTTACGTGTTGGCGCCGGGCTTGCCACCGTGGCGACACCAAAATCCGTTCTGGCGACCGTCGCCGGGTTTCATCCTGAAGTCATGACCGAGCCCTTGCCCGAAACAGACGCTGGCACAATCTCCGGTAGGGCATTGAATAAGATTTTCGAGCTGAGCGAACACAAGACCGTACTTGCCATCGGCCCTGGCATTTCGCGCAACCCTCAAACTTCCGGGGTGGTAAGAAAGCTCGTTGGCGAAGCCCAAACGCCCGTCGTTCTCGACGCAGATGGTTTGAACGCCTTTGAAGGCTGTGCTAACGAACTGAATGGCAAGGGACGCACGCTGGTGATTACTCCGCACCCCGGCGAAATGGCGCGCCTCGCGGGATGCACCATCGCCGATGTGCAAAAGGACCGTCCTGGAACGGCCCGCAGATTTGCGTGTGATCACGCACTGATTGTTGTTTTAAAAGGCCATCGCACATTGATCGCCCACCCCGATGGCGAGGTTTGGGTAAACACTACAGGCAACCCCGGGATGTCGACGGGTGGTACCGGAGATATCCTCACAGGCATGGTAGCGGGCATGGTCGCGCAGCATCCAAAGAGCGCTTTCACAGCCGTGGCCGCAGCTGTCTACCTGCACGGCTTCGCCGGCGACGTGATGCGAGAAAAAGAAGGTGAGCATTCTATGATTGCAACCGATCTGCTAACGGGCTTGCCCGAGGCTTTTCTTCGAACCCGAAAAGCACAGGAAAACTCCGTGTGCTGGTAGGGAATCTCAAAGAGCGGTCTTGCCGACCAGAGCCGGGGTTTTGTCGCCCCGTCCCTGGTCCAGCTGCTATGCTGCTCTGACTATGCTGCTCTGACTTTCTTCATCCGTTCCTCCATCTCTTTCGGCGCTACATCTTCCACATGAGTGGCCACGCACCAGAAATGTCCAAACGGATCCTGGATGAATCCATTGCGGTCTCCGTAGAACTGTGTCTCCACGGGCTTCAGAATTTTCGCTCCCTGGGCTTTGGCTTTCTCCACGACTTGATCAACATCGGGAAGATAAACGTACAGGCTTACCGGGCTGGCGCCGATAGAGGCCGGGCTGCTATGTCCTTCGCCCATGCTGGAGTTCTCATCGGCCAGCATGATGTGCGAGTTGCCGATCTTCAGTTCAGCATGGCCCACTTTTCCATCCGGGCTGTTCATGCGGAACAATTCCGTGGCGCCAAAAACGTTCTTGTAGTAATCGATCGCCTGGGCGGCGCCTCGGATAATCAGGTAAGGGGTTACAGAATTATAGTCTTTAGGAAGGTACGAGACCTTGCTCATGATTTTCCTCCTTAGAAGTTTGGCTAAAGGGTGGAGGTTTTGGCGCGCATGCGGGCCGAACGGCCCGACTTTACTTATTATGAAAACATAGTTTGAAAGTTATCTCAACGTCTTTCGTCGCATTTTTTGCCATGCGCGGCGCGGGCGTTTAAGATAGAGTGCGTGTCCAGCGCCGCGATCGTTTTCCGCCGCTCGCTCGCAGGCAGTGCTCGCCGCAATCCGCTCGCAGCCACCGGCGTGCTGTTCGTCGCCATCTTCATCATGTTCGCGGTATTTGCACCCAGGATCGCTCCCCACGATCCCGCGGCCATCAATTTGCCCGTCCGCCTGGAACGCCCGTCTCATGCACACTGGTTCGGTACCGACGAGCTCGGCCGCGACATTTTATCGCGCATCATTTATGGCGCTCGCGTTTCCATGCTGGTGGGGAGCTGCGTCGTGCTCGCGTCGCTGGCTCTTGGCCTGATCGTTGGTTCCATCGCCGGCTTCTACGGCGGACGCATCGACCGCTTCGTCAACGTCGTCATCATGAACGCCTTTCTCTCGTTTCCTGGAATTCTTCTCGCCATCGCCTTCGTTGCCTTTCGCGGCCCAGGCATTTTTAATCTCGTTCTCGCGCTTTCGCTGGGCGGCTGGGTCGGCTACGCGCGATTAGTTCGGGGACAGGTGCTGGCGGCGCGCGAGCGCGAATTCGTGGAAGCGGCGCGTGCCCTCGGAGCCAGCGACCTGCGCATCGTCGTGCGCCACATTCTGCCCAATATCATTCAGCCTGTGATCGTGCAGGCGGCGATAGGCATGGCCGGCGCCATCCTGGCCGAGGCTACCATGAGCTTCCTCGGACTCGGTGTGCCTCCGCCCACTGCGAGTTGGGGTACGATGCTGAACGACGGCCGCGCTCATTTGTTCGACGCGCCCCATCTGGTGTTGTTTCCCGCGCTAGCGGTCATGCTGGCGGTGTTGAGCTTTAACTTTATTGGCGATGCACTGCGAGATTATCTGGACCCACGCTCGCGTATAGAAGCCGGGATCTGACACCGGCCCGAAGTCAGCCCGGGGCCGGTCCAAGCTCCTTTCCATCCTTCCATCCATCCATTGACCCCGCGCCCGCATCTTTGTAAGCTTGCATTAAGAAATTGGCCGAAGAATCAAGCTACGATCCCAGCTTCAAGGACGTCCATGAAAAGGGTAGTAATCCCAGTAATCCTGCTGTTGCTGACCGCGATGATCGGCGGCTGCGGCAGTCCCTCGTCCGATGTTCAAACCGCCGCGGGCGGCGTCTGGCAGGCAGAACTGGTAGGAGGCGACAGCGCGCAGGGATTTAGCTTCGTGGCCGGTTTCACGGTAGCCGGTGCCGGGGGCACGCTAACCTTTTCCAGCTTCCAGTTTCTGACTCAAGGCGCGTGCTTTCCAGTAAACGGCGAAACCCCCACCGGTTCCATGGTGTTGACGGTGAACACGAACAACAATGAGGTTACCGGACCAGTCACCTTCACGGTAACTGCGAACGGCAACACGCTGGCTATGACCGGCACCGTCACCGGTACGGAAAACGGAATTTATGGGACCCAGATGTCGGATGGTACCGCGACCGGCTCATGGACCTTTACGGGCAGCGGTTCTTCTGGATGCAGCAGCACCAGCGGCAGCTTTACGATGACACAGGCCTCCAGCGGTACCAGCTAAAACCAATCGCTGCGATAGGCAACCCACCAGGCAATATAAAGAATCGGAATCATCGAAGCCAGCCCCCACCAGATGGGCAGCAGAAGGTCCGCCACCAGCCCAAGCACCCCGAAGACCATCCAGAAGATCTTCCTTTCCATATGCTTATTGTAGGAGGCAGAGCCGCGATCTGGAGCAGGGCTTTTGGACCAGCACTTTCGTCACGTCCATGCTCTGCTATAGAGTGAGAGCCATGAAGTTGCAGCGCATCGCCGAGGTGCTCGAAGCCCGCCTGCAGGGCGATGGGAGCATCGATATTACCGGGGTAGGCAGCATCGCCTCGGCCGGGCCGCACGATCTGATCTTTGTAGAGGAAGAGAGGTATATTGCGCAGGCTCTCAAATCACATGCCGCTGCAGTTTTCGTGAAAGGCTCTGATGGGAATGCACAAGCCAAGCCCCTTCTCGTCTGTACGCACCCCAGGCTAGCATTCGCCCGAGCGGCGCGCCTGATCCAGCAGACCGGTGATGTCAATGTCCAGGGTGGAATTCATTCCACCGCCGTCGTTCACTCTTCTGCCCGCCTGCACTCCAGCGTTTCGGTGGAAGAACGCGCCATCATTGGCGAAAATGCCGAAATTGGCCAAGGTACGCGAATTGGAATCGCGGCCGCGATCGGGCAAGGCGCGAAAATTGGCCGGGAGTGCGAAATCTACCCCCAGGTGACGATATACCCGGGAACCATCCTGGCTGATCGTGTCATTGTCCATGCTGGGGCAGTTCTCGGCAGCGACGGGTTCGGTTATGTGCGCGACCCGAAAAGCGGCCGTTACGAGAAGTTCCCGCAGATCGGCAGACTCGTGATTGAAGATGACGTCGAGATCGGTGCGAACTCGACCATCGATCGCGGGGCGCTTGAAGAAACCCGCATTGGCCGGGGAACAAAGATCGACAACCTGGTGCACATCGGTCACAATTGCAGCCTGGGCCAGAATGTCGTCATCGCCGCACAAACCGGAATCTCCGGCAGCGTTGTCATCAAAAATGACGTCATACTGGGAGGACAAGTAGGAATCGCCGACCACGTCCGGATCGAGGAAGGAGTGATTGTCGGTGCACAGGGCGGAGTCCCTTCGCACAAGATTCTGCGCGGCAGGGGCGTGGTTTTCTGGGGAACACCGGCCAGGCCGATAAAGGAATATCTGAAGCAACTGGCTTCGATGGCACAACTCGGAGACAAGAAATAATGGCGACCATTGTCATCGGCGGCCACTCGCGCAGCGTGGGCAAGACCAGCGTCGTCGCCGGACTGATTTCCGCTCTGCCAGAGTTCGATTGGACCGCGGTCAAAATCACGCAATATGGGCACGGTATCTGCTCAGCCAGCGGAAGATGCTGTGATTGTGCGACCCCGGATCATTCGTGGGCAATTTCGGAAGAGCGTGATCAAAGCGGCAAATCGGATACTTCCCGTTTCGTGCTCGCTGGTGCCGGTCGAGCGCTCTGGGTTCGAACCGAGCAGGGCAGATTGGCGGAAGCTATGCCCTCTCTGCAACGGAAACTGCAGGGTTCCCCGCACGTAATCATCGAATCCAACAGCGTCCTGAAGTTCTTGCGCCCGGATTTATATATTCCCGTGCTCGATCCCGCTACCGCGGACTTCAAAAATTCTGCGCGCGAATTTTTGGATCGCGCGAATGCAGTCATTCTCCATATTCAAAATGGAGGTGGTGAGCCGGCCTGGCAAAGCGTTTCTCTGCAGCCGGTAGCCCAGCGAGCGTTGTTCAAGATTAATCCACCACCGTATGTAACTGCCGAGATCGTCGATTTTGTTCGAAAGAAGCTTCTCAGCGAATCCGCCACTGACCAACGTATGGCTGAGAGCCGAGAACTGAAAACCGGCAACGAATACTGACAACTAATGACTGAGTACTGATTACTGAAAACTGCTTTTTGCTATCCTTCCCCGTGCGGCAAATTCATTACACAGCCTGGCTGCTGATTGCTCTCTCGTCGTTGCTGCAGATTCTTGTTTTTCCGCTTCCCGGTCTTTATGTTCTCTGCTGGATCGCATTCGCGCCCTTGATCCTCGCTCTGCTGCGCGCACGGACAGCCGGCGCTCTCGAGATCGATGGCACTGTCAATCTTGGGGTTGCGAAGCCCGCACAGGCATTCGTGCTCGCATACGTCTCCGGGATTCTCTGGTACGCCGGCACCTGCTACTGGATTTATGACACTATGCGGCAATACGGCGGGCTCAGCGCTCCCATGGCTCTGCTTGCACTCTTGCTCTTCTGTCTTTATCTGGGCCTTTATCACGGCTTCTTTGGATTGTTGTTGAGTCTCACAGTTGGTCCCGGTCGCGACATTCGCCGCGCCTTCGCCGCCGCTCCTTTTCTGTGGGTCGCGGTAGAGTTGGCACGCACGCGTATCACGGGCTTCCCCTGGAATCTCCTCGGCACGGCACAGGTCGACAACATTTCCCTCAGCCGGATCACTACGCTCACCGGTGTCTATGGCATTTCCTTCGAGATCATGCTGGTGAACGTGGCGCTCGCCGCGGCTTTTATCGTGCCGAAAAGAAAACGTGGCCTGTTGCTGATCGCGTCGCTGGTTGCAGCGGCAGTTCTGCAGGCGGGGCGTTTAGTCGATGCCCCTCCGTTGCCTCGCGATCATTCCGCACTGCTTGTGCAGCAAAACCTGCCCGTAGATGCCAACTGGACTCGCGACGCCTGCAACCGCACTTTGCAGGAACTTATCGATCTCACAGAGAAAGCAGCACATGATCAAACCTCGGCTGAATCCGGAACAAATCAACCCAGCCTGATCATCTGGCCAGAATCTCCTGCGCCTTTTTTTACGAACGATCCTTTATTCCGAGATCCGGTTAGCCAGATGGCGCGCGACTCCCATTCCTGGATCGTTACCGGCGCCATCGGCAGTGAACCCGTGGCGCCGGGGCAGGCTTCTTCGCAAGTTTTCAATTCCGCCGCCCTGGTGACTCCCGAAGGAAATTGGATTTCCCGCTACGACAAGGTTCACCTCGTGCCCTTCGGAGAGTATTTGCCGTTTCCGAGCTTGTTTGCCTTCGCGGGAGGCCTAACCAAGGAAGTTGGAGCCTTTCAGCCGGGAACTTCACGTGCGCCGCTGGAGGCTGACGGCACAAGGCTTGGAGTCTTCATTTGCTACGAATCGGTTTTTCCTGATGAGGTTCGTCAGTTCGCTAAGAACGGCGCAGAGGTGTTAGTCAACCTTTCGAACGACGGATGGTATGGCGACAGCGGCGCTTATGCGCAGCATCTTAATCAGACCCGCATGCGTGCGGTAGAAAATGACCGCTGGCTGCTGAGCGCAACCGATACTGGCGTAACCGCATCAATCGATCCCTACGGGCGAATTGTCGCCCGCCTTCCGCGCAAACAACGTGCGGCCCTCCCAGCGCCCTACGCCCTCACCTCCGTAACCACGTTCTACACGCGACACGGCGATTGGTTCGCATTCCTGTGTGCGATAATTTCAGCTGGAGTGCTGCTCACGCGCGTCATATTGCCCAGGAAAGCAAGATTAACCGCATGATTCAAGAGTTCGAACAGGAATACGCTCCGCTAACCACAAAGGTACGAGAACTCCGGGAGTATCTTTGACGCGGAAAAGCTCCGTCCGCAACTAGCCGAAATCGAAAAGCAGGCTGCCGACCCCAGCTTGTGGTCGAATCCGCAGCGCTCGCAGCAGGTAATGCGCGAGAAAAAGCGGCTCGAGCATCTCCTCGCCACTGACGCCGATCTTGGCCGCCGCAGCGACGATATCGCCGCCTACTTCGAGTTAGCGAAAGAAGGCGAGAACGTCGACGCAGAATTGCAGCGCGAAATCGACTCGCTTCGCGCAGTCGTAGACAAGCTCGAAACCGAGACCCTGCTCTCGGGCGACAACGATGCACTCAACGCAATCGTTACCATTCATCCGGGCGCTGGCGGCACCGAATCGCAGGACTGGGCCGATATGCTGTTGCGCATGTATCTGCGCTGGGCCGAGCGCGAGGGATATCAAACCGTTCTCTACGACTATCAACCCGGCGAAGAAGCCGGCCTGAAATCGGCGACCTTCGCCGTCAACGGCGAGTACGCTTACGGTCTGCTAACCAGCGAGATCGGCGTGCATCGGCTGGTGCGCATTTCTCCCTTCGATCAGGCCAAGCGGCGACACACGTCCTTCGCCAGTGTTTTCGTTTCTCCCGAAATCGACGAAACCATTGAGATCGTCATCAAGCCGGAAGACCTGCGCATCGATACCTACCGCTCCAGCGGCAAAGGAGGCCAGCACGTCAATACCACCGATTCTGCCGTGCGTATCACCCACATTCCTACGGGATTGGTTGCCAGCTGCCAGAACGAGCGCTCGCAGCATAAGAACCGCGAACGCGCCATGAGCATGTTGCGCTCCAAGCTCTACGAATTCGAGATGGAGAAAAAACGCGCCGCCACAAAGAAGATCGAAGACTCCAAGCTCGACAGCGACTTCGGCTCGCAGATTCGCTCCTACGTCTTGCAACCCTATCGCATGGTCAAGGATCACCGCACCAAAGCTGAAGTCGGCGACGTTGACCGCGTGCTCGATGGCGACCTGCAACCGTTCATCCGCGCCTACCTGCTCGCGCGCCGTGCAGAGAAGCAGTAATGGCGAAAGCGATCAGTTCGACAGAACCAGCCGGAATTAAGCCGCACCGCCCCCGGCCGCCAAGGAAAATCAAATTGGGTCCGCGCTTTCTGCGCGCCTTCGCTTTTGCAGCCGAGAAACATGCCGGGCAAGTGCGCAAGGCCTCAACTATTCCCTACATCGCCCATCTGATGGGCGTCGCCTCTCTCGTCCTCGAATTTGGGGGAGACGAAAACATGGCCATTGCGGCGCTCCTTCACGACGTGGTTGAAGACTGCGGGGGAGAGCCAATGCTCACTGAGGTCCGCCGCAAATTCGGAATCCGTGTGGCCAACATCGTGGAGGGCTGCACCGACTCCTATACCGTCCCAAAACCTCCCTGGCACGACCGTAAGGAACGTTACCTTCGGCACCTCAAACATGCAGATGGAGCAACCAGACTGGTTTCTGCTGCGGATAAACTGAATAACGTGCGCTCGATTCTGGCAGACTATCGCCTCATCGGTGACCAGATCTGGGAGCGTTTCAACGGCGGCCGTGAGGCTACGCTTTGGTACTACCGCGCCCTACTGGAAGAGTTTCAGCGCATGAACCCGAGTCGGCTGATCGCCGAATTTGCGCTCGCCGTCCGCGAACTTGAAGCCATAGCCCAGGCCGGTGGCCGGGACGACGGCTGAGAATACATTCATGCCTCGCACGATCGATCAAATTCGCGCCAACAGATTGCCCGCGAACATGATGCAATTCGCGGCGAAGGGAGCGCTGTCGGTTCCGGGCGACGAAAACATAGAGATTCTGGTTTACCTGGCGAAACATAACAAGGTATTCGGCGACCTGGCCCGCATGACCCTCGCCGGCTGGGACGAAAAGGCGTCGCTGGCAGCAGCTTCCAACCCGAAGACATCACGTGAAGTTCTCGCCTACATGGTTTCGCCCGAGAATCTTCGTCCGACGCTTCTGCCGCCTTTGCTCGAAAATCCCTCCGTGCTGGAATCCGAAGTCGAGAAGTTTGCCATCTCGGCCACGCCCGAATCAATCGCATTAATGCTGCAAAGCCCACGCGTGCGTGCGTCGTCGGCGGTCTTGGAAGTCCTTCGTTCGAACCCATACCTGAAAGAAAATGAAGGCGCGGAAGTGAGGCGCTTGCTCGCTGGAGGCAACGTGACGCCGCAAGCCGCGGAGCAAGCAAAAAGTTCCGCGGAGCCGTTCAGTTCGCCCAAGGCAGTGGAGCTGGCTGTCTCTGAAGTCTCTCGACAAGCCGCGCCTGAACTTAATCCCTCTTTGCCGCACGAAGAGACGCAACAAGCTCCCGACGAAGAAGTTTCTGCCTATCTTGCCGAGCATGCTGCTGAAATTGTTTCTGAGCAGGGTAAGGCATTTCAGCCGGTCGGTGGCATTGTCGATCTGCTTGGCGCCGATTATTTCCCCGTATCCGAAGTTCGAGATGTGGAACAGCCGCCTGCGACACAATCGGGCGGAACGGATTCTTCCGCCGCTGCCGCCGCCCGCGCTCCTGTGCCCGACAAAGCTGCCGCTGCCAAGCGCCAAGCGCCAGGCGAACCGCGCCGCGAAAACACGCTGCAAAAAATCAACAACCTCGATGTTAAGGGGCGCATTCAATTGGCTCTGAAGGGCAATAAAGAAGAGCGTTCCATTCTGATTCGCGACGGCAGCAAAGTCGTAGCCCTCGCTGTGCTTGATGCTCCGAAAATCACAGATGGGGAAGTCGAAGCGTTTGCTCTTCAGAAAAACGTTCTGGAAGCCGTGCTGCGCACCATTCCCCTCAAACGCCGATTCATGAAAAACTATGTCGTCGTGCGTAATCTCACTTTCAACCCCCGCACGCCGCTGGACCTAAGTTTGGGCTTGCTAAAGCACCTTCTCGCCCAGGACTTAAAAAATCTTTCCTCGAATAAAGAAATCTCTGATACGGTCCGCAAGCTGGCCCTCAAAATGTACAAACAAAAAATGGAAACCGCGAACAAGAAGTAGTAATTAGCAGCGGTGAGACATTGGTCGTCATCTTTAGCAAGCGGTCTTGGCGTGATGGGGTGGGCGCTGCGGCGCGTTCTCTGCGCCACAACAATCGCGTTTGCCTCGCTTCCTTATTAGAATGAAAGTTATGAGCGCTATGCCCGCGCCAACCCAGAACGATCCCATCACTGACCTGCTCAAAACCGCCAAAAACATCGCGGTGGTGGGGCTCTCCGGCAACCCCCTGCGTCCCAGCCACGGCGTCGCTGCTTACTTGCAGGGCCGGGGTTATCGCATTATCCCCGTGAATCCTCACATCGACTCCGCACTCGGCGAGAAGTCTTATGCTTCGTTACTCGAAGTCCCGGAGAAGGTCGATATCGTCAACATTTTCCGCCGGCCTCAGTTCGTTGAAGCGGTGGTGGATCAGGCAATTCAGTTGAAAGTTCCCGCGATCTGGATGCAGGAGGAAGTGATTCACGAAAAAGCCGCCGGGAAGGCCCGCCGCGCGGGCATTTTCGTAGTGATGGACTGTTGCATTTTAAAGGAGCACCGCGCCCGTTTCAGATGAGAGGTGACTCGTCGGGAACCAGTGACTCTCAAGAAGCGAGCGTGATGAACAGCACGCTTGCGTCATCGGGCAGGTCCAAGCCATCGGTGAAGTTACGGACGTCCCCGATAATGCTGACTGCGGAAGCCCCGTGTGAGGAGACATAGCGGGCGAGCCGCTCTAATCCATACTCTTCACCCCTTTCATTCACCGCCTCGGTGATCCCGTCGGTGTACAACACGAGCCGCGAGCCAGGAGACAGATTCACGCTGGTCTCGGAATAGTCGCCGGCGCTCAAGCCGAGAGGCAGTCCGCGCTCCGTATCCAAAAAGTGGATTTCGCTGTCGACGAACAGCGGATGCAAATGCCCGGCATTCGCAAAAATGACAGTTCGACTCTTCGGATCGAGCACGGCATAAATCAGAGTGACGAACTTGCCCGCTGGGAAATCGTTTACTAACAGGCTGTTGAGTTTGGTTAATACTTCGCCCGGAGTGCACGTGGTCTCGGCCAAAGAACGCAGCATGCCTCGCGTAGCCGACATCAGAAGCGCGGCCGCCATGCCTTTTCCTGAGACATCAGCCAACACAAGACCCCATCGGCCGTCCGAGAAGGGAATGAAGTCGTACCAGTCGCCGCCAACGGCGCCCACCGGCAGACTGAGCCCCGAGATTACGTAGCCGGGTATATAAGGGGAGCTCTTGGGCAACAAGGCCTGCTGGATGGCGCGTGCCTCCTGCGCGTCACGATCGAGGGCTGCGCGCGCGGCGCGCTCTTTCCGAAAACTGCGGGCATTGTCGATAGCAATGGCTACGTGATCACAAAGTGCCTGCAAAAGACGTAACTGCTCCCGCGAAAACGCGTCAAGCTGCGGATGCGATGTGCTGAACACGCCAACCAGATTCTCGCCCACGCGAAGCGGTATGGCTACCTCCGAAAGAGTGGATTCCTCGCATCGGATGTAGTAAGGGTCTATGCGAACATCCGGAGCGTAGTGCATCTGCCCGGTTGCCGCCACGTGTCCCACCATCCCTTCTTTGCCGATCTTCTTGCGGTCACCCTTGCCATAGACGGTGCAGCCGCAAACGCTTGCCAGAACCAGTTCGGAATGCTCTTTATCGTGGAGATAAATATTGGATTCGATGCAGCCAAACGAACGTGCAACCTCATTGACGACGCTATCGATGAGCTGGTCCAGATCGAGGATCGACGTAATTTTCTGCGCGGCCTTCTGGACCTTCTGCAGTTCCTCGACCTGCTCGGCGCGCAAGGGACGCAGAGGGAGGGTGTCGGCGAGAATGGCGGGAGATGTACCCATTACTTCTTCCTCCTAGGTTCGCGGGCGGCTACCGGCTTCACGTATAGGATGATGGGCAACCAGGCTAGGATTCTTGGCTAGAGCGGAGGGGCTTGGTTGCGGCGGAAACAGCGCGCATTTTCTTGATCTCTTCCAGCCGCTCGCGAATACGCTTCTCAATCCCTTCGCCTGTGGGCCGGTAATAAACGCGGTCGCGCAAGCTGTCCGGCAGGCATTGCATGTTTGCCACTTTGCCTTCCACATCGTGCGCAAATTGATAGTCTTTGCCGTAGCCTAACTTTTTCATCAATCCAGTAGGCGCATTGCGCAGATGCAGCGGCACCTGCTCTGCCGCCGTCCGCTCGATATCCTGCTGCACGTCGCCGTACGCGGTGTAAAGCGCATTTGACTTGGGCGCGACCGAGAGGTAAACGACCGCCTGCGCCAGGGCAAGATTTCCTTCCGGCATGCCAATAAAATCCACCGCATCCCGTGCCGCCATGCACAGTGGCAGGGCATTCGGATCCGCCAGTCCGATGTCTTCCACCGACATTCGCACCACGCGCCGAGCAATATAAAGAGGATCTTCACCTGCTTCGATCATCCGTCCCAGCCAATAAAGCGCCGCATCCGGATCGCTGTTGCGCACCGACTTGTGCAACGCGGAAATCAGGTTGTAGTGCTCTTCGCCGGCCTTGTCGTAGAGAAGAACGCGCTTCTGCAGCGCGTCGTGCACAATCTCATCGGTGATTTCTGCCGCCGCGCGTGCAGTAGTTGCCCCACCCTTCTGGCCTTCTTTGCGAGAGGCTGCGAGTGCCAGCCCCGCCGCAACTTCGAGCACGTTGTAGGCGCTGCGGGCATCGCCGCTGGAATACGCGGCGACTTTCGCGAGAACGTCATCAGACGCTCGTAATTTCATCTCGCCCAAGCCGCGCTCTTTATCCTCCAAAGCACGCCTAAGCAAAACCACGACCTGATCCTCTGCCAATGGCTGGAGCACATATACCCGGCACCGCGACAATAGTGCGGAGTTGACTTCGAACGAGGGATTCTCCGTTGTTGCTCCGATCAGGCGGATGTTTCCTTTCTCCACGTGCGGCAGAAAGGCATCCTGCTGTGCTTTGTTGAAGCGATGAATCTCGTCGATAAATACGATGGTTCGCGTTCCGTATTGCCGCGCCCGTTCGGCGTCAGCCATGACCTGCTTTATCTCTTTAATTCCCGCAAGCACCGCGGAAAACTCGATGAACTCCGCCTTCGTCATCTTGGCGATGATCTTCGCCAGCGTAGTCTTGCCTGTGCCCGGCGGTCCCCAAAAAATGAGCGAGCCGGTATCATCGCGCTCAATCTGCGTGTGCAGCGGTTTTCCCGTTCCGATCAGATGGTCCTGCCCAACGAACTCCTCAAGCGCACGGGGGCGCATGCGGTCCGCCAGCGGCCGGGTGCGGTCAGTCGCCTGGTCAACATTCGGTGTTGTCTGAAAAAGTCCCATAAGCTGGCTGCCCGACGATTTTGGCTCTCGCTCGTACTTTGGCGTACTCACCCAAAAGCCCCGAAACACGAATCCCGAAGGCAGAAGCTAAGAGCCAGAAACTAAGAGCCAGAAGCTTTCCTCTGCCTCGCTGCCTCATACAATACGATGCTCGCCGCCACACCGGCGTTGAGCGATTCCACCTGAGGCGAGTGCGGAATCGCGATAATCTCATCCATCTCGCTCATCAGTTCGCGCGGCAGTCCCGAGCCCTCGTTGCCAAAAAACACGCCACACGCCGATCTCAAATCCGCTTGCTGCAGCTCCGTTCCTTTATGGGAAGAGGTCGCAACCAGTCTTATTCGATGAGCTTTTGCTTTCTCGATAAGCTCCTCCAACTTGAAAGTCGCCTCGTGTCCGTGCCCATGCACGATGGGCAGTCGAAATACTGATCCAGCCGAGGCGCGTACAAGCTTCCAGTTGTATGGACTTGCCGTGCCTTCTCCAAGCGCCACGCCAGCGCTGCCGAGCGCTTCCGCCGACCGCAAGATGGTGCCAACGTTGCCGGGATCCTGCAACCCGGCCAGCACGACGATTGGTCCGATCTGCTGGCGTTCGAAAATATCGTCGAGCGAAAACGATTTCACGCGCACCAGGGCCGCCACTCCCTGTGGCGATTCGCTGGGCGTCACGCTGTCGAACAACCGATCGGGAAGCAGCAACGTTTCCACGTGCGACCCAATCTGCGGCAGCAGGCGTTGCGCCCGGTCCTGCGCGGATACGCTAAAAAATATCGCGCTCAAGCGAAGTCCGCTGCGAATCGCTTCCTCTACAACCCGCAGACCTTCGATGGCGCACTCTCCATTTACCGTCAGCTCGGCCCGCGAAAACGCCTGTCGTAACTGCTTCACTAGCGCGTTATGCCGTCCCTCAATGCGACGCAATCGGCCAATGCCGCCGGAGGATTGTGACATTCTCTTCATGCACGTCTTGTGGCTGCATCATACGCCATCGCAAGCAGCGGATCGGCGTGTTCAATACCCACAAGGTCCATCTACTCACTTTGCACGACGATGCCGTATTATGGAGGGTTCCATCGCACAACATAATCCACGTACCAGCAGCTAAGAGGAGCGCCCGTGCGCGCAGAAATCCTGAAAATCAGCAGTGATATTCCTGAGATATCGCTCGTAAAATACGCCGCCGACCAGATTCGCGCGGGCGAAGTTCTGGGCATGCCCACCGACACTTTTTATGGCCTCGCCGCCGACCCCTTCAACCTTCGCGCCGTCGATCGCGTATACGACATCAAAACACGCTCGCGCCACAAACCACTTTCCCTGCTCATCGAGAGCGTCGACCAGGCCGAGGAACTAGCCAAAGAATTGCCCGAGGAGTTCTATGCCCTGGCGCGCAAATACTGGCCCGGGCCGCTCACCATCATCGTAAAAGCCGCCTCGCGACTGCCTCTCAAAGTGACGGCCAATACCGGCAATGTGGCGCTGCGCGTGCCTAACGCCAAAATTCCACTCGCGGTTGTTACTGCGGCAGCGATTCCTGTCACCGCCACTTCCGCCAATCTCAGCGGCGCCGCTGAATGCACCAGCGCCGAGCAGGTCCGCGACCAACTCCAGGGACGCATCAACATTATCGTGGATGGCGGCCCCTCGCCGCGCGACATAGCCTCAACCATCGTCGATCTCACCGACGATGGCGAGCGTTGGCGCATCATCCGTGAAGGCGCCATTCCCTCAGACAAGATCTCCACCTTCTTCGCTCAAGGATGACCGACGCGCCCCCTCCCCGTCCGCCAGGCCGCTGGTTGCTGTGGATCGTAGCGCTGGCGATTGCGGTGCTAGCCGCATTCCTCGTCGTCACCAGCCTTCGTATCGCGCATGAGGGCTCTCTCCAGGAGCTCCATCATGCCGACGCCATCGTTGTCTTTGGCGCCGCCGAATATGCCGGACATCCCTCTCCTGTTCTGCGCGCCCGCCTCGATCACGCGTACGAGCTCTTCCGCCAAGGCCTGGCTCCGGTCGTCATTACCACCGGCGGTGCCGCGTCCGATCCCAGCTTCAGCGAAGGCGGTGTCGGCGAGAACTACCTCGAGCGCCGCGGCATTCCCGAGCGTAACATCATCGCCGAAACTCAGGGCTCGGACACTGCTCAATCGGCAGTGCGGATCGCCGTGATCATGCGCACCAACGGACTCCACAGTTGCATCGCCGTCAGCGACGCCTACCACGTCTTTCGCATCAAGCGCCTGCTCCTGCACGAAGGCATCGGACCGGTATACGTCGCGCCGCGACCCGGCTCCCGCCCGCACACCGCCTTTCAACGCGCCTACGCCCTGCTGCGCGAAGCCTGCAGCTATTTAGTCTGGAGGTTGGGATGAAAACCACGGCTCCGCGTGTGCCACGGAGTACGTTCAACAGCTTGTGATTCCGACGCGCGAGCGCAGCGAGTCAGGAGGAACCTGCTTTTCCGAGACCCAAGGCCGCTCCATCACCACCCCTTCCTCTCCCTCAACCCCGTCACGTGCGCCACGTGATGCCGCCCATGCCAGGCATAAAGCGCCAAGTTTTTCTCCAGGGTCACCAGTCCCAATTCCGGATGCCGGAATGTCCGCTTCCACTCTTTCTCTCCGAGCGAGCGCAGCAGCTGCACCCAGCGCTCGTGCAGATTCTCGAGCATCACAAGCGACACTTCCACCGGAGTCGCCTGCGTATCGCCCAGCATCGCCCAGCGGTCCTCGAAGTACGGCTTGATTGTCGGTTCGTCCTCGGTGAGTGCCAGCTTGAACCGCACATATGCGTTCATGTGGCTGTCCGGAACATGGTGCGCCAATTGCCGCACCGTCCATCCCTCTGGGCGGTAAGGCGTATCCAGTTGCTGCGCCGAGAGCCCCTCCACCGCCGCCCGCAACCGTGCTGGGGCCTCCTCAATCTGCCGGATCAGTTCGGGTCTCCCCTCCGCCGTTGGCGGACCCTCATACGCGAACTTGCCAATGGGATATCGAAGGTCAGTCATGTGTTGTCCTGTCTCCGGTTCTGGTTTTAGGTTGGGAATCGCAAGAGATAGTTTCACAGATGATCGCCGACGGTGTGAGGTTTCACAAAGGCGTGGGGCGCAGGCAGATGGAACTCCCGTGCTCGCCATTCCGAGGAGCGATCCAGCGATCGACCTCCCCAACTTCTGTCATTCCGACGCGCAAGCGCACCAAAATCCCGTCATTCCGACGCCGGGGCGTAGCGAGCGAACCCGGATATTCTGAACTCAGACAAAAAAGCGGCCAGGCTCCGAGATACCCCCATATCCCGAAGTCTGGCCGCCTGCCGATCTGACTGGCAGCCCTAACGGAGAAAGTCTGGTAGCTCAACCCCCGATCTTCGCGAGCCGCAGCGCGGGCCTACTTTCTTTCCCTTGGCTCCCGTTCGTTCGTGTCTTGCCAGCCGGGTCGTTTCAAGAGCTAGCGCTTCGCGAATGATCTCAGTATTGCGCTCGAACTCTGTGCGCAGGTGCTCCATGACCGCTGTTCCTGCCTTCCAAGCAAGGAACGGCTGCGCATTCGCTCGCTGGTAAGCTTCAAGAAGCAACGGGTATTCATTGCCCAGAATGGAATGAAGAACGCTGTCGTTCCAGGCAGCAATTTCCAGACCGCCGTCTTCCGTGGGTGCGAGCTTCAGCTCTAAATCATCGAGCGGACGCAGGCTGACGATGCGCTCCCCCGCACTCTCATCTACTTGAGTTGCCTTACAGCGAGCACTATGCTCGTCGACGGCAGATAGGATGATGCAACTGCCGCTGGTCAAGCGCAGAACGTACAACAAGCGCGCCTCCCCAAGCAGAACCTAGCTACCGTCGAATCCGATGACTTTACGGATTCAGCCATGCCCATTTTCGTAATAGTTAGAACGCCCGCTTACCAAGTTACCCCTGGGCCGAGGGCAAAGAGTAGTGGCACTAACAGGCACTTGCGGTCAATTAGAGGCAACAGCTAGAATCTCCTACATACGAGGGGGCGAGGCATGCTTTATGTCCCAGTCAAATGGAGAGCGCCTCGACTCGTGGAAGGAAATCGCGGTCTA
>JASHQM010000219.1 GCA_030039165.1 Candidatus Sulfotelmatobacter sp. | reverse complement strand
TTCGAAGGCAAAGATTTGCTGGCGATGAAGCCGGAAGAAGCGGCCTGCAATGGCGTTTTCATGGCATTTCAGTATCCCGTCGAAATTCCCGGAATCAGCAATGCCTATTTTCTGCGTTCCGCGCTAAATGCCGTCCGCAAATATCGCGGCGAGGATGAGATGGACGCCATGGACTTTCTGCCCCTCTTTCGCGAAAAGCTGAAGCTGCTCGAGATGGATGACAAGCTGATGAACCGCTCGGTCAACGAAGGTTTTTCCGGCGGAGAGAAGAAGAGAAACGAGATTTTGCAGATGGCCATCCTTCAGCCGAAGCTGGCGATCCTTGACGAAACCGATTCTGGCCTCGACATCGACGCGTTGCGCATCGTCGCCAAGGGCGTCAATGCCATGCGCAGTCCGGAGCGCGCGTTTCTGGTGGTCACCCACTATCAGCGTTTGCTGAATTACATCGTTCCGGATTTTGTGCACGTCCTGGTGGATGGGCGCATCGTGCGTTCGGGCGGTCCCGGCCTGGCGCTCGAACTGGAAGCGCAGGGCTACGGAGCCATCGAAGCGGCTGCGCGGGAAACCGTGCAGGCTTCGGCATAGCGGAGAGAATGTGATCACTGCAACTCAGAATCTCGAAACTTATCTCGACAGTTTTGCCGAGTTCAACCGCCGTTCCTCCGGCCGCGACCAGCCATGGCTACTCAAACTCCGGGAGGACGCTTTCGCTGTTTTCTGCGAAACCGGCTTCCCGACCACGCATGATGAAGACTGGCGATTTACCAACATCTCGGCCATCGCCCGCACTCCATTTTCTCTGCCGCAGAGTTCCACCGTTCCCTCATCGTCGAAGTTAAAGCCCTGGGAGCTGGAGGGTGCCGCGGCACAACTCGTTTTCATCAATGGGCAATTTGCCCCCACGCTATCCTCGCCCGGATCGCTGCCTGCTGGAGTCACTGTCACGAGTTTGAAAGATGCCATCGCCGCAAAATCGAGAACCCTAGAGGATCACTTTGGCCGTTATCTCAACTTTCGCCGCGATCCTTTCTGTGCTCTCAACACTGCCTTTGCCGAACAGGGTGCATTCGTACACATCCCCCGCGGCGTCTCCCTGGATGCGCCAATTCATTTGCTCTACGTGTCAACCGCAAATGACACGCCCACAATGACCAACCCTCGCAACCTGCTCGTGGTCGAGCGCGAGGCGCAGGCCACAATCATTGAGGAATACGTTTCGCTGGGCGAGGGTACGGTTTTGTCAAACAGCGCAACCGAACTCGTAGCTCAGGAGAATTCGACTGTTTCGCACTACATGATCGAGTCAGAGGACACCAAGGCCTTCAACATTTCAACCCTGCGCATTCAGCAGGATCGCAGCGCCAATGTCCATTCACATTCGGTGCTGCTCGGCGGCGGGCTGGTTCGAAACAACGTCCATCCCGTTCTTGCAGGGGAAGGCGGCGAATGCCTGATCAACGGATTGTTCGTCGGCAATGGCAGCCAGCATCTTGACAATTACATGTACGTGGAACACGCCAGCCCGCATTGCAGCAGCCGGCAATTCTATAACGGAATCCTCGACGGCCGCGCGCACGGCGTCTTTCACGGACGAATCGTGGTTCACAAAGACGCGCAGAAAACCGACGCCAAGCAGTCCAATCGCAATCTTCTGCTTTCTGACGATGCCCAGATCGACACCAAGCCGCAGCTTGAGATTTACGCCGACGACGTGAAATGTACGCACGGCGCAACCATTGGCCAGATCGAAGAGAACGCCCTGTTCTACCTGCGTTCGCGCGGCATCGACGAAGTAGCGGCACGCAGGCTCCTGCTGGCCGCCTTCGCCAACGAATGCGTGGAACGCATGAATGCGGGGCTGGCTCGCGATCACGTTGAGCGATTGATCGAGGCCCATCTTTTATCGATGGCGCACCCATCGCGGCAACTCGACTCGGGCAACGCGGAAGTCGAGAGAAGCTGGGAGGAAGTGGGATGACCAGGGTTCTGAGTATGGCATCGGGTTCGGCGCAGGCGGCTTTGCAGGAGACTCCATCTGGTTTTGACGTTCACCGGGTGCGCGCCGATTTCCCCATTCTTCAAAGAAAAGTGCGTGGCCGCGACCTGGTCTATCTCGACAATGCCGCAACCTCGCAGAAGCCGGCTGCCGTAATCGAAGCCATCTCCCGCTACTACGAGCGTGACAACTCCAACATTCATCGCGGCGTGCATTACCTCGCCGAGCGTGCCACGGCGGAGTTCGAGGCCGCCCGCAAGACCATTCAATCTTTTCTGAACGCCGCCCGCCCCGAAGAAATCATCTTTGTTCGCAGCGCCACCGAAGCCATCAATCTGGTGGCGCAGACTTACGGCCGCGCTCATCTGGCCGCGGGCGACGAAGTGCTCATCACCGCCATGGAGCATCACTCCGACATCGTTCCCTGGCAACTGCTTTGTGAGGAGAAGCAAGCCAGGCTGCGGGTGGCTCCCATCAACGATGCCGGCGAACTCATTCTGGAGGAATTCGAGCGGCTTCTGAGCCCTCGTACAAAAATTGTCGCTGTCGCTCATATCTCCAACGCTCTGGGTACCATAAATCCTCTCGCGACCATGGTCCGTATGGCGCACGACAAAGGAATACCAGTCCTCGTCGACGGCGCGCAGGCCGCTCCTCGTCTGCCGGTCGATGTGCAGGAACTGGACTGCGATTTTTACGCATTCTCGGGACACAAGGCTTATGGACCGACCGGCATCGGAGTGCTTTACGGCAAGCTCGCCCTTCTTGAGAAGATGCCTCCATATCAGGGCGGCGGAGACATGATCAGTTCCGTCACCTTCGAGAAAACCACATTCAACAAGGTGCCTCACAAATTTGAAGCCGGCACGCCCGATATGGCGGGCGCAGTCGGTTTGCGCGCTGCGCTCGAATACCTCAACGGCTTGGGATTGCCCAACATTGTTGCGCATGAACACGAACTGCTGACGTATGCAACGGATGCCATTTCCAGAATTCCAGGAATCCGAGTGATCGGCACAGCCCGGGAAAAAGCCGGCGTGCTCTCCTTCGTTCTGGATGGGGTCCATCCTCATGACATGGGAACCATCCTCGACCAGGAGGGCATCGCCATCCGCACCGGGCATCATTGCGCCCAACCCGTCATGGAACGCTTCGCAGTGGACGCAACCGCTCGTGCATCTTTCGGCCTCTACAACACCAAGGAAGAGATCGATGCCCTGGTCCGCGGCATCCAAAAGGTGAAGGAGGTCTTCGCCTGATGGCCGACTTGCGCGATCTCTACCAGGAATTGATTCTGGAGCACAGCAAGGCTCCGCGAAACTATCGCCAACTAGCGGGTGCCGATCACAAAGCTGAAGGTTTCAACCCTCTGTGCGGCGACCATTTCACGGTTTACCTGAAGATGGATGGTGATTCCATTCAGGACATCGCTTTCCAGGGCTCGGGATGCGCCATCTCCAAAGCCTCCGCCTCAATGATGACGCAAAGCATCAAGGGAAAGACGAAAGAGCAGGCAAAAGAACTTTTCGAGCATTTTCACCGCACTGTCACTGGAACAGCAAACGGAGATGGCAGCGATCTCGGCAAGCTTACCGTTTTCGCCGGAGTTTCAGAGTTTCCCACGCGAGTCAAGTGCGCCACGCTCGCCTGGCACACGTTGCAGGCCGCGCTGGAAGGAAGCCAGGAATCTGTTTCGACGGAATAAGGGCAGGCATTAAGGGTTCAGGTTTATGACCACAGCTGAATTGATTGAACTGAAGCGTGAGTGCAAGGCGATTGAGATTCCGAGTGGCACCCCGCACATTTTGCCCGCCGGCAGTCACGTGAGAGTTATGCAGTTCCTGGGTTCGAGCTACACGGTCATTGCTGATAGCGGCTACATGTGCCGCATTGACGGAAGTGACGCCGACGCTCTCGGTTTTGCTCTCGCCCATAGCGCAGAAACCGCCGCCGCTCAAGGGCCGTTCAACGAGAAGGCGATGTGGGATCAGCTTAAGACGGTTTACGATCCAGAAATTCCGGTGAATATTGTCGATCTGGGTCTCGTTTACTCGTGTGACGTAGCGGCGCTGGCCGAAGGCGGCAAAAAGATTGACGTGAAAATGTCGATGACCGCGCCCGGCTGCGGCATGGGAAATGTATTGAAAGCCGATGTCGAACGTAAGCTCGGGCAACTGCCGGAAGTGAAGAGCGTGAATGTTGAGGTTGTCTTCGACCCGCCCTGGCATCCGGGTCGCATGTCTGACGCAGCCAAGTTGCAGCTGGGATTCGACCTCGACGAACCGCGTGATCCTGTGGTTCGCCTCTCCCGCTGAAATCCCGAGATCGAAGATGGGATCTACGAGCGCTGGCGCGCTTCCGCCGCCAGGCTGGAGCCTTCGCTGACCACTGGTCGGCGCGGCGGCAATGGTTCCGCTCCAATCGCTGGCCGCCTTTCGACCGTGCCGATCACCGGGGCGTCATCCAAACCGTCGGCGTAAGCCATCGAGACGAATCGCTGCTCGGCGCACATCCGGTCAATTAAGCGCTGCTGCGTCTTGCTGAGCACAACCTGCGGAAGAATGGGGAAATTACGGAACATCCACAGAAAATATACCCGCTGAAGAAATGAAGGCATTAAGTATCGCGGCCCGATCGCAGTCTGCACTCGCACCACGCCCGCCGCCAGCTTGTCAATCAACATACGAACCCACCTAAGTTCCTAAGTTTGGCCAGAGCAATTCTTGGGCCGTAATTATTGCACCAAAGGCGGTGCCAAAGGAAGCCCTTTCTCACAAATTTCTTAAGAATCTGCCTTTCCGGCTCGGCATTTTCTGCACCGTGGGTAATTGTTGGCGGGCCTTTGCTTCCCCACAGCCCGTCGGCGCCCGTCACTTCTGCCCGCCCTTACTCGGGGATCTCCGGCAGAACGTCCATGCGACGAATCTCGGCGGCCACTCCAAAATTCGTCCCCGCCCCCTGCTCTACCCGGAGAATGCGCGCGTGGCAGCAGACCCAGCACTTCTCTCCTGCAGTCAGTTCCGGCGGCAGAATCAGAACGAGTTCCACGTTCGCACCCTCCGCCAGCCGTGAATCGGTGTAAAGAAAGACCCCGTTGGCGCTCACGTCGCGCGTGCGAGCCTGGACTTGCCCCCGGCCTGCCGTGGTGCGCACGTCCACCGGCACCTGCGCTTCAATTCTTCGCCCTGCCCGCCGATCTACCTTGGGCTTCTCAGACTTGGCCATTTGCCAATACTTTCCTGGTTCTGGATATGGTCGGTCAGTATAGAACGGTGAAGGAGTTTACGCTTGGAAATTTTCGCGGCTAGAAGAAATAGGCGAGCCCGGAGGAGGCTCGAAGGCTGTTCTGCCCGTTAGGAAATGATCCTGTCTGTATCAGCCCGGCGTCAGTCCGCCATGCGAAGTGCCGGGTCAACTGGACATCGATTCCTGTCTCCAGAGTGGCGATCAGGCCGGTGCTTGAATTTGAGAATCCCTGGGCGCTCTGATTAACAAGAGTAGCTCCCAACAGAAACTCGGCGAATGGCCTGATTCGCCCGGTTGAGTAGGAACCGCGAACCCCGAGTTGAAATGTGCTTTCCTGTACATTGCCGCTCACGTAGCAGGTCGAGCTGGCTCCGTTACAAGCCACAGCAGAAATGTTGGCTGGCCCATAATGTCCGCTTGCATCAACAACGATGCCGAGGAAAGGCAGATATTTCTTCTCCGCCGAGATATTCCATCCATTCAGATTGGCATTCTGGCCGAAAGCAAGAGTGGCGCGGGCGAACGAATAGCCTGCAAAGACGTTGCTGGCGCTTAAGTTCTGCGCGGAAGCGGCGCCTGCCAGAAGAGAAAAAAGAATCAAGAGAAATATGGGAAAGAAGATTCGAGGCAGGGTTCGCAATGTGCTAAGCAGAATCAGCTCCTGGATGTAAACGCGTGCGTGTCACATCAAAAACGAAAAACCAAACCTGTCGCGGCGCGGATGCTATTCTGCCTTGCAATGGTAAAGTTACCTGTAACGATGTAGTCGACGACCAACCGGCATCCCAGCATGCGAGTCAAACGGCAGTCGACACCCATGCCCAAAGTTGCGGAAAAATTGTTGGCAACATTCGATATGCCCAGGCCGCTTTCGCTGGTATGGACCTCGCCGAACAGCGCTTCACCGAACGGCCTGACAGTCGTAGTCCCGTACGATCCGCGAATGCCAACCGAAAAGGTGTATTGGCTTACCGTGCTATGGGCCAGACACCTTGACGCCGGAATGGTTGCGCAGTAAGCCGCGCTTGGAGGGCCCGCGGATCCGTAGAAACCGGCAAAGTCGCCCACCACGCCGAAAAACGGCAGGTACTTCTTTTCCGCCGATACGTTCCAGCCGTTCAGGTTCGCGTGCTGGCCGGAAATCAAGTTGTCGGCAAGGAAGGAATATCCGGCAAAAATATTATTGCTGTTAAGATTCTGGGCGGCAGCCGCATTCATGCAAAGCCAGAAGATTGCCGCCGCGAGAGCGACCTTGGTTACAGTTGTACAGGCTTGAGCTTGGCCACCGCTGAAAATTTTCTTCCATGTCTTGCAAACCATAGTTGCACTTTAGCATCTCGTAGAGCAGGAAATGGGAGTTTGAATACATTTGGTCAGCATGATAGCCGATTCGCTGCCAGGCAGGAAGAACCTTAAGTTAAGGAGCTTGTCCCGAGAGACGAGTTATGAACAACGCGAAGTAACGGGATGATATGATTTCTTTCCACGCTCATGCGCTTTCCTTCTAGCTTTGCCGTGCTGTGGCTATTGCTGCCAGCCGGGGTTCTGGGACAGTCTATTCCCTGCGATGTCGACCCGGGCTGTGCCGCGTTGCAAGGCTCACAGAATTCCAGCAGTTCGCGAGATGCACTTCCCGAGGCGCCCTCTGACGACGCGCTGCCGCCGGCTCCGGACGCCAGTGCGGACGCCGCATGGCGTCTCGTCGGTCCAGACAGCGCCGACGGCTCGTCAGAAAACTCCAAGGAGGGTTTCCATTGGGGCCGGGCACTGAAGGAGTCGGGTACGTTTCTGGTGATTGAACAGGCCTGGGTTGTCCACACAGATTTTCGCTGGGTGGTTTCGGAGAACGGCATCCCTTTCAATCATTACTGGCGGGATTACAAGCAGTCGCTCGAGAGATGGTGGGAGGTCGGGTGGAGCGCGGGCGAAAATCCCATGTACAACTACGTCGGCCATCCCATTCAGGGAGCGATCACCGGCTACATTCAAATTCAAAATGATCCCAAGAGCCGCAGCCTCGAATTCTCCAAGAGCAAGGCCTATTGGATCAGCCGGGTCAAGGCTACATTATGGAACGGGGTGTATAGCACGCAGTGGAGCATCGGACCGCTGAGCGAAATGACGGTTGAAAAATATGGCTCTAATGACCGCCAGCCGTGGAATGCAAACGGGACTTACCCATGCGATACCAAAACCTGCTATTGGGGCGTGGGCAAGGTCAATTTAGTCATGACGCCGGTGGGTGGGTTGGGCTGGGAACTGGCTGAAGACTGGATGGATAAAGCCATCGTCCGCCGGGTCGAGCACAATACTCGCAACCGTTTCGCAGTGGACACGGTTCGCTGCGTATTCAACCCTATTCGCGGGGCAGCTAATATCTTGCACGGCAATAGACCCTGGTTCCGCGCCCGCGACGTGGGTGATTGGGAAAGCCCCGGAGCGCCGAGGTAAGCCCCATCCGCAAGGTCAACCCCATCGCAATCATCACTCTGTTTGTTTTCGCAGCTGCCATTTCTACGTTGTCCCAAGACCCAACCTCCGACATTCACGCTGCGAAATGGGACTTTAGTATCTGGATTGCGGGCGAAACCGGCGAAGAGATCACCAACTCATTCACCGAGGCGCAAATCTGGTCGGCAGGCGTATCGGCAGGCCGCATGCTGACTGATGACCTCGGCCATGGCTGGCGGCGCGGAAAGCTTGAATATGCGTTCGACGTAATGCCGGTATTCGAGACCTACGGCAACCAGCGCACGCACGGCTTCGGTTTTGACCCTGTAATTTTGCGTTGGAACTCTGCGCTGCGAAAGAATCGCATCTCACCTTACGTCGAGCTGAGCGGAGGTGCGGTGGTCACCCCGGTAAATCTGCCGCCGGGGAACACTTCCAGTTTTAACTTCATGGCCAAGGGCGGTGGGGGAATCGATTGCCACACGCGAGCACGGCAAGCCCTCGACATCGGAGTCCACTGGTCGCACATCTCAAACGCGAATCTTGGCGTGGAAAATTACGAATTCAACGGCGTGCAAGTCAACATCGCTTATCACTGGTACAAATAGAAAATCGGCAAGCGCGGACTTCGCTGACCGATTTGGTTGTTACTGGAGCGAATTATTGTTTTAGATTTCCGGGCGACGCAGCCGTTCGGCGGGAACGACCAATGCTTGTTCCATTGTCGGAACGTTGGTGCCACGCAAGATCGCTTCAGCCTCATGGAGTTTGTCGGGTTGATTTGTCTGGTAGTAAGCCTGCACTAGCAGTTCCATAGTGAAGGGATTATCCCGATCCTCTTCCAGGTAGCTGATCGCCTCCTGGAACTTTTTCTGATCCATCAGCAGCGTGCCGGCTGCTCCGTTATAGGAACTCTGAATAATCCGGTTGCGGCTGTTCGCGGTCATGGATTCAAGCTGCTTCAGGGATTTATCGGCCAACTCCTGGCTGCCCGCGCGGGAGGCGTGCACTGTGCGTGTGCGCAGAATACGCGACATCTCCTCGCCCTTGTCGGATATCGAGACCGTATCGCTGTGTTGAAGAGCGTCTTCGGCCTGTGCCAGATACTTCAACGAAATCCTGTCGTCGCTCTGGTACTCGGCGAGTTGCCGGTAGGCCTGCGCCTCCTGCAATTCCTGGTTCTTGGCATGAGCCGTCTGCGCGATCTCGAGAAATGCCTTATCGGCTTCGGCGAAGTTGCCATCGCGTACCCACGTCATCGCCTTCTGCATGCTGTAGGTCAATCGGTCGGCTTCGTTGTGAGCGAACCGGATGGCTTTGTCATACTCGATGCGCGCCTGCGCCTGATTCCCCATGAGCGCGCAGGTGTCACCGAGGCCAAGCTGCGAAGTCACAAAATCGGGATCCATCTTCAGCGCGGCGCGATAATGTTCGAGCGAGCTGTCGAAATCGCCCGCCATGCGCTTCAGTTCCCCGTAAGAATCCTGCGGGTTGGGTTCGGTGGGCAACAGAGCGACATAGCGATCCATGGCGGTGAATGCCCTATCAAACTGCCGATCGCGGGCGTAAACATAGGCCAGATCGTTCAGCGCGGCGGGAAAATTCTTATCGATCGACAAGGCTTTTTCCAGCAGCCTCTGTGCCTGATCTTCGCCATTCTCGCCCATCAGCCAGTTGGCCGCGAGATAGTACAGATGCTTGTCCTTGGGGAACATTTCCAGCATGTCGTTCATGGCGGAAATGCCGCCGATGAAATCGCCCTCCTGCACTTTGACGATCCAGGCGATCATTAACTGCTCTCCCGGCGTCAGCTTGGGGGCCAGCGCCTTGGCTTTTTCGCGGGCGGCGCTGATCTCCTGCGGGTTGCTGCCGTTGAACGCGATCCACGCCCACGCCACTGCGAGATTCGGATCTTCCTTTACCGCGGCGCGCCAGTCGTCGTTGCAACGCTCGAGATAAAGATTCTCGTAATCAGCCATGCCTTTTTCGTAGAGCGCTCGCGCCCGCGCCGACGAAGTGGTCACTGGCATCGCGGCCGAGACCGATTGCTTGACATGATTGGCATACGTCGGTGCAACCCGGCACAGAGCCAGGGCAAACATGGCAAAAATTACGAACAGAAGGCGGCGCATATCGTTCTCCGCGAGCAGATGTTTTGGGGGAAAAAGAGATGACGACTGCAGCGTAACATCGCAGTAACCACGGGGGTTAGTGACGGAAGACGTACGACGGCAGGGATGGGCCACAGTTGCGCCGTGCGTGAACTGCCGCCTGGCGCACGCGCCGTCCGAGCGATCGAAACGCGGGATGCAACGGAAAAAACAAAAGCCCCCGCCGAAGCAGGGGCTTTGTGTGGTAGCAGGAACGGCCCTAGAAATTAAACTTTGCCGCAAGCTGAATGTTGCGCGGCCCGCCTCCACCCAGGTAGGGATTCTCTGAGCCAACGTCTGGAGTCGCGGTGATTGGAATGAAGCCGATTCCCTGGCCGTTTGCGTTGACTCCGTTTGTAGCAAAGTCAACGAACCCATTCGGCAAAACTGGATTGCTGAAATTCGGATGGTTCAGGAAATTGAAAAAGTCTGCACGGATCTGCATCTTCACGCGCTCGGTCAAATTTGTTGTCTTAGCCAGGGCAAAATCCCAGTCAAGATAATGCGGACCAGTGAATGCGTTTCGTCCCAGGTCGCCAAAGTGGGCAGTCCCTGAATTACATGCATCTGCCGCGGGATTAAAGTTGCCTTCGCAGGGAGCGGAAAAAGCCGAAGCGTTCAGGAACAGGTCCGGCGTGTGTGTGCCGGCAAACGGATTGCCGACAAGGTCTGGCCGCTCATAGCCCTCACCCAGCCCATTGAAGTCGCTGAGCGTAATAACATTGAAAGGCATCCCGTTCATAAGGCTGACCACGCCATCAATTGACCACCCTGAGGTAAGCTTGCCGCCGCGAGGCGCATGTGGAAACTCGTACGTGTAAAGCCAGCTGAACCGATTACGCGTGTCAAAATTCGAATTGGCTCGCTCGGCGTTGGGATTGTAACTGTTATCCGGCTGAGTGGCATTCGGTACGTAATCGAAACCGTCACTGGCGTTATCGATCGAGTGCGACCAGGTGTAATTGATGGTCGAGGTGAAGCCGTGATAGCTGCGGAAGTTCAGGTTCGTCTGCAACGAGTTGTAGTTCGAATATGCGGTTGATTCGAACTGATCGATGGGGCCAAAAGCCGGATACGGATACACGCCCTGAAAGGACGGCTGGTTGATATCGAGGAAACGGAACAGGCGATGTCCCTGGGTGCCCACGTATCCAACCTGAAACGACATTCGCGCCCCCAGCTGTTGCTGAATGTTTAAGTTGTATTGTTCTGAATAAGGCGTGCGCAGCTTTTGACTAACCGAGAAGACGGTGTTGGCCGCAGCGCCCGGCGCAAAAACCGGCAATCCGGACGCTAAAGCACAAGTAGGACAGGCAAGTCCTCCCGGAACAATGGGCGAAGAGCCAATATCGTTGTAGGCTGGGCCTAGGTTCGACAAATTGAAGGCGCTCTGATCGAGGAAGTAGTCTTGCGAAAACGAGTCATAGGCCAGATTCCAACCCGCCCTGACGACTGTCTTGCCCGAGCCCGAAACATCGTAGGCGACACTCAAGCGCGGAGAAAAATTGCGATAGTTGCTGGGATAAAGCTGGCTCAAGCCGGGCGTGCCGACTTGTTGAATGCTCGCGGTCGAAGTATTGAAAATGCTGAAATTGTCATGCTTTTCTGTGACCACCCCGAAGTAGTCCCAACGTAGTCCATAGTTGAACGTTAACCGGTGGGTAGCGCGAAAGCTGTCCTGTAAATAGAGCCCGAAATTATCCTGGTGAGTGAACCGGTGGGAATTGCCTGAGAGGTCGCTGCCGCCGCCGGTTGGAATTCCGGATAAGAAGTCGCTCAGGGTGTTGAAGCTCAGGTTGCCCCGGTAGCTTCCATCGAGGAAGCTGTTGATCGACGTGCGCCGGAACTCGAAACCCGTTTTCCAGCTATGTCTGCCCATTGTGTAGGACAGATTCGTCATGTACTGCCAGTTGGTATCCGCGCGGCCTCGAGGAACGCTGCCCGAAGCCCCGAGTGAAGCAAAACTTTCTGTGGGATCCGAGAATGATCCGTCCACGAATATCTGCGGCAGTCCAAACAGCTTGGGATTCGTGCTGCTGGCGGGGCACGGCGCTGAAAAGCACAGCGTCTCCAGGCCAATGCTGGCCGGATCGAGAGTGCTATCCTGCGGGCTGAACGATTCCGCGAAACGGTTCCACCCTCCTCTGACTTCGATGAGAAGCCGGGGCGATATAACATGCGTGAAGGAGAGCGACACTATCTGAACGCGTGTCGGAACCACAGTATTGAAGCCGGGTAGCTCACTGCCCAACGAAACGAGCGACAAGGGGAAGCTTTGACTGCTGTCGCCGAAAAAGTACCGGCCACTCAGCAAGTCGTTCGGACCGATATGCTGGTCGATCTTGCCAATTACACTGTCCAGCCGGTTGCTGGCCCCGACTGTTAACTGGTTCGTTACCGGTCCGTCTGATCCAGGTGTTCCTGCTGGTAGCGGCCCCCACGGATTGGTTGCCAGTATCCCCTGGATGACCGGATTGATCCCGCCTGCCGGCGTGTCCAGAGCAATTCCAGCCTGCGTCGGTACGGAGGCCACTGCCGGCGAGGCAACACGCTCGCGCTGCCCTTCGTATGCCGCGAAGAAGAATGTGTGGTCTTTGACAATCGGCCCACCGAGCGAACCGCCAAACTGATTATTGTGGAACAGGTCCTGCGGAGTAGCCGGCACGCCTTCCGCGCCTGCGCAGGGATTGTCTGCGCAATTAAAATAATTGCGGGCATCGAGCGCGCTGTTCCGGAAGTCCTCGAACACTCCGCCGTGCAGGGCGTTGCTGCCCGACTTTGTCACGATGTTGACGATTGAGCCGGAATTCCGCCCATATTCAGCTTCCGTGCTGGCCAGTACGCCGAATTCCGCGATGGCGTCCACGGGAAGCAACGTCGCCGGAACGCCGAAGACTCCGCCTTCGTTGATCGCTGGATCGTTGCGAAATCCATCGTTCATATCCGTTCCATCGAGTAGATAGTTGTTGGAACGGCCCCGGCCACCGTTGACGCTGAAGCTTCCGAATGAACCCGGCGAGTCCTCCACAAGCGAAGGATCAGCCGTGGCGCCGGGAACCAGCACCAGCAGTTTCGTAAAATCGCGTCCATTCACTGGTAGCTCAGTTGCCTGGGTTCCTTCAATGATTCCACCCAGGTTGTCGTTCGTGCTCTCGACCAGCGGAACGTCTGCCTGAACCTCGACCGTTTGCTCCACCCGGCCCGGCGTGAGCGTGACCTTCACATTCTCTGGAGCACCCACGGCGACGTGGATCCCGCTCGCGGTTTCAGTGCGGAATCCCTGCTTCGTGACCGTGATGGTGTAATCGCCCAGCGGGAGTTCTGAGAAGCGGTAATCGCCATCCGGACCGGTCACAGCCTCACGGACAAGGCCAGTCCCAACGTTGGTGGCCTTCACGTTTGCATCGGCAACCGACGCTCCACTTGCGTCGACCACAGTTCCGTTAATTGCGCCGCGGAAGGTCTGGGCCCATAGGCTGATGGCAGCCAGAACTACAAAAGCCACGATGATGCGCGCTTTCATACACTCTCCTTTAAGCTGATCGGGAATGAAGCAATTTTGTGGCGCGGCACTCAGGACTTCAAGCCGGCTCCTGGGAGGCTTGCAACTTCTTGCATCCTTACAATCCCTTGTGTAAGAACAAGATGCAGTCCTTGCCGCAATACGCAAACACTATCGAAACCGCGTCTTCACAGTCAACCATCGGGTTCCAATCCAGGCAATAGATTTTGTTAATGGGGTAACACGCCGGTAACGTGACTACGCGAGGTTCAGTTGGATATTGGAGAAGGCCCCGAGGCGCTAGATGGGCCGGAGTGGACGAGCTAGAACGTAATGGCCAAGCCTCCGCGAACCGAGCGCGCCGCCTGGACCAGATAAACCGTCTGGCCGTCCACTCCGACCACCGGCACGTAGCCCTGCGCCAACAGGTTCCGCAGGTCGATGATGGCATCCATGTGGGCGAAGCCCATCGCGGGCATCGGTTGGCGAATGAACAAGTTCAGGAAGGGATCACTCCGCCCCGGCGACGAATTGAACATATCGACGGGAGTCAACGGTGTGCCGTTGACCCAGCGATAGGAGGCGATCCAGCGGGTATGCGTGCGATGGATTGTGCCGCTGAATTTTGCCGCCAGCGCCTGATGCCGCGTGGTCGCGATCCATTGCCGCGCGTCTTGAAGCTGGACGTCTGGCTGGGCCAGATCGAGAGCTCCGCCGAAAGCAAAGTCGAGGGTTCCCGTGAGGTCAGAGCAAAACTTCCGTTCGAGGACCAGCCTGAGCCCGTCGGTGTCGAGATTTCCGCCCGTGTAGGTGAACGTTCCCGAATATAGATCGGGCAGCAGGAATCCGCCCACGGCGGTTACCTCGCCTGCGCCAAGCAATGCGGTGTTCGCCACCCGGTCCTGAAACGCCGCCAGTTGCAGGCTGTTTGCGCCGATGCGGCGCGAGACACTCAATTCCTGGTGACGGGCGTTTTCCACTCGGGTGGTGAAGTTCGATACGCTAAGCCGCGGATCAGTGCCGCTCAGATCGGCCGGGGTGGAATCGAAACCCTGATCTGCCCAAGCATTCGGCCGCGAAGTGGTGAAAGCATACTGCACGACCGTATTCGGAGAAGCATGCACATCCAGCGAGCCGTAAGGCCGGAACGCAGTGACGTGCCCCAGGAATTGAATGGCTTGCAGCTCGCTGCCGAACTTCAACTCCACCACATCAGCCATCGAAAAGTCTTCGCCCGCATTGAGCGCCAGCGCCTGTAACGCGGCATCGTGCAAGTTAGGATCGGAAGGGGCAAAGCGCCGCATGGTGATTGCGAGGCTCGGCCCGAAGCCATCCGCCTCACGATGCGTATAAAGCGCTCGCAGAACGGCCGAGGGCAGCCCATCGCCATAGCCGACGTTTCCGCTCACTCCGACGCGGCTGGCGGAGAAGATCGACCGCTCCACCGAGAAAGCCGTGCTCATATCGGAACCACTGCCGTAGCCTTCCGCGGTCGAACCGGCTACGAACGAAACGCTGGTTTTCAAATCATGATCGGCCTGTTCGGCTGGAGCGGCCGGATCGTCAAAACGCAATATCGGACGATTGGCCGCCGAACGCAGCGTCCACTTCCAGTCGTCCTGGTCGTTAGCGTTGTGGCGTGGCGCTACGTGCACGCTGTCGAGCAAAGTATTCAGCGTAATGTTGAGGTGAATGCTTGTACCCGCCCGCAGCCCCACCTTTTCGCGCAGAGCCGGCAGGAAGGAGGCCGCGGACACTCGAATGGAATAGAAGCCCGGCAGCAGACCGGAAGCATAGTAGAACCCGCTGCCGTCAGTGAAGACGGTCCAGGACTGCGAGGTCGACCTCGCGATCTCGACCATGGCACCCATTTGAGGCATGCCCGATGCGCTGCGCACGAAACCGGAGATCACACCCGGCTGCTCTCCCGCCCAAGCGGGAAGCGACAACCCAACGATCACCGCCCAATACGCGAGCTGGCGAAGTTTCACTCCAACCCCCAGGGAACAAGCAGGCCGTTACTCTACTGCAAATGTCGCCGACGGATCAACGGTCTGCTTGGAGATGTTGTCGTTCACCTTGATTTCGATCTTGTACACGCCCGGCTGCAGATTGGCTGAGGCGATCGATTTCTGCAGCGTTACCTGATCGCCAACATTGCCCATGGTATCAGTAGATTCCGTCTTCTGCACTACCGGCTTGTTCGTGGCCAGGTTTACGATGTCGTACTCGAACGTCGCGGAAGCCTTGTGCGTTTTGTCGTCCACACCCAGGTTATAAACCTGCATCCAGAAATTGACCTTCGGATCGCGGCCACGCGTGAACACCGCCGGTTTGCCGTTAGCGGGGGCTACTCGCGGACGCACCTTGTTTAATCCAATTACAAAGCTGCCCGAACTCACGTCCTTCGTCGGAACCGGTTCCATCACGTCGGCAACGATGAGCGATGAAGTCGCCAGTTTGTCGTCCGAGTATTCCGGAACCTGAATCCCACGGCTCCATACACCCTTACGGTCGCCGTTCACGTCCTTTAGGGCGACGTCGATCTTGTAACGTCCCGGCCGCAGCGGTACTGCCTTCCAATACACGGAGGAGTTCTCCGCCATTTTTGGCAGCAACTCGGCAGGAACATCGACTTGCGCCGGATCTTCAAAAATCTGCACCACGCGGCCGGTCAGGCTTGTGATCCGGCCAAAGATGTTGACCGTGCCCCGCTCAACACCATCCTTGTTGACGAAAGTAATGTCGCGGTACTTCATCTGGATCGTGATGGGCACCAGCACAGTGTCCCCGGTCACCTTCACAAAATCCGTGCGCACGTCGAAGGGCATGAGATTGGTGATGATCTTGGTATTAACCACTTCTTCCAGATCTTTGTACTTGATGGGTGGCGGGGCTTGCAGCTTGGCGAACTGCTCCAGGCGGTCGAATTCCTTGCTGGCGATCATCGCGCTGTTCGGGCCTGCTCCGAGTTGTTCCAGACCTCCACCGGTAAAGCGGGAGGCCTTGCTCGCCATTCCCATCGACTCGTACATTGTCAGGCCGGCGTTGGGTGTGTACTTCAGAGCATCTTTTTCTGACCGGTCGATGGTCATGTGGTAATCGCCGCACATGCAGGTATCGACAAATTCGATGATTACTTCCTGACCGATTCCTTCAATGTACCGGTAACGCCAGTCTTCGAACGGGAACGTCGACGTCTCGCCGCCGCCTTCCTCCATGGGACGCTCATATGTTCCACCGGAAGGATGCGAATCGACCTCGTCCGCCGGCCCGTACATAATGTAAATACGGCCGCGATCGGTTTTCCATCCGGGAACACCGGCGGCGAAATGCTCGTTGGCGTAGGCGATACGCCGGTAGTGTTCCTCTTTGTACTCGTTCTCTTCGGTGTCTGGCGTAGGATCGCGGCGCTGCCAGAACGCTTCAATAAAGTTGTCGCGCTCCTCGTCGTTCGAGAGCTGCATAAAAGCGGCTCGCTCCTGGTCGGTGATGATCCAGACGACGTCTTCGTTCAGCCATTTCTTATAGACCTTGCTGAGCTCGACCTTTAGCTGTCTCTTTTGCTCTTTTTTCTGCTTTTCGGTGGGCTCACGCTTGAGGGGATCTGTCTGGCTGGAAGGTTGCGCGGTTGAATTGGGCTCAGTTCCGGTTTGCGTGTTCGGAGCGGGTTTGTCGTTCTGCGCCAGGGCCGAACCGGACAGACCCGCAGCAACAGCCAATACAACGAACCAAATCAGGGAACGTGAACGAACCCGGAACATGAGTGGGACTCCTGCTACGACGAACAGTCAACCAACGAAGCCGATCGCTTCATTTTAGGCCCTCGATTACGTCAAAGCAAGGCTAAGTCACGGCAGAATAATGAATTGCATCCCCAAGCCTCTTCTTGCTTCGACGCGTCGACTCTTCCGCCGAGTTGCCCGGCCAGATAACCGAATATTTATTGGACTCAGACCGGGTCCACGTTATAATTTGCTGTTTTAAACTTGTGTTGCCGGGACGGTTCTACCTCCATATTTCCAGGGACTTAGCACTCCATTCCAGATTGGAACTTTCCTGCTTCCAGGATCGTATCCCTGAATGTGTGCCCGTCATCCCGGGAGTGTCTGGGCCTTGTGGGAAGCACCGAGCCGGCCACAACTCCTGGCAAGCTTGTTGTTTGGAAGTCCGGATGGTGACGGAATCATGAAACTCTGGAAAAAAGTCGCAATGGGCGTCGGTGCGGCCGTTTTGCTGGCGATTATTGTTGGGGTCACAGTCTACCAGAGCGGCAAAAATGTAGTTACGGTTCAGACCGGAAAAGTGCAACGGCAGGATCTGGCCGCCGTGGTCAGCGGTTCGGGTGAGATCAAGCCCAAGACCTACGTTAATATCGGCGCCAATGCCTTCGGCAAGATCACGCATCTGTACGTGAAAGAAGGCGACCATGTAAAGAAGGGCCAATTGCTTGCGCAACTGGAAAACGTGCAATCCTCGGCGGATGTAAGTGCCACACAAGCCTCTCTGCAAGCCGCGGAAACTGATGCCGTGGCGGCTGACGCCGCCTGGAAAACTTCGGAGGCCGATCTGCGCCGCGCCCAGGCCGACTATGACCGCAACAAACTCGATTGGGATCGCGCCCAGAGTTTGTTTCAGGACGGCCTGATCTCGAAGTCCGACTTCGATAGCCGAAAGGACGCGTGGGCCACGGCGCAAGCGGGGTTGGGGCAAGCGCAGGCTCGGGTTGCACAGGCCAAGGCGCAAACCGATTCCGCCGACAAGCACGTAGCCCAGAATCGCGCCACGCTTGTGCGCTTCGACGACGTTTTGAAGAAAGCCAGCTACTTGGCGCCCTTTGACGGTGTCATTACCAATTTGCCAGTGCGGGAAGGGGAGACCGTCGTGACCGGTATTCAAAATTCGCCGGGCAGCACGCTCATGACTCTGGCCGATATGTCGGTAATTACTGCCGAGGTAAAGATCGATGAGACCGACATCGTCAACGTGCGCCTCGGGCAACCGGCCGACGTCACTATCGACGCTATCCCCAAGAAAGTCTTTCACGGCACGGTTTCTCAAATCGGCGACAACGCGATTGTCCGCTCGACCGGCATCGCCACGTCGCAGGAAACCAGCAGCAGCGAAGAGGCCAAAGATTTCAAGGTCGTTGTGAGCTTGAGGGACGCTCCTCAGGATCTGCGCCCCGGACTTTCCACTACCGCCAAAATCACCACTGACTCGCGCAGCAACGTGTTGTCTATTCCCATCCAGGCTCTTTCGGTTCGCACCAAGGCGCAGTTAGCACAGGAGAAAGCAAGTCCTGGTTCAGTGCATGCCGCCGCACCGGCCCCCAAAGAAACTGCATCCAACAGCAAAGACGAGAAAGAAGATGTGCAGGGTGTCTTCGTCATTCGCAACAAGAAGGCCGAGTTCGTGCCCGTGACAACCGGTGTTACCGGGACCACCGATATCGAGGTCATCAGCGGCTTGAAAGATGGTGACGAGGTCATTACCGGCAGTTACAAGGTTTTGCGCACGCTGCGTTCTGGTAGCAGCGTGAAGATCGACAATTCGGCGCCTAAGAAGGATGAACAGCAGACATAACCTTCGGCCGGCTCATCCGTCCAACGGAGAAGCCAGCCGGGGTTCGGCAACAGACAGTTGAGGAAGTCCGATTTTTGAAAAGCTCTCGGAGTCGAATCCAATTTCGGAGAACCTGGTGGCACCGGAGCAGGAGAAAAACATGGCAACCGCCGAAGTAATCAGCATGCCTACGAATGGCGTTCCCGCGCCCCCGCCGCAATCCTGCATGATTGCCGCCGACGACCTCTGGAAAACCTATGACATGGGCTCCGAGCAGCAGGTGCATGCACTCCGCGGGGTTAACATCCGCATCGAGCGCGGGGAGTATGTCGCCATCATGGGCCCGTCGGGCTCGGGCAAATCGACGCTGATGAATCTTATCGGCTGCCTTGACAGTCCCAGCAAGGGCGAGTATTGGCTCAATGGCCAACTGGTCAGTGAACTCGATGACGACCAACTGGCGCACATTCGCAATAAGGAAATCGGCTTTGTCTTTCAGACGTTTAATCTGCTTGCCCGCGCCACCGCTCTGCACAATGTCGAGTTGCCCTTGATTTATGCCGGTATCCCCACCGACGAGCGCATGGATCGCGCCCGCGAGGCGTTGAAAGCCGTCGGAATGGAGGAGCGCATGTCGCACAAGCCCAACGAGCTTTCCGGCGGCCAGCGCCAGCGCGTCGCCATAGCGCGTGCTTTGGTCAACCGGCCTTCGATCATCCTCGCCGATGAACCTACCGGCAACCTCGACTCCGCTACCGGAAGCGAAATCATGGCGCTGTTCGACCGCCTTCATGGGGAAGGGAATACCATCGTGCTGGTCACCCACGAGCACGACATCGCCGAATACGCCCACCGCATCATCCACATCAAGGATGGATTAGTCGAGCGCGACGAACGCAGGAAGTAGCCATGGACGCCAGTCAACCCATCTGACCGCTGTATGGCGTGATCAAACAGCCGACTTCTCCGCCGTTGTCCCCAGATCTATCGCTTTCGGCGAAGCCACAGACACCTGGTCGCGCCCGCTGCGCTTCGCCTCATAAAGCGCGGCATCGGCGGCAGACATCAGTTCCTTCGGGGAAACCCCGTGCTCGGGAAAAACCGCGACTCCCACCGAGATCGTTAACATCCCCATCGGCCTGCCCTGGTGAATGACCGTTAGCTCCTTTATCTTAGTGCGTATCGATTCGGCCCGCGCCTGTGACGTTTCCGCGTTTGCCGTGGGCAGCACGATAACAAATTCTTCCCCCCCATAGCGGCACACCACATCCTCCGCCCTGACGCTCTTCACCAGCAGCAATCCAGTCTCACGCAATACGGCGTCGCCGGCATCGTGCCCGTAAGTGTCGTTGAAATTCTTGAAGTGATCCAGATCGATCATCAGAACGCCCACAGGGTACGCCGCTCGCGAGGCACGCCGCATCTCACGCTCCAGCAGTTCCTCCAGGTAACGGCGATTGTATAGGCCGGTTAACGAATCGCGCACCGATTGCATCCGTAAGGCTTCGCGCAGCCGGATATTGGCAATCGAAAGCCCCACCTGTCCGGCAAATGTGGTCTTGAATGAGAGCTCCG
The DNA here is from genome assembly GCA_030039165.1 of Candidatus Sulfotelmatobacter sp. Classification (GTDB taxonomy): domain Bacteria; phylum Acidobacteriota; class Terriglobia; order Terriglobales; family Acidobacteriaceae; genus Sulfotelmatobacter. The sequence continues at coordinate 33,045 of JASHQM010000219.1, read as the reverse complement.
CCGACTCCAATTGCCCTTCGCTCGTAGCCTGCAAGTGAACGATGCCCAGCGTTTCTCCCTGCGCCAGAATTGGCAGGCACATATACGACACACTGATTCCTTGTACATGCGAGCAGCGTGCCGTCGAATCGCCCGGCGTCACCAGATGGGGATGGCCGGTGCGCAGCGCCCAGCAATCGCTGGAATCGAATTCGGGGTGGGGAATGTAGCATTCGTTCCACGATCCGATGACTTCGGCCTGGTTGCGGGTAGTATTCAATAGCGCCAGCTCCCCCCGCACTGCCGGAAATATTTTCGGGGCAAAACCCAGGGCAACAGAAATCACCTCATCCCGGCTGATGCAGCTTTGCAGCAGTTCGCCCATCTTGGCCAGCATGGTTGCGCGTTCCGAGCGTTTTTCCAGATCTTTCATCATTTTTTCGTTTTGCCCGTCGAATTGTTTGCGCGCGAGATCTTTTTCCGCCATCTCCTCCTGCAGTCTGGAATTCATTTTTTCCAGTTGCACGGTTCGGTCCAGGACCTCCTCCTCCAGCAGCTTCTGATTTTGCTTCTGGTTCTCGATATCAGTGCAGGTGCCAATCCATTTCTCGATTTCTCCGGCGTCGTTACGGATGGGATTGGCGCGCACCAGGAACCAGCGGTAACCGCCGTCTTTCCCCTGCAGACGGCATTCCACTTCAAATGGCTGTCCACTACGCAGCGCCCCCTGCCATTTCTCCAAGGCCAGGGGCTGGTCATCGGGGTGAATAGTTTCGGCAAACGCCCCCCCATAGGATTGCTCCGCAGCCCTCCCCGTGTAGTCGTTAGCCTGGTTGACATAATCGACCATGCCCCGCGGATCGGCGGTCCAGATCATTTCTGGAACGCCATCCGCCAACTTTCGAAAATATTGCTCTTCCTGCAAACGCGTATTCGCGTCGGCCAATTGCTGTGTGCGTTCGACAATCTGCTCTCGCAGGATTGTCTGGCTGTGTTTTTGATCCTCAATGTCGGTACAGGTTCCGAACCATTTGACGATTGTTCCATTCGGGTCGCGAACCGGGTTGGCGCGCGCTAGAAACCAACGAAAGACGCCATCTTTTCCCCGAAGGCGCATCTCGTCCTCATAGGGTTCTCCCTTGCGTGTCGCTTCCTGCCACCTCAACCAGCACGCGTCGAGTTCTTCGGGATGGACAGCCACAGTCCAGCCGGAACCTTTGCTTTGGTCAGCCGTGAGTCCGCTATAGTCAAGCCATTTGCGGTTGGTGAAATCCGTCGAGCCATCGGGAGAAGCCGTCCAGATGATCTCAGGAATGGTTTCCGCCATCGTCTGCAAATACAGCTCGCGCTCACGGATGAATTGGAGATCGCTCGTTCGGGTGGAGAGAAGCCGGTCCATGAAGGAAGATGCGATCGCCAGAGCCAGTACGGCGAAGCTGCTTGTAGCTATAGCCATTCCGCTGATAGCAGAGACACTGATCGTATGTGAGAAATTGATGGCTGCGTTATCCGGATAAAAATCCACCGCCCACATTCCCGTGTAGTGCATGAGAGGTATCGCGCAACCCATCAGAAAGGCGCTGCCGATTTTTGTAGAGCTGGCTTTTCGCTCCAGGCGAACACGAAACGCAAGCGTGAGCGCCACCAGGGACACCAGAACCGCCAGCACGATGGAAAGAATGACGCGGTCTGGCTGGAACTCCATGGTTGCCGGCAGGCGCATCGCCGCCATGCCGATGTAGTGCATGCCCGCGATTCCGCCTCCCATCAGTGCGCTGCCGCCGAGTTCGTTGGCCAACCCCATGCGGGGCCGGCTGACTACAAATAAGGCGACGGCCGATGCGGCAATCGCTGCCAACAACGACAAGACAACTGTCGGATAGTGATACAGAACCCGTACAGGAAGCTGAAATGCCAGCATCCCGACGTAGTGCATCGCCCAAATGCCGAAGCCCATGGCAACTGCGCCGCCAGTCAGCCAAACAAAACGCGCCCAGCGATGCGAGACCGTGACGCGTCCCGCCAGATCGAGGGCGGCGTAGGAAGTTGCCATCGCCAGAGCCACGGAAAGCGCGACTAAGCGATAGTCATATGTGCCGGTTATTGTGGGCATCGCGAATTGCAGCTCTCGATTCAGCGGACCGGTTTCAAGCGCGCCAGCTTCTGTGCGGGCTCATGGGATGATATCGGCGGCGCGCACACTTTCACGGGTTAGAAGAAATTAAGCTACGGAAGACCAGCCGCGGAAAGTGTCGAGGGCCCTTGTATAAGTGGAAAAGCCTCTCCTGGCGAGAGGCTTAAATTAGAAAGGATTTACAACCAGCAATTTCGCTTTACTGCAGGTTCGCTGGTTTCGCGTCTGTGGTCGCAGCCGTGCCGGCCAGGAAGAAGTTGTGGTCATACAGATTGCGGTACATCAGTCCCGCAATTTCAGCCGCCTTGGGACCAAACGTGGGCCGGCCGCCTTCCAAGAACACCACTACCACAATCCGCCCCGCACTGGTATTTGCGTAGGAGGCGAACCAGCCAAAGCGCGTGCCGTCATGGGAGCAGGTTCCGGTTTTACCAAGGATCTCTTCTTCGCTGAAATTCAGGCCCAGCCGCCGCGCTGTGCCGTACTGCACCGCGCCGGCCATGCCATCAGAAATCTCGGGAATCAGCGGTGCGATATCGAGCTGCCGCTTCACCCGCGGCTGAAAATCGGCGATCTCATCCGGAGTAGTGGGGTGTTGCAGATAATAAAGTGTGCCGCCGTTGGCGATAGCCGAAACCATCGCACCCAATTGCAGCGGCGTCATGGAGATCCCCTCGCCGAACGAGCACATCTTGCCCACGCCGCCAAGCTTCTGCGAAATAACTTCATCGGGATATTCGCCCAGCTGCTCGCCGGGAATATCGTAGCCCGCCAGTTCGCCCAGCCCGTATTGATGAGCGTAATATGCGACTTTCTCAAAACCCAGTTTTCGTCCCAAGGCTTCGAAATACGCATTGTTCGAATGAGCCAAAGCTTCGGTGAGGTTCATCCGGCTTCGGCTGCCGAGGGCAACTTCCGTATCTTTAGAAACCAGGCCTTCGTTCAACGCTGCCAGCGCGACCGAAAGTTTTATGGTGGAGCAAGGTTGCGCTCCGCTGGAGAGCGCCAGCTTCTGATTCACCATGGCCAGGATGCGGCCGCTGGTCGGTTCGATCGCGACCACCGTTCCGTTCATATTTCCCAGCGCATCCACCGCTGCCTGCCTTACGATTGGATCTTCGCCGCCCACCAAATCTCCGGCACCGATTCCTTGCGCGTAAGAACTCACGAAAAACCGCTCGTGGTAACCGCGCCGATGCAGTCTCGCCGCAGTGCGGTTCAGGCTGGTGTGAGAGCTGGCGAGGTGCGCCGCCGGGTGAACTGGCGTCTTGCGGCCACTGGCGAGGTGACGCATGTGCCGCCGCGTGTGCTGGCTCTCATTAACCCTAGCCGATTTCGTTTTGTGCGTGTTTAGCGTGTGCGTATCGACGTGCGCGGCCCACAATGCCGGCGCCAGACTCAAACCAGTGAAAACCGCTAGCAGACGAAGAAAACGACTCCCCACCATGGTTCTATTTCCTTAACTCCGGATCTCGCCCGGAACTACGGTTACTCAATGCACGCACTTTGCCAGTGGATGACTTGCAGCATTCGAAACGAGGCCAACTCCGCGATAGTACGGGAGTTAGACCCTCGAAGCAATAACATTCTTGGTTTCCTCTAAAATATTGCGCTGCCCGTAAACCATTACGGAATAAGTTGTTACATCGGGATTACTTTGGTGCTAAAGGCCACGGTAATGATTACTATTCCAGAAACAGTGCGGCTCTCTGCGCAAAACTTTGCGTCATTCCACACAGCACTTTCCCGCAGAAACTTGCAGTTCTGTTCCCGGAAATTGCATCCGCTGACGCGCCATTTTCAAGCCGGAATCCACATTTGTCTGCGAATTTGAAAGGCCTAGAAGCCAGGATCTGAGAGCCAGCAGCAAGCTTCTTACATTACCTCGCCCCGTTTGCGCAGAAATGCCGGCACATCCAGATCGTCCTGCTCAAAGTTTGCCACCATGGCGCTGCGCATGGCGTCGAGCGTAACTGCCTCACTGCCGGCATGCACCATTGACGGCGCCTCCATTGATTTCTGTTCCATCGCTGTAGCGGGCAGCGGTTCGGAAAAGTCCGCAGTCTCGGCGACAATGCCAGACTCGGGAAAATTCATCACCTCATCGTGCGTATCAGCAAACGAAATCGAATCTTCCGCCCTCCGCCGCTGGCTCCGGCTCACTTCCCGGAAGCCAGTGGCGATCACGGTGATCTTCACCGCGTCTTTCATCTTGTCGTCCAGCACCGCGCCAAAAATAATATTGGCGTCCTCGTGCGCCGCGGTCTGAATGATGCTGCATGCCTGTTGCACCTCGGCCAGTTTTAACGAGGCCGATCCTGTGATGTTGATCAGGATTCCACGCGCCCCGTCGATCGCGCCTGCCTCGAGCAAGGGGGAGGCGATCGCGCGCTGCGCCGCTTCGGTCGTACGCTTCGCTCCGTTCGCGGTGGCCGTTCCCATCACGGCATAGCCCATGCGCGCCATGATGGTCTTCACGTCCGCGAAGTCGCGATTGATGATGCCGGGAATCGTGATGATGTCGGAAATTCCCTGCACGCCCTGGCGCAGAATATCGTCCGCAATGCGGAAGGATTCGAAGAAACCTGCGTTCTCTGCCACGGCCAGCAGCTTCTCGTTTGGAATTACAATGGTAGTATCGACTGACTCCATCAACTCGTCGATCCCCTTTTCCGCCTGCTTCATGCGGCGCTTGCCCTCGAATGAGAAAGGTTTTGTGACCACGGCGACCGTAAGAGCGCCCATTTCGCTGGCCAGCGATGCAATAATCGGCGCCGCGCCCGTACCCGTTCCGCCGCCGAGGCCGGTGGTGACGAAAACCATGTCTGCGCCTTCGAGAGCCTCGATGATTTTGTCGGAATCCTCGAGCGCAGCTTTCCGCCCGACTTCTGGATTGGCGCCCGCGCCTAGGCCATTCGTCAGCTTCACGCCGAGCTGAAGCTTCACCGGCGCGCGCGACATGCGCAGCGCCTGCAAGTCGGTATTGGCGACGATGAACTCGATGCCCTCAACTCCGGCATCGATCATGCGGTTGACCGCGTTGCCGCCACCACCGCCAACTCCGATGACTTTAATCTTGGCGTCGTTAATTGGCTCCTCATTAAAGCTGATGCGAATGCTGGAATCTTTTGTCATATGCCCTCCATTACTGACTTCTGAACTCTGAACTCTGAACCCTGCCTTACCCGACCAACATCGCTTTCAATTTCGATCCCCACCGGTCGGCCTGAAAACCGCGGGCAACGCGCGCCCGTTGGCCGTAGGCGACCATGCCGAGAACGGTTGCGAACTCCGGCTCCGCCAGCGCAGTCGGCATTCTTGCCAGTGGTGTCGGCCACGAAAGCCGGACCGGCCGCCGCAATACGGATTCCGCGACGTCGAAAATCCCCGGCAGGCGCGACCCTCCGCCGCACAGCACAACTCCGGCGAGGCATGCCTCGAACATGCCGCTCTGCCGCAATGCCTCACGCATCATTTCAAACAACTCGCGCGCCCTCGGCTCGAGAATCTCTGCCACTAATCTTTGCGGCAACAAACGCGAAGGGCGGTCGCCAACCGAGGGAACTTCAACTTCATTTCCCTCGGGAATCAAAGTGACGATCGCGCTCCCGTACGCCTTCTTAATTTTTTCGGCCTCCACTAATGGCGTACACATGCCCACCGACAAGTCGCTGGTAAAGTGATCTCCGCCCACCGGAATAACTGCCGTAAAAGCGACGGCGCCGTCTAGAAAAACGATCAGCTCGGTCGATCCAGCTCCGATATCGGCGAGGCACACGCCCAGTTCTCTTTCATCCGCACGCAACACGGAGTCGGCCGCCGCCAGCGGCTCAAACACAGTGTCATCCACATGCACACTCGCCCGATTTACCGCCGTGATCACATTCTGCGCCGCGCTCGTCGCCGCGGTTATCAAATGCACGCGGACCTCGAGTCTGGCCGCCATCATGCCCAGCGGATCGTGCACTCCCGCCTGATCGTCGAGAATGAATTCCTGCGGCAGCAGATGCAGCACCTCGCGATCGGCGGGTAGCGGAATCGCCCTCGCTCTCTCGACCGCCTGCTTGATCTCATCTTTTCCAATCTCGCGCGGACGCGTGCCCAGCGTAATGCCGCCATGGCTGTTCACGCCCCGCACGTGCGCTCCCCCGATGCCGACAGTGGCATGTTCCACCGCCGCGCCAGCCGTATCCTCGGCTGTCTCAACCGCCTTCTGGATCGCCGCGACCGCTTTTTCGAGTTCTACGATGACGCCCTTGCGCGACCCTCGCGATTCCGCCATCCCATGCCCGCGATAGCGCAGGCCGTTCTCGGTAACTTCCACCATGAGCGCGCAAGTCTTCGCGCTGCCCACATCGATTGCGGTTAAAAAACCTCCTTGCTGATTCGCCATTCCCTATGAGTTCTCCAAGCGATAAATGCAAAACAAAATTTGCCGCTTCACTGGCTCGGGCCTTGCCCGCTCTGGTTGCGGCTCCCATCTTTATCTCTATCTTTATCTTTTATTGCCGGACTCGGCTTCTGGCCTGCCGCGGCTTTCTGCAGTACACCCGAGGCGGGGTTCGCCTTCAATCCGGGCGAACTGGCACCGCCTGCTGCATGCAAAACCGGAAGATTCCGTCTGCTCTCGATCGTGCGCATTCCGCCTTCCTGAGCCGGTGAGAATTTCTTGGCCATCACTGTTGTTTTTGCGCGTTTACCTGTATGCCCCTTCGCGGCTTTTGTCTTCGCCAGTTTTCGCGTTGCATCGGACTTCAGCGTTTTGTCGCTCAACTCAAACGCGGGTTTGGGAACTCGGCCGCCGGGCAGCCGGCTAATCAGCGCCGCCGGTTTGACGCCCGCCGCTGCGGCAGCTTTTGCCGCCGCGGGACTCAATGTCACTTGTTTCGGCCCAAGCGAAACGTTGGGACCTACATCGGGATTTACTATCACCTGGTTCTCATACCGCAGATTCACCGATTCCAGCTTCTGAAATTGTTGCCGCCAAGCCTGCGCGTGCGTCATGTAGACTTTGTAGCGCGCCAGAAAATCCGACGATCCCAGGTGCACCAGCACATCGCCCGCCGGATCGTTCACCCGCACTTTCACATCATCCAGATCGGAGAGATCCACTTCGCTCAAATCCTGCGAATACCGCGACCCTCCGCCATCAAGTTCGCGCAACAGTTGCATATAAACCTTCATCCGCGGGGCGCGCGTGGAGAGCGGCTCGCCCAGATTCATTCCCAGAATCACGGGAAACGAATACTTGCGCTTCGCCGGCAACTCCATCAGCGTTCCGCCGGCATCGATGAGAAGAATTCGCGGGCCAACGCGCGCAAACGCCACCGGAGTGCGCTCATGAATCAGCACTTGCAGCCGGTTGGGCACGAAGCGCATCACGCTGGCCGATTCCACCCAGGGAATCTGCTCCAGTTGGGTCTTCTGCAGCGCCAAGGGAATGAAGAATATGTTGCGCCCGATGTCGGCGCCCATCACTTCCATAATTTGCGCCTTGGTCACGTTCTGCGTGCCCAGGACTTCAATGTTGTCGCTTGATTCCACCCGGAAGCGCCACGAACGCTCACCGTAGTGGTAGAGCCATACCGCGGCCAGTCCCATTACGCACACTGAGGCCGCTGCCGCTGCGCCCCAAAGCAGCCGATTCGCAGTTTTTTTGGGGAGCGAACTTCGCCGGGCAGAGACCCGCTTTTGTCCGCGAAGAAAAGGAGGTTCCTCATCCACATCCAGATCGATCAGGCGCGCGTCATCGATCTGCGGAGAAAAGAGATCGTCGCGCACGTGTTCGCCGCGCACGTGCGCGCTGGGTGGGTACAACTCCTCCTGCAAGATGGACGGTTGCGATTTCCGCGCCATCAGTTCAGGTCAGTTGTCGTGAGGAATCGCTGAGCACTGAAACTATAACTGCATTTTGCGATTTCCCATAGACCAAATTTTGGTTCTTTTGCACAGGCAGGAATCGGAGTGGACATCGGAGATGAATGTTCTCCCGAGTCTCAGGTTCGCGTAATCACTTGCAGACAAAGTTGGCTGCGTCGTTGGGATTGCCGCCAATATATTCAGCTTCTTGTGGGTAGGAGCACAGCGGTCGGGTAAACGCGATGCCTTGTGCGGGATCGTTGTTCACATAATGCGTGGCAAGAATGCCATCCGGCGCCATGCCCTGCTCAACCCATTGGTCGAGTGGAGTCAGCATGTCGAAGACATTCGCCCCTGGACCACCCTCGCAATGGTTCATCCCCGGCACCATAAACAACCTGTAAAAATCATGCAGTCCGTGGAGCGATTCGCCATCACCCTTCGCGACGCTCTCGAAGTAGTCAATGCTGGTCAGTGGCGGCACCTCGGGATCGCTGAACCCGTGGTATTGAATAAGTTTGCCGCCCTGCTCCCGGAACTCGCTCAGGTCGGGATCCACTGAATTCAGGACCTGCGACAATGTGTGCCCGGGAACCACTTGCTTGTTGTCCACATAAGCCGGATCGGTGCTCCAGTTGAACGACTGGAACGTCCAATTTGGGTCCTCGAATACGAAGTTCTGCATAAACGAAACACCCAGAATTTCGTGGTTGTCCGTCTGCGGCGCGGGTGGCGGATTCGGAGAGATGCTGGTTGGCCAACCGTCGGCCTCGCCGCCCCGTTCGAACGGCGGGTAATAGCCACGCTGGTGCACCATCCGGTCCGGACCTGTCCAGATATTGTCGACGGCTTGCACCTCTGCCGCTGTCAGGCAACTCGGGGGCTGTTGATTCCCCACACACTGAAGTTGCGCCGGATCAAAATGGCAACGTCGTGGATCATTCAACACGCCATCCACTACGCCATCCAGCGCGTCACATGCGGCGTCGACGGCATTTCCGAGCAGCGTGTCCTGCGTGGTAAAAACCGTGCTCGCGGGATTCTCAAACATCTGCCACGTCACCCACAGATTGGCGCCCACATGATGGTGCGTGTAGAAGGCAACCGGATCGCCGGCAACAATGCCGTCGTAATCGTTGGGGAATCGCTGAGCTTCCATCAATGCTTGCCTCCCGCCGGTTGAGCAGCCAGTGAAATATGAGCGCCGCGGATGAATACCATAGAAAGCGATCGCGATCTGCTTGCCGATGACAGTCATGAGGTGAACCGCGCGGTAGCCGAAGTCGATAATCTTTTGCGGATGTCCCAGCGCGAAGGATCCATCAGTGGACGCACCGGTGTGGCCGGTATCGGTGCTTACGGTTGCGTAGCCGAGCTGTACATTCGAAGCCAGATCGGCGTAACTGATCGATCCGGCAAAGCCGCCGTTTCCCACTCCTTGAAACTTTCCATTCCAGATCGAAGCCGGCATCCATATTTCGATTCCAATGTCGGAATCGCTGGTCGGCGTCAGGGTTGCGGCTACCCGGCAGAAGGTGGGCATATCGGTGAAGACCTCACCGTCGGGCGCTGTGTAGGTACCCGCCGGTATCGATTGCGCCGCGGCTATCGTTGTGTCGAGCAGGTGCAGGGAAATCAGGTTCCCGCAGGTCACCGCTGCCGCCTGCGTTGCGCTGACCACACCAATCATGACTGCCAATGCCGCAGTTCGCAGATTCATGGTCGAGTCCCGCTTCGCTCGCTATATCTTCTTCGCGCCATGCGCACCAGGCAAGCAGGAAATCGGTCTATGCAAAACATCTGCACATCTGGAGCCCCGGGGACTGCGCTATTTAAGACGCTGCCATCTTGAGTCTCGCCTTGACCATCCGTTCAGCCCATGCGATAATCCACCCCCGCAAAAGCCGTGCCGTTCCCACACCCGCGGCTGAACGAGCTTTGTTGCGACCGAAGTCGATTCCATTCTTTCCTCTCGCAATACAAGGGAATGTTCTGAATGGGGAACTAGGGTCCCAGATCTACTTTCGTTCGATTTGAAGGCCGAAAAGGAGGCAATATGAGAAATACTTCGTGGAAAGTGTCTGCCGCGATCTTTGTGTTTTGTATTGGGGCATCGATAGCTTCACCGGCACAGACTTTTACCACTCTGGGTAGTTTCGATGGTACAGACGGGGCCATCCCGTTGTGGATGACTCTTATCCAGGCGACCGATGGTAACTTTTACGGGACGACCGACGTTGGAGGGACCAACAACGGAGGTGCGGTTTTTAAGGTCACTCCAGAAGGCACGATCACTGCGCTGTACAGCTTTTGCGCTCAAGCCAAGTGTGCAGACGGCGCCGAGCCGTACGGCGGGCTGGTGCAAGGAACCGACGGAAATCTCTATGGCACGACCCTGGCCGGGGGCGCCAACGGCAAAGGAACGGTGTTCGAAGTCACGCTGGGAGGGACGCAGAGCACGCTGTACAGCTTCTGCGCCCAAGCGGGCTGCACGGACGGCGCCAATCCAAACGACGGACTCGTGCAGGGTACCGACGGGACCTTTTACGGGACGACGTATTATGGAGGCACCAACAACGCAGGCACGGTCTTCAGTGTCACAACCGGCGGCAAGGAGTCCACGCTCCACAGCTTTTGCGCCCAAACCGGCTGCGCTGACGGCGCCTTTCCCCGTGCGGCGCTGATTCAAGCCACCAACGGCAAGCTTTACGGGACCACTTTCCAGGGCGGAGCCGTCGGCGTGGGCAGCATCTTCAGTATTACTACGGCGGGCAAGCTGACCACACTTTACAGCTTCTGTTCCCAGCTCAACTGCAGTGACGGGGTGGGGCCAGCCGGAGATTTGCTCCAAGCCAGCAACGGGGATTTTTATGGAGTGACGTTCAGCGGCGGGGGGAGGAGTTCTTGTGGCACGATTTTCAAAATGACGTCGGCCGGCGCGCTGAGCACGCTGACCGTTTTCTCTTGCGCCAATGGCACCGCCCCGGATGGCAAGCTCGTTCAGGGCACAGACGGTAACTTCTACGGGACAACCTTCGGGGGCGGCACCAACTCCGCGGGCACGGCCTTCGAGGTCACCCCCGCGGGCTCGCTGACGACTCTTTATAACTTCTGCGAGCAAACAAACTGCACGGACGGCGCCAACACCTATGGCGGGCTGCTGCAATCCACCAACGGAACCTTCTATGGGGCAACATATGTGGGGGGGGCCGACGGCCTGGGTTCAGTTTTCAGCGTGGCGACGGGCTTGAGTCCCTTTGTCAAAACGCTGCCGACTTCGGGCAAGGTTGGGACGTCTGTTGATATCCTCGGAACCAATCTCACTGGTGCAACGAGCGTCACATTTAATGGTACCGCTGCGACGTTCACCGTAGTTTCAAGTTCCGAAATCACCACCGCTGTACCTACCGGTGCAAAGACGGGCACGGTTCAGGTGAGCACGCCCAGCGGTACGCTGAAGAGCAATGTGACGTTCCGCGTGCCGTAGACTCGTAGCTTCAGACGAACAACGCTCCAGTGGGTGCGCGCCCTTGGTCGCGGAGACCATGACAGCGGCTTCCGGGTAGCAGCTTGCTCCGTTACATGGGTCTATCTCCCATCTAGCAGTTTCTGCGGCGAGGCCAGCCCGATCAAAACAAAAAGGCGGATGCGGTCACAACTCCGCATCCGCCTTCCCTTGAGGAGGAATTTCTAGATCGGTCCCTCGCCCGGCACATCAACGTGCACCATCGGGACCTGCACATTCACCTTCGGAACACTGATGCGCGGAATGTTCACCCGCACATTCGGGACGTTGACTCGAATGTCTGGAACGCTCACTCGAACGTCAGGAACGTTGACGCGAACAGCGGGAATATTCACGCGCACATCCGGCACGTGGACTCGCACATCCGGAACGCTAACCCGCACGCCGGGAACATTCACGCGCACTCGCGTACAGGCGTCAGAAAAGCTAACCAAGGAAACCAGCCTAACTTTAGCGTTGGCCATTTGAGCTTCGGTCTCTGCGCGCCTGGCTTCCATCCGCGCCAGGGCAACCTCTTGCCGCGCCGACATTTCCTCAGCCCGGGCAAATCCGTGATCCGCGCGCGTGGCTCTTGTACTCACGCGGGCCATTGCCGTTCCCGGACGGCACGATCTGGTCTCATTGCGCGCCGCCGCCAGATTCGCCCGCAAAAGGAATTGGTCAAAATGCCCCGTCGCCAGATTCGCCACCAGAGCGGATTTCTCGCCGATTTCGCCACGAACCTGATCAACGATCCGATGCGCCCAGGCCATGCCCCCATCCTGATAAAAACCATTCAACCCGAGAGCCATCACTCCAGCCGCCAACCACGTCCATCCGAGTGCCGTCTTCATGACCTTCGCTCCGTATGCAAAATAGACGGGCACGTCCGGTTTTGGTTAGCAGCGAAGCCACGGACGCCCTTCACTCCAGGCGACGCCTCGACAATAGTGCCGCCGTCTCCCACTGTGCCTCCAACCGTGTTATCCGGCGGTCGTGGTCGCGCATCTCCATGGCAACTTCCTTAAGTTCCTGCGACGTTCGGCGCAACTCCTCCGAGAGTTTCAAGGCCGATTGCACGGCCGCAACCGCCTCGCGGAACACACTCATCCCCGATCCTCCGCCAGGCCCCTTTTGCGACGCCCTCGCAGATCGCTAAGAATTGACCTTGTTTCCTCCAGATTGCGCCGCACGACGGTTCGTGTCGCACTCACTTCTTTGCGGAGAAGCGCGGTCAGCTCTGCCAGCGCGGCTTCGTCGTCGCTTACCCGCTGCTCGCAGCGTGTACGTACCAGTTCCCCCACGCTGACCCCGGCGCTTTTCGCCTCCTTGCGAAGCCAATCGCGGAAAGCCGGGGTGGTCAGGACTTGTACTCTCGCGGTCTTCAACTCGAGCCTCCGATCTGCACATGAGCATATACATGCTCATATTTGATTGTACACGTATATCAACCGCATCCCCTCGGGAAAATCCCAATTTGAAACTTAGCTGCTTACCCCAACCGCCCGATTCGACAGCTTCTCGACAATCATCGGCCCTAACTGCGAAACGCTGCCCGCGCCCAGTGTCAAAATCATGTCTCCGCTCTTAGCTAGTCCAACCGCAGAATCCACCGCCTCGGCAAACGAACCGGCATACTGTGCATCGCGTCCGCCCTTTTCGCGAATCGCCCGCGCTAATGCTTCCCCGGTAATTCCATCAATCGGCTTCTCGCTCGCCGCATAAATATCGAGCACAATCAACGAATCGGCGTCGGCGAACGCGGTCGTGAACTCTTCCATGAGATCGCGTGTGCGCGTGTACCGATGCGGCTGAAAGATCACGTGAATCTTGCGGAATCCGCACTGCCGAGCGGCGGCCAGAGTTGCCTTGATTTCGGTCGGATGGTGCCCGTAGTCATCGATGACGCTCACGCCCTCAACTCGCCCGCGCAACTGGAAGCGGCGGTCGACGCCGCGGAATTGATCGAGCGCAACTCGAATCGTATCCGTAGGAACCTCCAGTCCCACGCCCACCGCAATCGCCGCCGTCGCATTCAAAACGTTGTGCACTCCCGGCACGTGCAGCGTGAACTCGCCCAGATCATCTCCACGATAGCGCACGCGAAAGCGATTCAGCGGTTGAAGGGGTTGCCCCACGCTCGTCTCCGCGCTGTTTGCGGGGACAACGTGCGGATTTTGACTTCCTTCATCAGTCGTACGAATCCAGAAATCTGATCCCCGTTTCATCCCATAGGTCACGGTGCGCCGCTGCACTTCCGGCAGCAAGCGCCGCAGCACGGGATCGTCATTGCACGCCACGATCATCCCGTAGAACGGCACGCGGTCCATGAATTCGAGAAATGTCTTCTTTACGTCACGCATGTTGCGGTAGCAATCCATGTGCTCGCGGTCGATGTTGGTGACCACGGAAAGAATCGGCGAGAGCTTCAGAAATGAGCGGTCGCTCTCATCCGCCTCGGCAACCAGGTACTGCGATTTCCCCAGCCGCGCATTCGATCCCATGGCGTCGACGCGCCCCCCAACAACCACCGTAGGATCCAGCCCTCCGCCCGCGAGTACAGCCGCAACCATCGAAGTGGTAGTTGTTTTGCCGTGCATTCCGGCGATTGCAATGCCGTACTTCAGCCGCATTAATTCAGCCAGCATCTCTGCCCGCCGAATTACAGGAATGTGCAGCCGATGCGCTTCCGCAACTTCAGGATTTTCCTGCGCAATTGCCGAGCTGGTTACGACCACCTCCGCTCCGGCGATGTTTTCCGCGCGATGTCCCTCACAAACCGTCGCCCCCAGAGAAGCCAGCCGCTGTGTGACCGCTGAACTTTTCAAATCCGATCCCGAAACCTTATAGCCGAGATTCAGCAACACCTCGGCGATGCCGCTCATGCCGATGCCGCCGATGCCTACGAAATGTACCTGCTGAATCTTGGCAAACATTGAAGCGCTATTGACTGGAGGGTCGAGTAATCAGGAAATTTTGCGAAATTGCAAGCCCACGAACCAAGTCAAATCACTCAATCACTCAGTCCCAATCACTAATCACCAAATTACGTCAAACTACTATCCTGGCTTATGCTCACTCCCACTGCGTGCTGTGCCGCTTTACCCACCAGCAAGCCGGCTTCTCCTCATGCGGGAAAATCGACCGGCTGCATGCCTGCTGAAAGCTGCCCACCATGTCGTATTCAGTCTTATTTCCCTTCAACGGAGAAGCCAGAAACTGATCCACTTCCACCGAACCATACGCTGTTCCGTGCGCCAGGCGTATTCGAAAAACCGCCCAGTCGCCCGCATACAGAATTCCGAGCAGCACCACAATCGCCGCAACGAACTTGCCGCAGTATTGCCTCCAGCTGCTCATTGAGGAAAACTCATTTGCTCATCCGTGCAAATCCGTCTAAATCCGCGGCTGATTAATCCCGACTCCCGCCACTTTCACCGCCAGCGCCGCGATATCCCGTGCCGCGTTGGGATGCGCCAGCTCCCGGGCCGCCTCGCTCATTCGTCTAAGCCTTGCCGAATCTCCCAGCAATGCCGCGATCGTCTCGGCCAGCCACACACCCTCCAACTTCGGTTCCTCCACGACCACTGCAGCGCCCGCTCGCTCCAAAGCCTCGGCATTCACACGCTGATGATCGTCCGCGGCATAAGGAAACGGCACAAAAATCGCCGGCTTTCCCGCAGCCGTGATTTCGGCAACTGTGCTCGCACCCGAGCGGCACACCACCAAGTCAGCTCGCGCAAATGCCGCCGGCATATCTTCAATGAATTTGAAAACTTCAGCCGACTCGCCCATCCGGCGATACGCCACCAGCGCGTCATTATAGTCACGCTCGCCGGTCTGATGAATAATGTGAATCCCCGGAGCTTGCCGCAGCAACTCCGGCAAACATCGCTTCATCGCTTCATTGATCGCGTGCGCGCCCTGGCTACCGCCAAAAACCAGCAATGTCGGCGTCCCTCCACATTTGGGAGGAATTTCAAAAAACGCCCGCCTCACCGGCACTCCCGTCACTTCCGCATGACGAAAATATTTCGCCGTCTCCTCGAAATGAACCGCCGCGTCCGACACAAACCTCGCCACCACCCGATTCGCGAATCCCGGCACCACGTTCGGCTCAAACGCCAGTGTAGGAATATGCTTCACCACCGCCGCCAGCATCGCAGGTCCAGATGCATATCCGCCCACGCCAATCACCACATCGGGCGCGAATTCGTTCAACATGCGCCCGGCGTCCCACACCGCGCGTGGCAAATCAAATGCCGTCCTGGCCCGCGTCAACAGGCTGACGTTCTTCAATGCGCCCACGCGCACCAGCTTTAACGGGTATCCCGCCGCCGGAACCAAACGGTTCTCGATTCCGCGAGCCGTCCCGATGAACAGAATTTCGGCACCGTAACTTTTTTGGAGTTCATTGGCGATGGCCAGCGCCGGAATGACATGGCCGCCCGTCCCACCGCCCGCCAGAATGGCCCGCATGAGGTGACTATAACTGATTGGCCGATTGAGTCATGGGTGCGCGTATGTGGACAGGGCATCGAGTCGTTCAGCAAATCGGGCACGCTGCTTCAGTCGCTCGCTCCGCCGCTCAATCGCCAAATCACTGAATTAGTCAATCACTCAATCACTCAACGGTTCCTACTCCGCCTGCTTGGTGATGTTCAGCAGCACGCCCACGCACGCCAGCGTCACAAACAACGACGACCCGCCGTACGAGACCAGAGGTAGCGGAATCCCCTTCGTTGGCATCATCCCCAGCACCACGCTGATGTTGATAAACGCCTGCAATACCACCATGCCTGTGATGCCGACGGCAAGATAGCGTCCAAAGGCATCTTCCGTCCGCTGGGCTACGCGCATTCCGCGCCACAGAAAAATGGCAAACAGCGCGATGACCGCCATCGCCCCGACCAATCCCAATTCTTCCGCGGTTACGGCAAAAATAAAGTCGGTATGCGGCTCGGGCAGGTAAAACAGTTTTTGCTTGCCTTCCATAAGCCCGGTTCCGGTAATGCCTCCAGTCGCCACCGCAATCAGCGACTGAATAATATGGAACCCGGCTCTCTGCCGGTCAGCGTAAGGGTTGAGAAACGCCAAAATCCGGTCGCGCCGCCAACTCACGTGGAAAATCAGAAAGTACAACGGAGCGAGCCCCGCGGCGAACCCGTAGCCGAAATATCTCATTCGGGTTCCAGCTACATAAAAGATGCAGGCCGCGATACCCGCGCACGCAATGGCCGTCCCCAGATCCGGCTGGAGGACAATCAGCCCAAGCACCACCGTCACCGGCGCTGCCGCCGGGGCCAGCGTATTGCGCCAGTCGTCCACAAAATTCGAGTCAGCTTTCGCGCGGCTCTCCAAGAAATAAGCGAGGAAGAGGATGAGCGCTGGCTTCGCCAGCTCTGACGGCTGAAAGGAGAACCCTCCAGCGTGAATCCAGCGGTGGGTGTGATGCGAGCGGTCGAGAAAAAATACCGAAATCAGCAACAGCGTGGTGACGCCCAGAAACGAGAATACGACTCCCGGATGCTTGTACTGCCGATAATCCACGCGCATCGCCGTGAGCAGCGCCACAATTCCCGCTGCCGCCCACAGCAACTGCCTTGATAGAAAGACATAGGGTGATCCGAAACGTTCGCGCGCCATCACCGCCGATGCCGAAAACACCATGACCAGCCCTGCAAATACCAGCAGCATGGTCACGGTAAAAAGCCAGCCATCCACACTCACCCGCTTCGCCATGGGAACTTCATTTCACCACGGAGCAGGAGGGAAGACGGATGTTTGTTCAAGGGTGATTGTTGATGGTCTTGGTTCAGCATCAAGAAATGTGCGCTTCCAGACAATCGAGGACGCGCCGGCAGGCGCCTGTCGAAGGTTTGCAAACGAGCAATTGCATGCGGCGTGCTACCGACCATACACTAATGCCGCAACCGCGATTGCATCCATGAAAAAACTACGATATCGATCTGCCACCCACAGGAGCCTTGCAGCCCTGGTGACAATTTCATCGTGCTTTCTGGTCACAGGTCTTGCGCAGAGTCAGACTCGTTCTGCCGTTTCCGCAACCGTTTCTGCATACCTTCGCAGCGAGATGGCGCGCCAGCACATTCCGGGCGCTGCGCTTCTGGTCGCACGCGGCGGCAAAATTGTCCAGGCCGAAGGATTCGGTTTCGCGAACGTCGAACTGCAAGTTCCGGTGAAACCGGAAACTGTTTTCCAGTCAGGCTCGGTCGGCAAGCAATTTACTGCGACCGCAGTAATGATGCTGGTCGAAGAAAATAAAATCGGCCTCGATGATCCGCTGACGAAGTATTTTCCCGATGCTCCCGCCAGTTGGAACCAGGTCACGGTGCACGAACTGCTAAGCCACACCGCCGGTTTCGGCGACTATCCGAAGAATTTCAATTTCCGCAAAGATTGGACGGAGCCTCAACTTCTGAAATTAGTGGAAGGCATTCCTCTTGCCTATCCCCCGGGCACGAAATGGGATTACAGCAATTTGGGATATCTGACGCTGGGAATCCTGATTCACCGCGTCACCGGCGAATTCTACGGAGACTTCCTGCAACAGCGAATCTTTCATCCTCTCGGAATGCAGACCACGCGCATCATCAGCGAGGCCGACATCATTCCCAACCGCGCCGCTGGCTATCGGCTGGTGAAGGGCGAACTGAAAAATCAGGAATGGGTCGCGCCCATGGTCAATACAACAGCGGACGGCAGCCTCTATTTCTCGGTATTGGATCTCGCCAGGTGGGATGCCGCGCTGTACACGGAAAATCTGCTGAAGCGCGCAAGCTTCGAGTTGATGTGGACTCCCGCGAAACTGAAAAACGGCCAGCCCAACAAGGCCGGCTACGGCTTTGGTTGGTTCCTTGGCCAGCGTCACGGACATCGCGTCATCTACCACGACGGCGCGTGGCAGGGATTCAAAAGCGCCATCGACCGCTACGTGGATGATCAACTGACCGTGGTTGTTCTGGCAAATCTGGAGCAGGCCGAACCGGGTGACATCGCGGAGCACGTGGCCGAGCTGTATTTGGCGGCCAACGCAAAAGGTTCAGGGAAGTAGATGCTCTTCCGAAGATGCGAAAGCCCCCGAAGGCCCACTCCGCGAAGAGTTCCCGGATCATTCCTTCCGCAGCCTATCCAGCCCCGCCAACACTTCTGCGCTGTGGCGCTCGGGATCCACGCTCGTGTAAACCTTCGCAATCCTTCCCGCAGGATCAATGATGAAAGTATGCCGCTGGGCGAATTTCACTACTCCCAGATTCGTCAGTGATCCGTAGACCTTGCTTACGCGACCGTCGCGGTCGGCAAGCAACTTGAAGTTCAGCCCTTCTTTCGCGCAGAACTTCTTATGCGAGTCCACACTGTCGACGCTAACTCCCAGAACGATCGCGTGCCGCTCGGCGTATTTCGCCTGATCGGCTTGAAAGTTATGTGCCTCGCGTGTGCAGCCAGGGGTCTGATCCTTGGGATAAAAATAAAGAACCACCCAACTGCCGCGATAGTCGATCAAGGCGATTAAAGAACCATCCTGCGAAGGTAATTTAAATTCAGGAGCGACGCTGCCAACCGCGGGCATCGTGCGCGACCCCGAAACCAGGCGGGGAAGCAAAAGCAGCAGAACGATGACCACGATCGCGAATAGAACGATCCGCAACATTGCCTAGCCCCGCTTCGGCCGATACACGTGCGTGCTTGTTCCGAAGAAAACCTCGGCGGATTCCATCACCGTCTCCGAAAGCGTGGGGTGCGGATGAATCGTCATCGCGACGTCTCTGGCCAGAGCAGCCATTTCGATGGCCAGCACTCCTTCGGCGATCAGCTCTCCCGCGCCCACGCCCACTATCCCCACTCCCAGCACGCGCTCACTCTGCGGGTCGATGATCAACTTCGTCATTCCTTCCGGACGATCCAGCGTAACGGCTCGCCCCGAAGCGCCCCAGGGAAACTTCGCAACCTTGATTTCGCGATTTTCTTTTTCCGCCTGCGTTTCGGTCAGCCCGGCCCACGCGACTTCAGGGTCGGTGAATACCACGGCCGGAATTGCGTTCGGTTCAAAGGCGACTTTTTGCCCCGCAATCGCCTCTACGGCAGTGCGCCCTTCATGCGAAGCCTTGTGTGCCAGCATGGGTTCGCCCACAACATCGCCGATGGCGTAAATGGATGGGTCGGCGGTCTGCAATTGCTTATTGACTTCGATGAATCCCCGCGCGCCAACCCTAACTTGCGTGTTCTCAAGCCCTGGAATTTCGGAGTTCGGTTTGCGTCCCACGGACACCAACACGCGATCGAAAACCTGCTCGCGGTTCTCTTCTTTTATGGCGGAGCCCTCGAAGCGCGCACGAATCCCTGCGGCTTCTTCTTTGAGCGACGCCACCGTCGTGTTCAGCAGGATTGCCGCGAACATTTTTTCCAGCCGTTTGTGCAGCGGCAGCACAAGATCGCGGTCTGCGCCGGGGAGCAGGCCGGAAAGCATTTCGACGACGGTCACCCGCGTGCCCAATGCAGCGTATACGGAACCAAGTTCTAGGCCGATGTAACCGCCGCCGACAACCAGAAGGCTGCCGGGAACGTCTTCGAGATTCAGTGCGCCAGTAGAATCCATCAACCGTGGCGAATCGATCTTCAGAGTCGGAATTATTGCGGGACGCGAGCCAGTGGCAATAATGATGCGGTCAAAACTGCGGGCCTCTTCTGATTTGTCGGTCTTGGTGATGCGCAGGGTGTTCGAGTTTTCGAACGCTGCCATGCCGCGAACGTATTCAACCTTGCGCTGTTTTGAGAGAACGCCCAAGCCACCGGTGAGCTTGTTGACTACTCCCTCTTTCCAGCTGCGCAACCGCGCGAGGTCGATTTTCGGGCGAGCGAAATCGATCCCCCAGTTCCTGGCCTGCTCCGATTCTTCAATGAGTTTGGCGACATGCAACAGTGCTTTGGAAGGAATGCAGCCGCGATAGAGACAAACCCCGCCGGGGTTGACCTCAGGGTCGATCAGCGTGACCTGCATACCGAGATCGGCCGCGAGGAAGGCGGCAGCATAACCGCCGGGACCGGCGCCGATGACGGCAATGCGGAGCGGGGAGGCAGTCATTTTTCGATAAGGAAGGGGGATGCCGGTTGCACAGCTAAGCGCGTAGATCCTTCGCTTCGCTCAGGATGACAAAGAAAAAATCTCATCTCACTAACCCTGCACGCTCAGCAGGAACGGTTGCTCGAACGCTTCAGCGACCCAGCGCAGAAATCGCGCCGCATCAGCGCCATCGATCAAGCGATGGTCATACGAAAGCGACAAAGGCAGAATCAGCCGCGGCTCGAACTTGCCGCCGATCCATTCCGGCTCCATGCGCGAGCGTGAAAGCCCGAGAATCGCCACTTCAGGATGATTCACAATCGGGGAAAATGCCGTGCCGCCAATCCCGCCGAGATTCGTGATGGTAAACGTGCCGCCTTCCATATCGGCGAGAGTAAGTTTTTTCTCGCGTGCTTTCTGCGATAGCTGCGACAATTCGACCGCCAGCTCGACGATATTCTTCTTGTCCACATCACGAATCACCGGCACCAGCAATCCACGATCCGTGTCGGCCGCGACTCCAATATTGATGTACTGCTTATAAATAATCTCTTCGTTCTCCATGTCGATGGTCGCGTTGAATTGCGGGAACACTTTGAGTGCCGATGCGCAGACCTTCAACGCGATCGCGGTCACCGTCATCTTGCCTCCGGCCTGTTCGGCTTTGGGAGCAAACCGGGCGCGTAATTGCTCGAGATCAGTTATATCGGCGCGGTCATGTTGCGTGACGTGCGGAATCGTGTTCCAGGACTCCGCCAGATGCTCGGCAGTCTTTCGCCGAACTCCGCGGATGGAAACGCGTTCGATCTTTCCCCATTTGGTGAAATCGGGCAGCTTGGGCGCGACGAAATGTCCCGCCACGGGAGCCGCGATGGCTGTAGCAGCGGCGCTGACCAGCACCTTGGCGCGCGCCTTCACATCGTCTTCGCTGATGCGTCCGCCGGGGCCGTTGCCTTTTACGTCGTAAATGTCGACACCGAGTTCGCGCGCCAGGCGCCTGGTGGACGGCGCTGCCGGCACCGGCGGCCTGTTCTCTGTTCCCGCTACTTTGCCTAACTGAACTGGCATTGAGAAAACCGGCGGCTGCGGTGCCCGCGGCTGGTCCGGAGGCAGCGCCTGTTCTTCGGTTTTACCCTCGGCGCGAATGGCGGCCTGAAATGCAAGCCGCGCTCCATGCTGTCCTGAAACATGCTCCACTGGTCCTCGCGGAGCACGAGTTGTTTCTCCCTGCGCAGCAGCACTACCTTGCAGCGTAAAAATCACCTGTCCTACCTTGATCTTCTGGCCTTCCTTAACTGTGACTTCTTGCACGATGCCGCTGACCGTTGAAGGCACCTCCACGACCGCTTTGTCGGTTTCCAGTTCCATCACCGGCTGGCCTTCGGAAACTTTTGCGCCCGGCGCGATCATCAGCCGAACCAGGTCGCCTTCGGAAATATTTTCGCCAAGTTCCTGCAGCCGGAATTCCGCTGGAGCTGCAGCATCGGTTGATCGCGTCCGCTGCGCGGCCGAGCGTGGCTCACCCTGTGCGGGCGCTTGTTGCACACTCGGCGGAATTGCGGGCTGCGGTTTGGCCGGGGCTGCTGGTTGTGTGCTGGAAGTCGCCTGAGAACCGGAACCGGAACCCGATGAAGCGCTCGCGGTGGCCGCGCGCTTCTGCGGTGCATCGGCCGCAGCGGCCGTGCCATTGCCGTCGGCCCTGAAGATCACCTGACCGACTTTGATCTTGTCTCCTTCTTTAACCAGAACTTCTTTCACGGTCCCGCTGACCGACGAAGGTACCTCGACGACCGCCTTGTCTGTTTCCAGCTCCATGACCGATTGGCCCTCATTCACCGTAGCGCCGGGCGCAATCATCAGGCGGACAAGGTCACCCTCTTCAATGTTTTCCCCGAGTGCCGGGAGTGTGAATTCGATCACTGCTTTCATTCCTTCGTGGAAGCCCAACGCCTGAAATCGCCTCGATTTTTATTGTCTAACGGCATGCCCAAGACATGCCCCGATACGAACTTGAGCCCTAGCTCACGGCTGGATTTGGTTTCTCGCTGTTTATCCCTAGTTCACCCACGGCCCGCTTTACCACATCCATGCCGATTTTGTTTTCCCGAGCCAGCGCGCCCAGTGCCGCCAGTACGATGTGTTTCGCATCGACTTCGAAGAAGTCACGCAACCCAGCTCGATTTTCGCTGCGCCCAAACCCGTCGGTTCCGAGCGCCACCAGTTGCCCGGGCACCCACTTTGACACCGATTCCGGCAGGACCTTCATGTAATCCGATGCTGCAATGAACGGTCCCGCTGCTTCTTTTAGGCACTCGGTGATGTACGGTACACGAGGCGAAGCAGCGGGATGCAGCATGTTCCAGCGCTCGCAATCGTTGGCATCGCGGTAAAGCTGCTTGTAGCTGGTCGCGCTCCAGACATCGGCCCCAACTCCGTATTTCTCTTTCAGAATTGCCTGCGCCTTCAGCACTTCGTACATAATGGTCCCGCTGCCGAGCAATTGGATCCGCAGTTTGGCGGCGGGCATATCTGACGTATTGAAGCGATACAGCCCGCGCAGAATTCCTTCGCGAACCCGCTCGCCATGCGGCATCTCGGGCATGGGCAACGGCTCGTTCGTGACCGTCAGGTAATAAAAGATTGACTCCTGATCCACGTACATGCGCTTGATGCCATCCTGAATAATGATGGCGATCTCGTACGCGAATGCGGGATCGTAGGCCATCAAATTCGGCACCGGCAACGCCAGCACGTGACTGTGGCCATCCTGATGCTGCAAACCCTCACCGGCCAGGGTGGTGCGGCCGGCTGTTCCACCGATGAGGAACCCGCGGGTGCGCATGTCGGCGGCCGCCCATATCAGGTCGCCAATGCGCTGGAACCCGAACATCGAATAATAAATAAAGAAGGGAATGGTATTGATGCCGTGGTTGGCGTAGGCCGTACCCGCCGCAATAAACGAACACACCGACCCCGCCTCGGTAATCCCTTCTTCCAGAATCTGCCCGTTCTTCGCCTCCTTGTAATAAAGAAGCGTGTCCATATCGACGGGTTCATAAAGTTGCCCCACGCTCGAATAAATTC
Source organism: Candidatus Sulfotelmatobacter sp. (assembly GCA_030039165.1). Taxonomy (GTDB): domain Bacteria; phylum Acidobacteriota; class Terriglobia; order Terriglobales; family Acidobacteriaceae; genus Sulfotelmatobacter. The sequence goes on along the minus strand of JASHQM010000219.1, from coordinate 9,402 downwards.
CCACCTGGCGGAACAGCGCTTCCATGCCGAACGTGCGAGCCTCGTCGGGAATGATGGGAACGATCAATTTCCCAATCTCCGGATCGCGCAACAATTTCCCCAACAGCCGCACAAAAACCATGGTGGTCGAAGCTTCGCGGCCCTCCGTGCCTTTGTAAAACTCTTCGAAATGCGATTCCGAAACAAGCTTCAAAGGCTCGGCAACAACCTTGCGCTGCGGCATGTATCCGCCAAGCTGCTTTCTCCGCGCCTGCATGTACTTGATTTCGGCACTGTCGTCGGACGGACGGTAGAACGGCGCATCGTGCAACTCATCATCGGGAATGGGGATGCCAAACCGCGAGCGGAACAACTCCAATTCTTCTTCGTTCAGCTTCTTTTGCTGATGAGTAATGTTTTTGCCTTCGCCCGCTTCACCCAGCCCATAGCCCTTGATCGTCTTCGCCAGAATGATCGTTGGCGACCCCTTGTGATTGACGGCCGCGCGATACGCCGCATGAACCTTAATCGGATCGTGCCCGCCCAGTCTCATGCGCGCCAGTTGTTCATCGGAAAGATGTTCGACCATCTTCAGCAGCCGTGGATCGGTGCCGAATAGGTTTTGGCGGAAATATGCTCCGCTCTCGACAAAATATTTCTGATACTGCCCGTCACTGATTTCGCCGAGCCGGCGGACCAGCAATCCGTCGCGGTCGTTGCGGATCAAGCTGTCCCAGTCGGAACCCCAGATCACCTTGATTACATTCCATCCCGCGCCCCGGAAGATTGCTTCCAGTTCCTGAATAATTTTTCCGTTCCCGCGCACTGGCCCATCCAGCCGTTGCAGGTTGCAGTTGACCACGAAAATTAAGTTGTCGAGGTTCTCCCGCGAGGCCAGAGTGATCGAGCCCAGCGCCTCCGGTTCATCCATCTCGCCATCGCCGAGAAACGCCCAAACTTTGCCGCCAGTCGATTGCTTGAGGCCGCGATTCTCCAGGTAACGGATGAAGCGGGCGTGATAGATCGCCTGAATCGGCCCCAGCCCCATCGAAACCGTAGGAAACTCCCAGAACTCCGGCATCAGCCATGGGTGCGGATAGGAACTCAACCCCCCGCCCGGTTTCAGCTCGCGACGAAAATTCTCCAGTTTCTCCCGCGGAATGCGCCCTTCCAGATATGCCCGTGCATACATTCCCGGCGCCGCGTGTCCCTGGAAATAAACGATGTCGCGATCGCCGCTTTCCGTGCGGGCTTGAAAAAAATGATTGAAGCCGACTTCATACAAAGTCGCGGCCGAAGCGTAAGTCGAAATATGCCCGCCGATGCCCTCCTGAATTTTGTTGGCCCGGACCACCATCGCCAGTGCATTCCAGCGCACCAGGCTCTTGATGCGCCGTTCCATCTCCTGACTGCCGGGGAACGGCGGCTGTTGCGGAGAGGGAATCGTGTTCTGGTAAGGAGTCGTCGCGGAAAACGGGAGATTTACGCCCGCCGCACGCCGCGCGTGCAATGCCAACTGCTGCAACAGGCGTCCGGCTCGAGTCGGTCCGCCTTTCGACAGGACATAATCCAGCGAATCCACCCACTCGCGGGTTTCCAATACCTCTTGTCCGTCAGTTTCCGTCTGAGCCACGTCTTATTTCTCCCCACTGATCGCCAATATCTCATGATATTCAATTGCCACGAATTTTGCTGCCCTTCAGGTAGCGGCGTAGTTTACTGGTCATCCCGGGCGCGCTGGGCTCGCTTGCTGGTTAGAGTTGCGCGGTAATGCGCAGAGCTTTCGATAGAATGAAGTGCATCGACGAGTTACCTGGTATGCGCAACCCTGCCGCACGGCTGACTCTTTTATTTTCCGTTCTCGCTTTCTGCACGCCGGCGATCGCGCAGAGTGCCTTAACACAGATTCTTGATCCTTCGGCTCCCCCCGCCACCAGTTCTCCCAAAGCCTCACCTGATCGCCTTGGTCGCGATACTCCCTATGGAACCGTTTTCGGATTCCTCCAGGCGGCGCAATCGGGCAACTACACCCTCGCCGCGCAATATCTCCAGATGAGCAGCTCCCGGCGCCAGAGCGAAGGCGATACGCTGGCCATGAAATTAAAAGTGGCAATGGACCGCTCTTTCTCTGGCAATCTGCGTCCCAGCCGCCAGCCCGAAGGCACGCCGCAAGAAGACGTTCCACTCGACCGCCAGAAACTCGGTACCATGGCCTCCGGCGACGTGGAAGACGAACTCGAATTAGTTCGCGTCAACGATCCCAGCGCCGGAAAAATCTGGCTGATTTCGGCCGACACTCTCTCCAATATTCCCGAACTTTACGATCAAGTGGAAGCGCGGCAAGTCGAAACCAGACTGCCGGGGTGGATGGTCAAGCACCAGGCCGGGGGCATGCCGCTATGGCAGTTGCTCGCGCTTATCGTCCTTGTTCCCATCGCGGCTGCCGCTGCATGGATCATCCTGTTCATACTGCAATTTCCTTTGCGCTGGTGGGCGCGCCGCCGGGGAGACCTCGATCAATCGCGATCCCTTTCCGCTCCCCTCTGGCTTCTCCTGGCAACTGCCATCCATCGCATTGCTGCCTCCCACATCGGCATGCCTTTGCTGCCGCGCCACTATTACGGTCAAGTCACCACCATCGCCATCGTTATCGGCGGAGCCTGGATTCTCTGGCGCGTGACTCGCTGGTTCCTCAACCGCGTGCGCAAACGCGCGGTGGCAATGGGCCACGGCGGCACCGGGTCCCTGATCCTGCTCGGCGAACGCATCATCAAGGCCACCGTATTTCTCGCTACCTTGTTCTTCATTCTTGGCATTCTGGGTGTCAACCTGACGACCGCGCTGGCCGGAGTGGGCATTGGCGGACTGGCCATCGGTTTCGGCGCGCAGCAGACGATCGCCAATTTATTCGGTGGAGTTTCCGTCCTCGGCGACGAAGTCATCCGCGTGGGCGATCTTTGCAAGTTTGGCGACCGCACCGGAGTGGTCGAGGATATCGGCCTGCGCTCCACTCGCGTCCGCACCGAAGAGCGAACCCTTCTCGCCATTCCCAACGGAACCGTCGCCACCATCAACGTGGAAAATCTTAGCCGCCGCGAGAAGATGCTTTTTAAAACGGTCCTGAACTTCCACCTCGATACCTCCTCCGAGCACCTGCTCGCGGTGCTCGCCGAACTTCGCCGCCTGCTCACCGGCCACGACAAAATCGAGGCTTCCACCGCGCGCGTGCGGCTTGCAGAAATCACGGCCTCTTCCATCAACGTGGAAGTCGTCGCCTACGTGCTGACCCAGAATTTCGACGTCTTCGCTACCGTGCGCGAAAACCTGCTGCTTCAGATCATGAAGTACATCGAGGAATCTCCCGCCAACCTCGCCCGTCCTTCACAAACGCTGTATCTGAGTCCGGACGGCGGCGCAGGAAGCAAGAAGATCGAGGCCGCGGCGAAAGGCGTGGCGACTCCGAATCCAGAGGGAACAAAAAGCAACCGCAGCTGATCCCAGGTGAGTTTTGGGGCAGTGTCCTAGTTTGGGTTTCTTGTTTTTGGGGCCGGGAGATCCGCCTGATTAGTTCGGGGCCGGCGTCCCGTCTGACCAGTGGTGCACCACGACCATGAAAATCGTCACCCGCGCTTCGGCGTCGTTCGCCGCGATCAGCGGCGAGCCGTCCAGATTTGCCCCCCAACTCTTCGCCACGTCGCCCGCGGCATAGAACATCAGGTGCGGGTGCCAGCTCTTTACCTGATCGTCAAGGTACTGTTGCTTCGACATCATGTAGCACATCCCACCGGGTTGGAGCGCGGGCAGTTCCCCGCTATCCAGGGCCGCTTTGATTCCCTGGTCGATCTCCGCCTTCGATTTGCCTGCCAACACCAGTTGCGTCTTCCTCAAATAGACCTGCGCAACGCTGATAGCCGCCGCCTGATTGAAGCAATTGGGGGAGCGCAATTTGGGATTCCAGAACTCCGAATCATCCGTCGGCTTGGCCCAGGATCGCTCCACATAGCAGAGGAAACCGTTCGTGCCTTGCACGGCGGTTGTGTATCCCTGGCGTCCCATCACCATCACAGTGGCGCCGTCGGCAATCGAGGCTGGTGCGGCGCTGCGAGCCAGCGCGACCTCCGCATCCTGCGGCATCAGATACTCCGCAAGAGGAGCCATAGCCGGATAAGGATCGGCCTCTGCTCGCGCCGGACGGACGGTTTGCGGCAGAACAACCAGGGCCAGGAATACAAAGGCAAAATTCGTCACTGTCTTTGTCTTTCGCATTCGATTCTCCAGTGCCACAAATACCGTGCTTCGGCGTGCGCCGATCATCTCACGGTGGCTTCAAAATCGAATGACAAGCAAGCAATCGATCGGCCAAAAAGAAATGGCCGGGCGAACGACCAAGTTGCGTGATACACGCGGGGAAGAATGGGATGAGCACGACATCCTTACACGTGGCTATGGCATTGCGTAGGACCAGGTACAGGGATTGGAAGGTTCACCGCGCCTGCGGCAAAAATATGGAGCACGACTTTCTTGCCAGGGTCAAAGCTGGGAACAGCAAATTTGAACACTATGCACGTTCGGGCCGTGGCTCAGTTTGAAATTGAAAAAGGAAGCGAGCCAAACGCGCGATTTACGCGCCGCAAAAAGCGCGATGCTTCGCGCGACTCGCCCAGATCCTTCACCGCGCAAGGAACGCTTGCTCAGGATGACAATTTCACACTGAGCCACTCGCCGTGTTCAAGGCGATTCGGGATTCTCTTCACAGGACTATAATCAAGCAAAGTAGCAATGAAGAACCTGGGCTGGATTCTTGCGATAGGCTGGTGGGTATATTTCCTGACCGCAATCTTTTTGTACGTTCATTTAGGGTTCAAGTGGGTCAACACCCTCGACGTTTTCTTGAGCCTTGTACTGCTCATTGCGTTCTCCGTTTGGTATGTCGTTGAAAGGTTCAGGCCGGGAGCACGAAAGTCTCGATGGACGTTTGGCTGGAACGGGCGCTTATACCGCCGCAAATCGCAAGACTGCTCAACCGACCAGAAAAAGTGATTCTGAAACAATCCCGGGGCTATTTTCGGACTAGCCCCTGGTCACGGCAAATTTATTCGCCTCCCGATTTACCTCCGGTAAATACTGTATTGCTACTCAGGGAGTTCCCTGAGAGCCCCGGGCTCCCCGACTCTCGGCTGTCGTCGCGACCCTAGAAATAATCTTCCGCAGGGCCTTGCAGAAAATTCCCACACATCGTGCGGTCACCTTCACAGCCCATATCAATTCGGTTGCGTTACAGCGAATTACGGGCGATCAACCGTTGGCAGTCTGTTTGCACGACGGCTGAGACGTGGAGGTCTTTGATTCCATGCTGGAGTTCAACCGGCTTCGCATTGAGAAGGGCGACGGTTCTACCGCGATCGATTATCGAATCGAAGGCGGATGCGTCGAGAGCCGCGCCGTTCGGAAGGGTATGGTCGAAAAACCTTGGCAACGGTTAGAACCGGAGAAGCTGCGTTCCCAGGTCATGGCCGATACTCTGCTCGCTCATTGGCTACGGCGACGGATGGGAATTCACGAACTGATCCGGGCATGTCAGCAAGACTCCTCAGTCCTCGTTACCGGAGAAGCACAAACTGAAGCGGATCGAACCGCTGCCTAGAGGAGCGACTCTACACCGCTGCAGAGATTCCTGGCGAATGCCGCTGTATCCGTATACGATTTCAGCATTCCTGTTTGTTCAAGTTGTGGTCCCCTTATCTTGCCTGCCCGCCCACCAGGCCAGCAACCGATGCGTCGGCCAATAGACCACTCCCGGGACGACGATCGCGTAGATCAGTAAATAACAGGTTCCCGGCATCACGTGCTGTTGGTGAAAAAACAAGCCCCGCGCCCAATTCACATCGAATTGCGGACGCCAGAAATAATTGATCGGCACGACAATCCATGTCGTGACAGTCTGAACAATCCACCCTCGCCCGTCATATCCCAGCTTCCAAATCGCCCATAGGAGCAACGGTGGAGTCACCACATGAAAGAGACTTAAAAGACGGATGGGTAGTGCAACGTGCGGGTCGAACATGTATTCCGTCCCGCCGATCGGGTGCCATCCACTCACCAGCGCCACGGCGAGATCAATGATGTACAGAGTCTGAAACAAAAGCAGGCTGACCGCCTGCCAGGAGAATATCAGCCGGCTCTCCAGCCACAGAGCGGCGGCAATGAGAATGTTGCCCAGGTCGCAGAAGAAAAGAAAATTCTGCGCTCCATAGGCCCGCCAGTAAATCGGCGCCCATACGATTACCCACAACGTCCAAAGTACTTTCAGCCAGAGCGGAATGCGCATTCGTCGAACATTGTATTCCGCGCTGGGAATCGGGGGCGCTTTCAATGTATTTGAGCCGGCGTATTCGTTCCTGGGGCCGCCGCTCTGCGGCGCATCGCAAAAATTCACAGTACTTCGGTAACTCGAAGCGGATTCTTTTGGGCGCTATCCTAGCCACATCCTGCCCGGGTTTTGAGCGCGCATTGCTCGGTCGAGAACTGCGGCTCTTTTCTGTGACGAGGGCAAAATCATGTCTACCAAGATTGGCCACTTCGAAATTTTGAGCGAGATCGCCAAGTCTCCGACCAGCGCGGTCTACAAGGCGAACGATCCGCAAACCAGCCAGACCGTGGCTTTGAAAGCGATTCAGCTCTCCGCCTTCGGCGACCGTTCTGCCGAACTGGAGCAATGCCTGCTCGACGAGGCGCAGGCGAGCAAGGTTCTTAGCCACTCCAATATTCCGCCCATCTACGGCGCCGGCCAGATCGACGGCCAATTCTGCGCCGCCATGGAGTACATCCAGGGCAACAGCGTTGCCACCATGCTCTCGCGGAAAGAAGGATTCTCTATCTGGGACCTGCTCGACATCGGCCGCCAGGTGTGCGGCGGCCTCGATCACGCTCACTCCAACAACGTTTTCCATTTCAGCCTGGAACCGGCCAAGATCATGTGCGGCTGGGATGGCGGCGTCCGCGTACTCGGTTTTGGCATCTCCAGCGCGGGTAAATTCGTCGAGCGCATTCCCGACCTGCCCTCGATCCTTTATTACATGTCCCCCGAGCAGATTCGCAGCGAACCGCTCGACGCCCGCTCCAACCTTTTCAGTCTGGGCGCGATTTTCTATGAGATGGTGACCGATCAGAAACCATTCGACAGCGAAGACGCGGAAATGCTGCGCCAGTGCATCGTCGAAAACGCCCCCGCGCCGCCCCGGGACCTGAATCCCAAACTGCATCCTCTATTAAGCGATCTGATCATGAAGGCGCTGGCGAAAGATCCCGCCGAGCGCCACCAGAACGGAAGGGAACTTCTCGACGAACTGGAAAAATGCAAAGAGTCGAAAGGGCAAGCCGCCAAGCAAACAACGGTGTCGAAATCAAGCGTTGTGGTTTCCGATGCAGTGAAAGCTGCTAATCAGGCGAAATTTATCGGAGCATCCACAGCGGCAGCCGCGCGGCCCGTCGCGACCGCCTCTGGTGCGGCTGCTAAACCTGCCGCCGCTCCGGTAGTCTCTAAATCGACTCCAGCCGCTGCCGCGAGCGCCGCAAAACCTGCGCCAGCGAAGCCCCCCGTGGCTAAGCCCTCGATGCCTCCGATGCCTCCGCGTCCGCTGGGCGTCAAACCCGGACCACCGGTTTCGCCCAAAACGCCTCAACCTGCATCCACCGTGAACAAGACCGCGGTGCAATCCGCCGCCGGCCCGGCTTCCCGAGTCAAGCCGGCAAGGCCTGCGGCCGCTCCCGTGTCGTCAACTGTCAACGAGCCTGAAATAGAGACTCCTGAAATTCAGGAACCAGAATTCGAGTCGCCGAGCCACGCGCCACAATCGCCAAAAATTGCGGTCGATCCCATGATGGCCGAAGCCGCCCCGAGCGCCGGCTCCAGCGTGAGCTTTTCGGAGATGACCGAAATGCCTCCGCTGAAGGAAGACTACGAAGCGCCACCTTCACCGCCCTCGGAAGCTTTCGAGCAGGCTCCGGCTCGTGCACCTGCTGTAATTACGTTCCGCGAGCAACCGGAAAAGCCCAAGGTCGATCCTCGCGAGATCGCAGGAAAAGCTGTAAGAGAAATCAAAAACGTTCCGCCGCGCCTCATTATTTATTCGATCGCGGGCGCCGCGGTCGTCATTCTCATCATCGCGATCGCGCTGGTCATGCATATCCAGAGCCTGAACAGTGACTCCGACTTGCTCAGCGCCACACCTCAGCAGGCGGAACCCGTTCCCGCGCCGGCCGCGCCGCCCGCTCGGCCCGCGCCGCAGCCACAGTCACAGCCCGCGCCATCGGAATCAGCGCCTTCCGCAACGCCGTTCGAACCCGTAGCTCCGGAACCCGCAGTAGAACCCGCTCCTGCTCGCTCCGCAACTGCGCACAGCAGATATTCGAAGAAGAAACCCGTTGCCGCTCCCACTCCCGTCATCGTTCCCGGGCAGATGGCCATCGATTCCACGCCGCAGGGCGCACAGGTTCAAATCGACGGCAGGACCGACGCTTCCTGGGTCACGCCGTTTACTCTATCCGGGGTCGCCACCGGCCAGCATTCAATCACCATCGCCAGAGCCGGCTACATTACCGACTCTCGCACCGTCACCGTAACCTCCGGCAACAAAGCATACGTTTCCACGCGCCTGACTCAGCTCACGGCTACGCTTGCCGTCTCCAGTACACCCGCGGGCGCCAACGTCTACATCGACGGCAAAGACACTGGCAAGCTCACGCCTGCACAAGTCTCTGTCGGCGGCGGCTCGCACGTGGTTCTGGTCCGCAAGCCCGGATATATCGACGAAACTACCACCGCCCAGTTCACCCTCGGCCAGACGGTCAGCTTCACGCCTGCTCTGCGCGCCCTTGGCAACGCCGACGACATCCGCACCGCGGGAAAATTCAAGAAACTCTTCGGCGGCAAGGATGCTCAAGGCATGGGCGCAGTCAGCGTCAGGACCCAACCCAAAGGCGCGCAGGTCGCCGTTAATGAGCACATGCTCGATAAAACTTCTCCCGTCGAGTTCATGCTCGATCCCGGCAACTACATCATCGACATCACCATGACCGGCTACCTTCCCATCCACAAAGTGATCAGTGTCGATAAAGGCGGCAAGGCTGTTATCGACGAAGTCATGCAGCACGAGTAGCCGACGAAGACGGATCATCCTAACGATGTCATTGTGAACCGCGACGAAGGAGCGGTGAGGAACCTGCTTTTTGGCTGGGCGCTCCATCTTTCATCGACATTGCAGAGGCTTGGGGATTCCTGCCTCTTCAGCGCCGCCGCAGTATTTTGCCCAGTTTTCCACAGCCTGATTGTGATTTCTGACCTTGCCTTCCACAGGCTCAGTTCCTGAGCATTATCTTGTTTCACGAAATATGATCTCGCGCCACCACTTGCGTCTTGCTACG
>JASHQM010000218.1 GCA_030039165.1 Candidatus Sulfotelmatobacter sp. | reverse complement strand
ACCTGACGCACGAATACCTGCGCGCGGTCGAAACCTACAAATTGTCGTATGCGGATTTGAAGCGCATGGCAAGGCAAAGTCTCGAGCACAGCTTCCTGCCGGGGGAAAGTTTGTGGACGGATACAAAACTAATATTCCGCATGAGACCCGCTTGCATGCGAGACGCGCCCGGCGCGGAAAAACCTTCGGCTTCATGCGTACAGTTTCTCGCCGCTAACGAACGCGCCAGGATGCAATGGAAGCTGGAAGCCGAGTTCGCGAAATTCGAGAAGAAATATTGAAGGTCGAGAAGAAGTACTAGTGAGCCGTGCCCGCTGACACTGTGATTGCCGCGGGGGGAAGCGCTTACTTTTCAAATTGGAGAGCGAGCAGCCGCGGCCGCGGGTTACTGTTTACCGCTCTTCCCAGTCGAGGGCATACACATCGGAAGTTCCAGCATCGCGAAAGAGCAAGAGTGACCCGTCGGGAGTGAGAGACAGCGAGGAATCGGAAAAGTGGCCAGTGCCCACAAAATTCTTCAAGTCGCCCACCGGCTCCGCCTTGCCGTCGCTAAGGCGAATCTTGAGCACGCCACTCGCACCGCGGCCATACAGGACATAAACATACTGCCCGTCCTTCGAAAAGTTTGGCCAGGCGACAGCGCCCTTCTCTATCTCGGTCCATTTCTGCGTCTGGAAATCGAAGCGGAAAAGTATTGTTTCATCTTCTGACAACCCCAGCATGTAGCGGCCGTTCGGTGACCAGCGAGGCGCGTACAAGCCTTGTGACCCCGGCAGAGCTGACACTTTGTGAGTCGCCAGATCAAGAATAGAGATATTCGACGCAGCATTTACGGAACTGCCGCCGAAGGCGATCTGGCTCCCGTCTGGCGACCAGACCGGGTCCCATTCCGAGTTTGCATCGTCGGGCATCAGTGCCCTCGCGCTTCCCCCTTCGGGAGAAACCTCAAAGCACTTGGCAGGCTTGTCTGCGAACATTTCGAAAAATACAATCTGCTTGCCATCCGGCGACCAGCGCGGGTTTACGGCATACCCCGGCGGAGCGGTGAGTTGCAATCGTTCGCTCCCGTCAACTCGGCTGCGCCACAGAACGCCTTCGGGATACGAGACATACGCGATCCACTGGCCATCTTTCGAGAAGTCGACATATTCGGCTGACATGCCTCCGAGGAAGGGCGAGAACTGGCCAGATTTCGCATCGTATCGCACCAACTCGCCACGAAATGTTCGCCCCACCACGAACAACTTCTTCCCGTCCTTGCTGGGCAAGGGGGCTTCCAGAGACATGGGACTGAAAGTCAATTGGATCGGTTTTGGTTCAGAGCCGAAGAGATTTCCCTTTCGCGGCAATGCCCAGACTTGGCCGCGCGAAACGAAGACATAGTAGTTTCCATCCGCGGTCCACTTCCCGCAGCACTGCCGCTCGGTCGGTTTCCAGCCGGGAAGCAAGAGATGCAAGCCCGTTCCATCCACCGAGATTTCCCAAAGCTCGCTCGCAGAGCGAACAGTATCCCAGGTTTCGAAACGCAAACGGGAGCCGTCCGGCGCCCAGTCGGGATTCGCGACAATCGAGGGCGCCTTCATCGTGATCAGCTTGTGGGGCTCGCTTCCGTCGGCGTTCGCCAGGAACAGGTCGCCCATATTGCCATAGACCAGCCTTTTTCCGTCGGGCGACCATGAGGCCGAATTTCCTTCCGTCTCTCCCAATCTGCGGGGTGAGCCGCCCAGAACGGGCATGCTCCAGAGTGCCCCTGACGGCGGATCACCCCTCGCATCCACCAACAAGAGCTCCGAGCCATCGGCGGACAAGCCCGTAGCCGCCATCATGGGCGAAGGCGTCGGAATGCGTGCCGGCTCACCGCCAGACACCGACATTGCACCAACAGCGTGTGACAGGTCTGTGCCTAGTGTGAGGTAGAGCCTCGAACCGTCAGTCGCGATCACCTGTTTCCGCTGGCCGTCATGCGTAAGCTGGATGTATTCGGAAATCTTAGGTACGGCTTCACCGCGCATCCCAAAATACGCGAGCGCCGCAACACCCAAGGCCGCTGCCGCCAACGCTCCCACGACTACAGCCGGCGGGCGGCCCGGCTTTTTCCGCTCCGGCTGACTCCCTGGGGTAGAGGAGATCGCCGAATCCGACATCGCTTCCAGCGCAAACGCCAAATCGTGCGCTGAATGGAAGCGCTGCTCCGGATTCTTCTCCAGACAGCGATGCACCACGCGCTGCAGACCAGGAGGCGTATTGGGCGCGAACTGCGAAGTAGGTGGCGGGTCTTCGTTCAATATCGCAGTCATGGTTTCGGCTGAGGTTGGCTTGCGAAATGTCGGCTTGCCTGTCACCATCTCGTAAAGAATCGTACCGAAGGCAAAGATGTCGGAGCGAGGATCAGCCGCATGTCCCCGTACCTGCTCGGGAGACATGTAACCCACGGTTCCCATCACCATGCCCGGCTCAGTTCCATGCAGCGTGGCGGTCTTTTCGTCCTCCGAGGCGGTTTCGGGCAGCGCAAGCTTGGCCAGACCGAAGTCGAGAATCTTGACTCGTCCATCTCGGGTAAGGAACAGGTTCTCCGGTTTCAGGTCACGATGGACAATGCCTTTTTCATGCGCGGTTGCCAGGCCTTGCGCGGTCTGCACTCCATAATCAATCGCCTTGCGCAGCGGTATCGCCCCGCGCCTGAGGGGCTCGCGCAGCGTCTCGCCCTCGAGCAACTCCGTGACCATATACGAGACGCCCTCGTGCGTGCCCATCTGGTAAACCGCGAGAATGTTGGGATGATTTAGCGCCGCGGCCGCTCGCGCTTCCTGCTCGAAGCGGCGCAATCTTTC
>JASHQM010000217.1 GCA_030039165.1 Candidatus Sulfotelmatobacter sp. | reverse complement strand
GGCGGGACTATTCCGTGTCTTCTTTAGAGGGGTTGTAGTAAAAGCGGAAGCGCAATCCCAAGTATTGTCCCTTGAACTCACTGGGAAGGGGTGGGAATGGGTCTGAGGCGGTGATGCTGCCGTAGGCTGGACGGTCGAGAGCGACGTCACCCGACGAGACTGTGATTTGCAGCCCCTGCACTGTTCCGTCGGGCATGATGGCGAAATCGATAGCCAGCTTACCCTTCTTCATCTCGGCCGACTCTGGTATTAAGCGGTACCAGTTCTCTCGCACGTCATGCAGCACGCGCTGCAAGTAAGGCCCAAAGTCGACCCCCATGGTATCGCTGAGAATCTCTAGATTGCCCAACTGGCGGCCATGGGCTGCGGTGCCCAGCCCGAAATCTCCGCCGTCTCCCGGCTGGGTGCCGCGGCCGGCAGCCACGGCGCGGCCCGCTTCCGCAATCTGAGATCCGGCCGATGACGGGGCGGCATATTTTCGGAACACATCAGCCGCATTGGGACGGGGCGGAAGACGCAACTCGGCGGTTTGCTGATTGGGAGACTGTTTCGGTTGCGAGGGCTGCGGCTGATTCTGCGCAACCGCCGGAGGCGACTGGGGCTGTGGCGCCTGTTGCGCTTGTGGTGCATTCAATCCCGACCGGCCGGGCGGCGGCGAGGCGAGAATCTTTTGCAGTTCTTTCGGGTCCAGCTCAGGATGGCGGGTTGTGGCGATCCGGTTCTTGTCGCCGAGAACGTTTGTCTTCGGCTTCTGCGGAACCTTCTGCGCGTCGCTTGGAAGCGCCAGGAAAGTAATATCCTTGCCCTCCAGTGGATTGGGGCGTACAGCTACAACCATCGAGTGCACCCAGGGAAAATACTTTTCCAGCGCATCGAACTTGACGATGAAGATGATCAGCAGCAGGTGAAAGATGACGGAAATCCAAGCGGCTTCGCGACGGCGCGAACGCGCCAGGTCGTCCTGCAATTGAATGAGCAGATGCGGGACGCGGGCATCGTCATCCAACTGGCGGTAAGCGGTTTCCCATTCCCGGCGGTCGTAGAGCCCGAGCTGTTGGGCCTGCGGCTTGTCCTTCTCCGGTGGAGCGACCGGGTCCTGGAATGGAATCTGCGTGATCGGCATGAACGCGGGCTAGTCCGTTTAGACACACTTCCCCGGCAGTGCGTTGCATGTGGCTTAATCGGACTACCCCAGCGAACGCAAACCGGCGAAGCTACCTTCATTTTCGCATCTTTTGCTAGATTTGGCTCTTTACAAATGGTGTGGGACTTGCGTGTGTCAACATTTGTAAAATAGCGGCAGTTGTCACTTGTTAGTTTCTGGAAACTGTCCGTCAACAGTCAGCGGTAGGTTTGCGCGATGGCAGCCAAGCCGACTTTTTTGCCGTGCTCACGAATCGCTCCCAGGATGTCCAGAGCCGCTGCAAGCGCGCGGCGACCGTCCTGCAGCGGAACCACAGGCGTTGAGCGCTGCCGAACCGCAGCGAGAAACGATTTCAATTCTGCATGCAAGGGTTCCTCGGAAGCGACTGGCGGCTTGGCAACCTGAATCTGCGGATTCACGGTCGGAGCGCCAGATTTCGTCCCATCAGCGCCGACGGTGAAGACCAGGACTTCCTGCCGGCTGTAATCGATCGAGATGTACTGGCTGGGTTGAAAGAATCTGAGCTTGCGCACGCGTTCGGTGGAAACCCGGCTGGCGGTGAAATTGGCCACACAACCGGAGTCGAATTCCAGCCGCACGTTGGCGATGTCGACTTTGCCCGAAAGAATGGGCAAGCCGACGGCGCGAACCTCTTTTACAGGAGAGTCGACGAACGACAGCACAATGTCGAGGTCGTGGATCATCAGGTCGAGAACGACATCCACATCGAGCGAGCGCGGGGTAAAAACGCTGAGCCGGTGCACTTCGAAAAACATGGGCTGGGAAAGCAGCGGAATGGTGGCGCGGACAGCGGGATTGAATCGTTCGAGATGTCCCACCTGGGCGATGCGCTTTTGTGTGCCCGCCAACTTGATCAACTCGTCGGCTTCGGTGATGGAGGCGGTCAAAGGCTTCTCGACGAGAACATCGATGCCGGCCCGCATCAAAGCCGCAGAAATCTCGTAGTGATTCACGGTGGGCGCAGCCACCGACGCCGCACGTACTTCAGTGTGCGTGGTCAGCATTTGCTCAACCGAGCCAAAAGCCCTGCAGCCGAACTCACGCGCAACCGTATCTGCGCGGCCAAGATCGGGATCGACAACGCCCACAAGCCGAACCGGCTGACCTTGTTGTTCCAGCTCTCGATAAACCCGCGCGTGGTTGCGTCCGAAAACGCCCACGCCCACGACGGCTACGGAAATCGGATTGTCGGATTGCAGGGAGGACTCTCTTTGGCTGGTTGCCAGCAGGACAACAGATTGTAAACGACTATGCCGCTTGCGTCGCCTTTTTCAGAATCGCGATCTGCCCGGCATGATAAAGCTCGTGCTGGGCGACGCCCTGCAGCATGAAGGCAAAGTCGTATTTCTTGCCGGGAACACGATCACGCAGCCGCGAGTCCGGGAGCGAGGCGACGACTCGTACCAGCCTGTCGTGAGTGCGGCGCGCGTGAGCGACCGCTTTGCGCCAAGCGGACTCGGAAGGCCTTGGTACGAGAGGGAAGTTTGCCGTTCCCGACGGCTGGCATTTGTTCCCGGCAAGGCGGCGGACGGCAGCGTCGTCCCAGGCAGCGATATGCAAAACGAGTTCCCAAATGCTGTGCACGGTTGGGATCGGCTTCGCGGCCGCTGTTTCAGCATCGACATCTTCCAATAATTCAAGCAGCGCTGGACCGTGCCAGGCGTTGCCCGCAAACGCGCGGCGAAGCTGTTCGGCGAGGAAGGCGGACTGTGATAGTCGAGATGTCATGGGTGCATTTCCTTTGTAACGGTCAGGCCTCAGCCACGATTGCGATGTTTGCAGCATCGGCTGCCTCAATAATCTTCCCGCCATCGAGCAACAGACATTTCCCCGCGTCTATCGCCAGGCAAGTCGCGCCTGCGGCCTGCATAACTTCAATGGTATTCACTCCAACAACGGGAACATCGAAGCGCATATCCTGATTGGGCTTGGCAATTTTTACGACGGTGAGCGCGCGGCTGAGTGCTGAGGGCTGGCCGTGAAGCGAACGCATGATCTGGCCGGCTCGCTCGATAGCCGCATCTGTGCCTTCCATGGCTTCGACGGCCACACAAGCGGCATCGGCGATGACGACGGTCTGGCCGATATCGTGTTGCGCGAGCTGGCGGGCCACTGCCCGGCCGTAGTCGATGTTCTTGCGTTCCTGTTCGGAGGGTGCACGGCAGGTGAGCACTCCGGGTTTGGCCAGAAGCGGTTGGAGAAAAACTGTTGAGCTTTCCAGCGTGATGCCCTCTTCCGCAAGAACCTTGGTTACTGCGCCGAGCAGGCTGTCAGTATTGCGGGTGGTGAGCGAGAGCAGCAGCTTGGCCATGCGCCAATCGGGACGGATCGCAGAAAAAATCTGCTTATGCTTCACCTGGCCCGCCATGATGGCACGAGTGATGCCTTCGCGCTTGAAGGTGTCAATCAGTTTCGAAAGCTCTCCCAAAGACAGCCAGTGAGCGGAGCAGGCGCCATGATTTTCGATCTCCGGTAAGGTTTCTTCTTTGATGGCGATCACGACAACGTCGTTTCCCTGCGCCCGCGCGGCGTCGAGCACGAGAAAAGGAAATTCGCCGTTGCCGGCAATGAGGCCAAGCTTTTGGTTGTGGGAAGCCATGAAGTGTGCGGGAATCGAGTGACCAGTCAGTCTAGCATCTTGGTCTTGTCGCCACGAACGGGGCTGGGTGGCACACGCGAGATGTTATCCGAAAAAAGCGGCCTATTGCGTAGGATAGTTATCCTTTTTGCCTGTGAATCGCGGTTGACAGGGACCCGCACCGAGTTCAAACTACCAGCGTAAGTGTACGCGACCGTTCTTACGGCGTCGTAGCTGGCTCCCCTTAGCAAACATCCCTGGTCCACTCCAAAGCTACGGCACGGATCGAGGAGTATGTTATGCGTCACATACCTGCTCTTCCTGCTCGACCCTCAGCTCAGACGAGAAGCATCAAAAGCATTTTCCAATTCCAAAGATGCGCTTTCTTGCATATGGCCGCCTTGCATATCGCCGCGATTGCTTTCCTTTCGATCACCGTTGTTCCTTCGCTCTTAGCGCAGACCTACACAGTGTTGTCTACCTTCCCGACCAGCGGCGCGGCGATTGTGTCATTTCAGGGCAGCGACGGCAACTTCTACGGCCTCGATGAAGGCCAAATTGATACTGACAGTGAATGCGGTGACAGCTTTGGGCCTTCTCCTTGCGGGGCCGTATTGCAACTTACGGCTGGCGGAACGCTGAACAAGCTATATGCCTTCTCTTATGCCACCGGCGGACTTCCCAACCTGCTAATACAGGGGCTGGGGGGCAATTTCGCCGGGATAACCTACACAGGAGGTACGGGGTCAGGCTGTATTGATGAGACGGGCTGCGGCACCGTCTTCTCCGTTACACCAGCTGGCAGTTTCAGCGGCCTATATAACTCCAGCGTGCCCGGGGACGGTCCTATTGCCAGCCTCGTAATGGGTACGGATGGAAACTTGTACGGAACAAGTGAATATGGGGGCAGTAACAATTCAAATCTATGTACCGTCTTGCTCCCCTCCCAG
>JASHQM010000216.1 GCA_030039165.1 Candidatus Sulfotelmatobacter sp. | reverse complement strand
AATGCGCCAATTGCGACATCGGAGCCCACGAGCGCTGCGAGTCTCCGAAGTGCCACATGCCGAAGTGGAAAGACATAACGAGCAGCAAACTCAAGCGGAAAGATTAGCGCAGATTTTTGTCGGCAAACTGTCGGAACTGAAGCTCGAATTCTTCGGGCGAATATACGCCCTTTTGCACCAGGAGCGTGTTCATCGCATAAACGGTGGCACGAAAGCGCTCCTCACGCGAGAGCTTCTGCATTGCTTCATCGAGGCTGATTAGTTCCTTATCCCCACTGTTGCGGTGTTCTGAGCGTCCGATTGAGGTAGTCGCCATAATGAACTCCCTCACCGTATTTTACGACAGATAGCCTGCAAACGGAGCCGCTTGCGCTGGCGATCTACAGTAATTCGAGCAACCGATGTACTACTGCTAACGCCTTTCTCTGAGTTACGTCCGACTAAGTCAGGAGGGCCCCATGAATCGGCCCCGCTTGCTCGATACCGTCTCGCTCTCCACCATCTTCATCGCCCTAGCCGCCGTGAACGCTATTCATCCTGCGAGAGCCGCGCTGCGGTCCGGAACAGTCGCAGCAACCTCCTCCATGCTCGAGCCGCGCTCCGGCCACAGCGCAACTTTGTTGCCTGACGGCAGAGTGCTTATCGCCGGCGGCATGCGGCGCAATCAGGATTTTTACAAGTCGGCCGAGCTTTACGATCCGGCTACAGGCAGCTTTACCCGAGCCGGAGAAATGAATCTTGCGCGCGTCGGCCACATTGCGGTTTTGCTGCCTAACGGCAAGGTGCTGATCGCTGGGGGATGGATCGGTCGTGGTGGGACAGATGAGGCCGAGTTGTACGATCCAGCGACAGCTAAGTTCAGCACGATCGGAAACATGATCGCGCGGCGTGGACGGCCGAGCGCTACATTGCTCGCCAGCGGCGATGTGTTAATTGCCGGCGGGGAAGCGGAAGACAACGAATCGCTGGTTTCGGCTGAAATTTTTCATGTGAAGACCCTCACATTTCAATCCACAAGCCCCATGCATCACGCACGCATTGCGCACACGGCGACCTTGCTGAACGATGGGCGCGTGCTCATTGCCGGAGGCTGTGCGGGCGAGGCTTCGGCGAGCGCGGAACTTTACGATCCGAAAACAGGTACGTTTACCGACACCGGCATTCTGGGCATCCCGCGCTGCAAGCACACAGCGGGGCTGCTTCCCGATGGCCGGGTGCTGATCGCCGGTGGTTCGGATAATCGCGGCTGGATGGGAAACCTAAGCAGCGCTGAGATTTACGATCCGCGCACAGCAAAATTCACCACCACGGCGTCTCTAAACGATCCACGTTTCAAGCTACCCGATGAAGCCGTGCGGCTGGCGACGGGACAGTTGCTCATCGCGGGTGGAAGCAAGGAGCTGGAGATCTTTGATCCTGTGAGTCAGAAATTCGTGACCGCTTCCGGGCAGCTCAGCGACCACTGGCATTACCTCAGCGAGACCAAGCTCCGGGACGGAAGCGTTCTGCTGGCCGGTGGATATCCCAATAACGACCAGGCCACAGCGCAGGCCTGGATTTACCGGCCGTAGCCTTTAGAGACTTTCACAGTCCGTGCGTTCTTTTCGATAGCGGCGGGCCGCATAGGGTAAGTTCCGTATCGAACATTTGCCCCCCTTCTGGCATCCTAAGCTTGCGTCACTTATCGTTCATCCGAATGGCTGCGCGTCGTCTACAAGACCGCATTCGCGAACTATGCGCTCGTGCCCTCTGCGCTGATGATCCGGAGTGGAGCGCGACGCTCTCCGAATTACAACGGGCAATTCAGGAACATAATTTGCGGATCGCGAATCTCACGATGGCGGCCACTGTGAAGGGTCGGCCGGTATTACGTGAGCGGCGAAACGGTTAGCCACGCCCAGTGGCTTAACAGTGATCGAAATCGACCTGGGCTCGGCGTCGCTAATCTGTCCCAGCAGGAAACAGCGCGTGTTTTGGCGCTGGCGCTGGAGTGTCTCCCTTCTGGTCGTGCCAGAGTATTGCGTTCAACTCGCCAGCGTTTGCCGCATCGGGACGTGAGAAGTCCATCTTCGCTGAGTCGCTGGCGCCAGCCGTGTCGCGCCTGTTGGTTTCGTAAATCAGACCATTCTTCAAGTTACGGTAATCAGCCTTGAAGGCGGGCTGGTTGCCCGAGCCAGAAAACAAACCTCCCATCACTGGCGCGTAAGCATCGTTCAGGTTCATGGGCGGCAGGCCGAGCAGCGTTTCCATCGTGTGAATCATATTTACCGTCGTGTAGAAGCGGTGCTCGACATAGGGCGCCGAGGCAGTCCCCGGCGAATACTTGCTGACAACGAAAGCGATCGAGCGATGGGCATCGACGTGATCACCGCCGTCTTGCGCGTCATCTTCGAGAATAAAGATTGCCGTGTCATTCCAGTAAGGGCTGTGCGAAACGGCATCGATCACGCGCCCAACTGCGAGATCGTTATCCGCTACCGAAGCCGCGGGACGCGGATGGTTGGAGCGGGTACCCCCAGTGTGATCATCCGGAAGATAGAGCAAAATAAATCGGGGCAGTTGAAAATTTTCGGTTTCGTTTTCCTGGCGCGCGCGCACATAGGCGCCGAACTCGTTCAAGAATTCATCGGTACGGAGTTGATCGGGATAGTCAGTATTAAAGTCGGGAAAGAGCGGGTCGAAGTGATCGCGCAGCACCGCCTTTGTCGCCTTGACGTGACTGAACAAAGGCACCGCCCAAGGCCAGGGGCTTGAATCACCATGCGGATCGCCGACATTCGGCGGCAACGGATCGCCCTGCCGAATGTCCGCCTGTGGACATTCAGTCTCGAACGGCGAGGGTGTGCCTTGCTTCGGGTTTGCCGCTTTGCGAACTTTGTTGCACCATTGCGCATCGACAAACTCGCCGTAATCGCGAAAGCTCAATCCGTTGCGGGCGAGATTGTCCCAGATGAATCCAGTGGAAGGATCGTCAACATCGGCCTGTTTGTGATCGAGCGGGACTTCGTCAGCGAGAGCTCCCTGAAAATCGTAGGTTCGTTCCTTGCCGCGGTAGGCAATCTGCCAGGTTTTTTCGTTGTAGTCGCTGGTAATCGCAGCGGTCGACCAGAGATGGCCGTCTCCAGAAACTTCTCCACTGTCATAGAAATTATCGAGCACACCGAACTGTAGGGCGAGCTTGTGCTCGTTGGGAGTGATGTCGGCGCCGTACATAGTGAGCGATGGATCGGCATTGCCCACCGGGTTTTCGCCTGCTTTCAAATCACCAAGTATCTGATCGTAGGTGCGGTTTTCTTTGATGATGTAGATGACGTGTTTGATGGGATTGTTGCCGCCTCTAAACGAAACCGTTTCCGGATCGTTGTGCAGCAGGTTGTCGTTTTCGGCGGTCCGCGTGAGTTCGTCGAGACGAGTGAGTGTCGAAGCTATATTCAGGCGCGCGATCGACCCCGGCATCAGAGTTGGAATATAAGGATGCTCATGATGGCGCACCTCCCAGGCGGTTTTCCCCTCACCCCCATTGGGACGCGTGCCTTGGCCTTTCGCCGTGGCAATGAGGAGGTCGTCGCCGTAAACGGCAAGCGCACTGGGATACCAATCTGTGGGGATGAAGCCGAGGGCGGAGAGTTCCGTATTATTCGCGCTCTGTGAATTTGCAGTGAGCGACGATGTGTCGAACACGGCGACGGCGTCGGCGGAGGCGTCGGCCACGAACAGTCGGTTGCCATCGGAAGACTGTGCAAGCGCGCCGGGGAAAGTCCCGCCGGACTTCTGGCCTCGCATCATCGTAGAAAATGTTGCGATCGTCTCTCCGCTTTCGGTTGAAACCGCCGCCACAGAGTCCGCATTCGAAAGCGCCACATAGAGCAGTTTCTCGTCGCGACTCAAAAGCATGGCCGTCGGGTGAGAGCCAGGATCGAGAGGATCCTCAGGCTCCTTCAGTTTGATCCGCCGCTCAACCCCTCCTTTGGTTAAATTGAGCTCTGCGACCTGCGAAGCGTTCCACAGGCTGCACCAGGCGCGGCGGCCATCCCGCGTGGCTACGCATGTATACGGAAGCGAGGATGGCACAAGTTCACTTGTGCTCAGGTCGAAGGTCTGAAGAATTTTGCCGCTGTCTAAGTCGAGCAACACTGTATTATCGGAAAGATTATTCGCGACCAGAAGGCGATCATGATGTCTGTGATCGGACAGCAGAGCTAATCCGGCCGGGTAGGGAATCGCAGTTCCCGAGGGTGTTTTTTGCAAAGCACTTGCGACCTTTTTCCCGGGAGCAATTGGCTGTGGCGCGATGGCGATGAATCGCTCCGGCGCGACTTTACCGTCCCTGACGTTGTAGACGGCGATGCCGTTTCCCATATCGCTCGTCTTCTCTCCGGTAGGATCAGTGATCGACCCAACTGATGCATAAAGATGTTTGCCATCAGAACCAAAAACAAGGCCTAGAAAGTAGCTCTGATGCACCTCTTCGCCGAAGCGCGGATCGGGGTAATCGGCGAGTTGATTGGTTTTCAAATCGAGCACACCGATCGATTGCATGGCCATCGTTTCCTGCGTGCCGTAGCCGTCGTTGAGAAAAGCGGCGTAGCGCCCATCCGGGCTGAGAGTGATGGTGGCAGGAAAACTGTTGGTGCTGCCAATTCGCCCAGGCGCAGGAACTGTGAGTGTCTTGCTGGTGGGCAGCAAAATGGACGAATTGTTTGAACTACCTTGCTGAGCTGCGATTAACCGTGGCAGTGCGAGCCAGGCGAGCGCGATAATCATGCAAAGAAATCGGGACACAGACCCTCCGGAGATTAAAAGCGCACGAATGTAACGAGCGTAATTGATAGGCAGGATTCGGTCAAAAGGCGAATCCGAGTACGCTCCGCCAGCGGACCAAGATTCGATTCAATTTCCATCGTTCGTCACCGCGCCCGGTGAGATAACGCACGGCCGCATTTCCGAAAGAGGGAATAATGGAAAGGTGGTTCTCAGTCCTAAGCGGCGAAGGAGACAACCATGCCGTCTGCAATGTTTCGCTGGGCGGGGCGTGTAGCGCGATCCTAATCGCCGCTTCTTTCATGATTGTTGTCGCAGGCGAACCTCCGGCTCACTGATTGGCATTCATGCGCGCGAATGGGCGGGCATCGTGCTTTTGGTGGCCACGATTGCTGCCATGCTGCTTGCCTGGCGGTGGGAGTTTCCTGCCGCGTTGGTCTCATTAATTTCACTGGCGGCCTTTGCTGCGATTGTGCATATGCGCCGTGCTGCCGTTCTAGTTATCGCCGCCATTCCAAATTTCTTATTCCTGCTCGACTGGAAGCTGCGCCGTTACTCCGCACGATCTTCAAAGAACAAGTAAGATTGCTCGCGGAGCGGCTGCTCGGGTGAGAACTATTGCGAATTCTGATTCACATCCCTGAAACGTGAGGTGAGTCGCCGTGGGTGGAGGCGGCATCTTCCACGGTAGCGTTATGACGCACGTCCGCGCCCTGCACCCAGAAAATTACATCTTCAGCGATATTGGTTGCATGGTCGGCGACGCGCTCCAGATTGCGCGCAATCAGCAGGGCATCGAGCGCCTGCCGTACGATTTCCGGGCGCTGATTCATCGTCTTAACCAGCTGGATGAAGGCATCGTCTTTCATGCGATCGACAACGTTATCCATTTCGAGCACGGCCTGCGCCAGTTCGGCCTTGCCTTCAATAAAAGCTTCCAGCGAGCGGCGCACCATGGCAGCGACGGCCGACCCCATGCGCGCGATATCAACCGGCAAATCCACCGCAGGAAGTTCCACCATATCCATGACGCGCTCGGCGATGTTGACCGCCTGATCGCCGACGCGCTCGAGGTCGGAATTTATCTTGGTAACCGCGAGAATGAAGCGCAGGTCGACGGCCATGGGCTGCTGCATAGCGAGCAAATCGAAGGCCGCCTCGTCGATCTCGCGCTCCGACTGATTAATCAGGCTCTCGCCTTCGAGAACGAGATGACAGCGGTTAAGATCGCGGTCGATATAGGCCTGACGGGCACGGTCCACGGCCTGCTCCGCCAGTCCTCCCATCCGGAGCAGCTTCTGGCGGAGATCATCAAGGCCTTGCTGGAAACGCGTGCGCATCTATCAACCTTTCTCAACCCGGCGGCTAAAGCCGCAATTCATCCGAAGCGGCCAGTAATATAATCTTCCGTTCTTTTATCGGACGGGTTCGTAAAGATTTTTTCCGTTCGGTCGAACTCGATCATGCTGCCTAGCAGGAAGAATCCGGTGAATTCGGCCACCCGCGCCGCCTGCTGCATGTTGTGAGTCACGATTACGATGGTATATCGCTCTTTCAATTGAAAGATCAACTCCTCAATTTTTCCCGTGGAGATAGGATCCAGTGCCGAGCAGGGTTCGTCCATGAGCAGAACCTCGGGCTCGACTGCGAGAGCGCGGGCAATGCAGAGACGCTGCTGCTGGCCTCCGGAAAGGCTGGCGCCGGATTTCTTGTGGACATGATCTTTCACTTCGTCCCATAAAGCCGCCGAATCTAGCGAACGATGAACGATTTCATCCAGCTTGCGGCGGTCGCGAAAACCATTGAGCTTCAGCCCAGAGGCGACATTGTCGTAGATCGACATGGTGGGAAATGGATTTGCCTTCTGAAACACCATGCCCACTCGGCGCCGAAGTTCAGTTGCCGAAGTGCCATTATAGGCGCTGATTTCTCCAATGCGGACCGTGCCGGTGACTCGCGCCTCGGGAATGGTCTCGTGCATGCGATTGAGGCAGCGGATGAAGGTCGACTTTCCGCAGCCGGAGGGGCCGATCAGGGCTGTGGCGTGGTTGGCGGCGACTGTCAGTTTAATGTCGTACAAAGCCTGAGTCTTGCCGTACCACGCGTTCAGGTTCTCGACATGAATTCCTACGCCCATGATTACGCCGCTCCGAAGGTACCACGCCGCACGGCTAATCGCACAGCCGTAACTGCCGTCACGATAAGAACAATCAGCACCAGAGCCCCAGCCCAGGCTTGGCGGTGCCAGTCGTCATACGGAGACATTCCATAAACATAGATTTGCAAGGGCAGAGCCGCGGTCGGTTGGTCGACGCGCAGGTTCCAGAACTGGTTTCCAAACGCTGTGAACAGCAGCGGAGCGGTTTCGCCCGCTACCCGGGCAAAGGCCAGCATAATACCGGTGATTACCCCAGAAGTGGCGGTACGCAGGGTAATGGAAAGTGTGGTGCGCCAGCGCGGAATGCCCAGTCCGTATGCCGCCTCGCGCAACGCGCGAGGCACCAGAAGCAGCATTTCTTCGGTAGTGCGGCTGATGGTGGGAACCATCATGATAGCCAGGGCGACTCCGCCGGCCAGCGCCGAGAAATGCCCCTCCGTGAGCACGACTAGCGCGTAGGCCACAATTCCGACCACAATCGACGGCACGCCATTGAGCACGTCGGCGGTAAAGCGGACGGCATCGCCAAAGCGGTTGCGCCCATACTCGGCGAGGTAGATTCCCGCGCCTATACCCAAGGGAACCCCCAGAAGGCTAGCCACTCCCAGAATCAGCAGCGAGCCGACGATGGCGTTCGCCATACCGCCGCCGGCTTCACCCACTGGCTTCGGAGTCTGGGTAAGGAAATTCCAATCGATCGAGCCGATGCCGCGATATACCAAATAGGCGAAAATGGCGAACAGCGGCGCAAGCACGATGATGACTGTCAGCACCGACAGCCCGGTCATCACACGATCAGTGACGCGGCGACGCAACGATATCGGCGGCACGGTGCTTTGCGCGATATTGACCTTTTCAGGCGGCATGAGTACTCGCAGGCTGGCCGCGGGTAACCGTCCAGACCAGCAGCCGGGCCAGTGCGTTGACGATGATGGTTACCAGGAACAGCGCCAGGCCAATTTCGATAAGGGCGGAAAGATATAAATCGCCGGTGGCTTCGGTGAACTCATTGGCCAGGACGCTGGCCATGGTATATCCCGGGGCGAATAGCGATTTTACGATTTCGGGGCGGTTGCCGATCACCATGGTGACCGCCATGGTTTCGCCCAGAGCGCGGCCCAGGCCAAGAATGATGGCGCCCATTATCCCTACGCGTGCATTGCGCAATACGCCCACGCGAATCATCTCCCAGCGGGTTGCGCCAAGCGCCAGTGCGGCTTCCCGCTGATGTTGCGGCACGACCATCAACACTTCCCGTGTAATCGAAGAAATGATCGGGATCACCATGATCGCGAGAATGATTCCCGCGGCCAGCATGCTGATTCCATAAGGCGGGCCCTCGAAAAACCCCGTCCAGCCCAAGGCCCGCGCCAGGAACGGCTCGACATAATTACGGAGAATTGGCACCAGCACAAACACTCCCCAGAGTCCGTAGATGACGCTGGGAATGGCAGCTAGAAGCTCAACAAAAAAAGAAAGCGGCGCGCGCAGGCCGCCCGGGCACATCTCGGTCGTGAAAACCGCTACGCCGACCGAAAGCGGAACCGCAATAAGGAGAGCAAGAAATGAAGAAACCAGTGTTCCGTACACAAAGGGGAGAGCTCCGAAATGCTCGCTCACAGGGTTCCAGTCGTGCGCGACAAAAAACTTGAGTCCAAAGGCATGCCAGGAGAGTCCCGAGCGCAAAACCAGCTCGTAGAAAATCAGAAGCAGCATGCCAAGCACTGCCGCTCCACATGCCACCATGGCAAATTTGAAGATTCGATCGCCAGATTCGCCGTTAGAAAAGCGTACTAAAGGCCGGGCCTGCGTTCCTTCCGCCGTGAAATTACTAACCTTTTTAGCTTCAACAGGTTGTGGGGCAGGCATGTCTGGCTGCGGCATTGCAGAATAAGCCATTCCACTACAAGCTAACAGAATCCTGTTAATGGAAGATTAAAAATGGCCTGGGGAACGGAACAGTGTGAACCGCTTCACGTTTATCCACTTCATACTTCGATTGCATCGTAGAATCCCGATCTCGAACCGGACGGTCTCACTAAAGACAAAAGGGGCCAAACCGCACTACCGAGGTTTAGGGTTGCGTTTTTCCCCGCAAAACTGTATTTTCTTCTCCCAACCCGCTTTCCCTTATGGCGATGGACTCCAAGCTGAGCAAAGCGGTTTTTCAGAAGCTTGAACAGGACTTGATCAAGCTCTCCTCGAAGCCGCGCGCCTTCAATGTGCATCGCTTTCGAACCGGAACACGCCGTTTGCAAATCTTACTAGGTGAGCTTTCTCCCGACCTTAACCGCAATCAGCGAAAGCTTCTAAAACTGCTTGGCAGTGTCCGCAGGCGCGCCGGCAAGCTGCGTGATCTCGACGTTCAACTGGGCGCTCTGCGCAGCCTGAAAGTGGCGCGCGAGCCGCGGCGCAAAACTCAACTTGTTAACCAGCTGATCGAGCTGCGTGCACGGCAGGAGAAGAAACTGACCCGAGAGGTCGACCGGGATGCGGTGCGCGAGATTTGGAAGCGCCTGGATCGCGCGCGCAAGGATTTCCAGCCGTCGCTGTGTCGCGACCCCTTGACCGTCGCGCGGAATATGCTGAAAAGGATCGACCCGCAATTGCCCATTACCGAGCCATTGCTGCACAGGTATCGCATTCTGGGCAAGCGGGCCCGCTATGCCGCCGAATTTGCAGGAAATCTCCCTGAAACCCAGCAGTTCATCGCGCAGCTCAAGCGCCTGCAAGATGCCCTGGGCGATTGGCACGACTGGCTCACATTGACAAAAAATGCTGGCGATCATTTAGGAGATTTGCGGGAATCGGCGCTTGTGGCCGAGCTGCACAATGTAACCGGAGCAAAGTTTCGTAACGCCGTGACGGTGCTCGGTCAGGTTCGTGCCACACTGGTGGCCGAACCCGCTCCAGGTGGCCAGACGCTTGTGCGGCCAGCCGCAAGAGTGCTCCGCAAGTCTGCCTCGGCTGCATAAATTTTTTTTCGGGACCTCTGCATCCCTTCTGTGGATTTGCGTCACCAAATGCCTGTGTCGGCCGTCATTGTAGTCGTTGGTATGTGAATGATAGGGTCACCGGTGGGGGGATTGCGTGCCTGACTCGATGACGTTCACGGCGCGTTCCGAGCAGGGATTGTGCGAAATCTGCGGTGTGAATCCTGCGAAACTGGGCTTTGATATCTGCAGCGAATCGGGTGAAAACAAGCGCCAACAGGGACCCTGCTGCACTACGTGCGCCCACAATCTGCTTAGCGCTCTGGCGCGAGTAAGGCCTGAAAAGGCATAACATCAGCCGTCTAAGGCCTTTTCAGTAAACCCGCTTCACAGGCCAACTCACAAAAAAGCGTTCCTATAGTTCCCGCCGTCCTTCCATGGCTTTCAGCATGGTGATTTCATCCGTGTATTCGATATCGCTACCTACGGGAATGCCCATAGCGATTCGCGTCACCCTCATGCCTGTGCGCTTCAGTTGCTGCGAGAGATATGTCGCAGTGGCCTCGCCTTCCACCGTGGGATTGGTGGCAAGTATGACTTCATCGACATTGCCAACGTCGACCCGGCTCATCAGATTGGCAATACGCAACTGCTCAGGACCTATGCCATGCAGGGGAGAAATTGATCCATGGAGCACGTGATAGACGCCATTGAAATGCCTGGTTTTTTCGATGGCGGCGATGTTGGTGGGTTCTTCAACCACGCACACAATGCGCTGATTGCGCGTAGCGCTTGTGCAATACGCGCAAGGGTCGACGTCGGTGATGTTATTGCACACCGAGCACAGACGCAAACTGGCCTTGACATCGCGCACTGCGGCCGCCAGTGCCTCGGCATCTTCGTCGCTCGAGCGCAAGATATGAAAAGCCAGCCGCTGCGCGCTTTTAGCGCCGACCCCGGGAAGCTTTTTCAGCTCATCAATGAGGCGCGACATGGGTTCGGCAAATTTGGACATGGATCAGGGGCGCCCGGGCAGTGTGTAGTCGAGCTCGTAGAAATGTTTTCCGTCCGGCGCGAATTTGATGGTCATTCTTCCGGCGATGCCTTCCAGTTGTCCGGCGCCGGATTCTGGGACGATGCTGATTGTCATCTGCGGTGCATTGTTCGTCATCGTACCGCTATGCTGGAGAACGAAGCTGCCAATCCGTCCATTGAGCGTTCCGGAAACCTTCTCCAGGGCTACATAGCCGCCAGACCCCTTGGCAGGCGATCCGGCGGAGAGCATTTGCCCTTTGCTCGCGGCTTCAAGATCGCCGTGATATTGCTTTTCCAGCGACATGCGACTCAGTGCGGCATCGTCAGATTTGTCGTTAAGCGGAGTGACTTTGACATCGAACGCGCCGGTCGCATGCATGGTAGTTTCTTTCGATTGGGCGTGCAGCGGCATCGTAAGCATCGCGATGGCGATGAACAGGAGTTGGGGAGATATCTTCATAGTGATACCCAAACACTGACTACAGGCCCGGAATCCCCATCCCGCCCAACATGCCGCCTACCGTCGATTGCATTTGTGCGTCAACCTTTCGCGCGGCTTCGTTTACTGCGGCCAGAACCAGATCTTGCAGCATTTCCACATCGCCCGACTTTACCGCCTCGGGATCAATTCGCAAGCTGAGCAGTTGCTTGCGCCCGTCCATTCTTGCCGTAACTGTGCCGCCGCCCGCGGAAGCCTCGACGACCGTTTCCTGCATTTTTTTCTGCAAAGTCTCGTACTGCGACTTCGCCTTCGACATCAATTCTTGCAGATTGAATCCGCCCATAGGAACCTTGGCAATTGAGCAATTCAGTGACTTGTAGTTTGGCAATCTGCCCGACTCGCAAACATACTCAGCCAGGCTGGAGAAAAATTACCAAATTATGCGGTTACAAAAGTACTCAATGTTTTTTTATCGTTTCTCTTTGTAATCAATGACAGTTCTGATCTCAGCGCCAAATTTTTCCTGCAACCGCCGGACAACCGCATCCTGCTCGGCACGGCCACGGCCCCCTGGCGCGGGCGCTGCTGATTTCGGCTTTGCCCCATCATTATGCTTTTCTGGTGCACCTGGAACAATCTTGAGTTTGACGGCGCGCCCTAGCACTCCGCTGGCAGATGCGATCGCCAAACGCTTTGCCTCGGCACTGACGGTCATGTCAACGACGGTTTGCGATTCCGAGACCTTGAGTACGACCTCGTTGCCCTCCACTGACCATTCGCCGCCTTCTAGCATCGAGACCAGCACATGCTGATTGCCCTCGGCCAGCGCCTGCAAAACAGCGCCTTGCAGCTTTTCGACACGTGCGGTTGAGAGAATAGAGGGTGCGCTTTCAGGTGCCCGTACATCGCTTTGTGTTCCAGGCTGCACACTGAGCTGCCGATCGATTTCCCTCTCACTGTGCGGTTCGTTCAGATCAGATGCAGCCTCGCTGACGTTCTCCGGTGCCGCCGCGCCCAAAATCACTCGCGCCGGTGAACTCCCTCCGGCCGGACGAGAACCGCCCGGTACAGCGTCAAAGCTAGACTCCTGCCGTGGGCCGCTCTTCCGCGCAGAATCCGCTGCAAATGGAGAAACGTGATTCGAGCGCGCGGTTGAGGAACTTGAAGATACAATCGCCGGCCGCGCGGGCGATCGTGCAGCCGGCCCACTCGAGCCCGTCGTGCCAGTACCCGTCGTCGCAGTGAACGTGCCGGCTGCTTCACTTAATAATTGTTCCACGGGCAACAATCGCAGCGCGTGCGCCATCTTGAGCAGGCCCAGTTCGAGATGAAAGCGCTGTTCCTGTTTGTATCCCAGCTCGCCATGTGTGCGCAGCATGATTTGCAAATGCCGGGTGAGATCTTCCTCGCTGAACAACTCTGCCACCCGCATCACGCGCTGGCGCTCCTCGCTCGATATCTGAAGCAAGGAAGAATCTTTGCCTGCGACTTTGGCCACAGTTGCATTGCGCAGAAACCGCACCATCTGCCGCGCGAAATGTACCGGGCTGTGACCTTCGCCGGTGAGATGGTCGACCTGCCGCAGCACTTCATCGCTTGCCCCTCGGGCAACCGCCTGCATCACATCTTCCGGAATGTGAGCCGGCGCGGCGCCGACCAGGTTGCGCACCGATTCAGCCGTGACCTTCCCTCCGCAGCACGCAATCGCCTGATCCAAAATTGAGAGCGCATCGCGCATCGATCCATCGCCAGCCTCAGCCAGCAAAGTGAATGCATCTTCATCAGCTTCGATCTTTTCCCGGCGGGCGAGATCGCGCAACTGGCCGACGATGTCATCGAACTTCACCGCGCGGAAACTGAAGTGCTGGCAGCGGGAGCGGATGGTCTGCGGAATGTCCTCCGGCTGCGTGGTGGCTAGCATGAACACAATGTGGTCGGGAGGTTCTTCGAGAGTCTTCAGCAGCGCGTTAAATGCGGCGTCGGTGATCTGGTGGGCTTCGTCGAGAATGTAGATTTTGAACCGGTCGCGTGCCGGGCGGTAGCGCGCCGCTTCTCGCAGTTCGCGAATCTCGTCGATGCCGCGGTTGGTGGCAGCGTCGATCTCAATCACGTCGACCGAATTCCCCGCGCGAATTTCCGTGCACGATTCGCACACGCCGCAAGGCTCGCGAACCGGCTTGTCTGATGATCTGCAATTAAGCGCTGCCGCCAAAATGCGCGCTACCGTGGTTTTTCCGATTCCGCGATGGCCGCTGAATATGTATCCGTGAGCGGTGCGTCCCTGTTCAAGCGCGTTTTGCAGCGTGCGGGTAACGTGCTCTTGCCCGATAACCTCGGAGAACTTTTGCGGACGGTACTTGCGCGCCAGGACGGTATAGCTCATGAGCCGGAAAACATGATTATACGTGATGCCGGACAGATGCAGGACGCGTCAATTTGCGCGGCGAACTTCAAACTGAGCCAACACCTGGTCCTTCCGTACCTTGATTCTGCGGCCTCTGTCGCGTAGAGTTTGAGGATAATAGGTGTGGGGTGCGTCTATGTCCAGTCAGGCGAAAACCTATCTTAAATTTGGTTCGGCGACGGTTGCGATTCTATTTCTGCTCGGTTATCTGGCCTACACTGGCGTGCAGGATAGCAAGTCGTACTACGTCACCATCAGCGAACTGCACAAGATGGGCGACAGCGCCTACAGCAAGCGGCTGCGCGTCGCCGGCAATGTGCAGCCGGGTTCGATCAAGCGCACGGGAACACACGTGCACTTCGTGCTAATGGAACAAGACCAATTGCTTCCCGTGGATTACACCGGAACCGAAGCCCCTCCTGACACCTTCAAAGACGAGTCCCAGGCCCTCGCCGATGGCAGTTTTGGCCATGACGGCGTGTTCCACGCGAAACAACTTCAGGCGAAGTGCGCTTCGAAGTACGCACCCCAGCAGCCGGGAACGACGGGCTCTCCCGCCAGCACGCAGCCAAAGAACATGACGCAAGTGCAGCCGCCCGCGCTGTCTGCAAACTAAGTCTGGCCGGGCTTTTCCCTTGTGCTCTGAAACCGGCGTCCCAGACCGCTTTTTACTCTACTTGTCCGTTTCTGCCCGCTTCTGCCCTCATCCGTCCATTGACCAGACTCTGCTTGGGCACTAGGGTATCGGCGAGTTCCCTCGTCTGAACTCGTCCCTGGGCGTACTACCGAAAGAAAAATCGAAATTTTGAGGAGGTCTCAATGCTTACCCTCGTTTTTCGTCGTGCGGCCCTGTCGATTCTATGTGTGGCTGCTCTGGCTTGTTTTTTGCCGGCACACGTTTTCGCCACTACAGTAGCTGTATTTCCTCCCGGTTCCTCCAACTGCACCAATCTCGCCAGCTACTCAACTATTTCAGACGCGGTAGCCCACGTTCCGGCGGGATCCACCATCAAAATCTGCCCTGGCACATACAATGAGCAGGTAGTGATCACAAGCAGCCTGACCCTGATTGGAGAGTCGGCAACCGGCACGGCAGGCGCAACCGCGTCGGGATCGAATAACCCTGTGATCGCATCGCCGATGGCAGGTGTGGCATTAAATGCGGCGGACCTGTTCACGGGGCAACCCATCGGCGCGCAAATCCTGGTTGCCGGCGGCACCGTCAACATCAGTAACATCACCGTGGACGGCACCAACAATAACGTTTCCAATGAAGGGCAGGGAGCTTGCAATAACAACATCATTGGGATCCTTTACCAAAACGCGTCGGGCACGCTGGACCATGTGGTGGCCAGATACCAGGAGCTCCCCACGGCTTTGTTCGGCTGCCAAGACGGAGATGGCATCTTTGCTCAGAGCACCGCTGCGACGGTTGCGGCAGGACCTACCCTGACGATCGAAAACAGCAGCGTGCACGATTACGATAAGAACGGAATCACCGCCGTTGGCGACATGACTATCTCGATTAAAGGCAACTATGTCGTGGGAATTGGTGCCACCACTCTGATCGCCCAAAACGGCATTCAAGTAAGCTATGGGTCCGTCGGAAATGTCGAGAACAATACGGTCACCGACGATGTTTACATCAATCCAGCCGATTGCCAGTCTAACGATTCCTGTTACGCGGCCTCGGCAATTCTCATCTACGATACCGCAGCGACGGAAGCGAATCCGGTGACAATCAGCGGCAACACCGTCAGCAACGCTCAGCTTCCAATTTCAACCTCTGCTGACTCCAGTACTACGGCGGACTGGAACACCGTTACTTCAAACAAAATCACGTATGCTGCGACAGCCGGTCCTTACCAGGATGATGCCATCGACCTTTGCAGCAACAATAACAAGGCCAACTCAAACACTATCTTCAATGCATCGGGGGCTGGCGTCCATCTCGACAGTTCCTGCACGGAAGGTGGCAATCCAACGGGTCTCTCGAGCACGGCCGCGAGCAATACCGTTAACGAGGCTTGCGCCGGTGTCCTGACTGGGGATAACGCCGTTAGCGTAGCAACCGGGACCGTTACTTACAACGTGGTCGAAGTTACATCTACCGGCGATACTTGCCCGGCGGGTAACGGAAGCCCCGATCTTAGGACAACGAGGAAATCGAGGCCGCAACTGCAACCGATACGCCACTAATCACGAGTTGTGTTTCGAGCGAAGGCCGCCTTTCGGCGGCCTTCGCATTACGCCTGCGATCCCACCTTTGCAAAAACTCGCCGAAATCCTTAGATTCGTTGCTGTGACTGCTGGAAAACAAATTTCTGGTGGCCTAGCCCCGTGAACAGTTCGCAGACAACGCCCCTATCCGCGTTCATCATCGAGATCAGCAATCTGGTCAAGCAGTTCGGTCGCTTCGCCGCCTTGCGCGGAGTGACCGCAGAATTTGATACCGGCAAGTTCCACGTAATCCTTGGTGACAATGGAGCAGGGAAGACTACGTTGCTACGCGCGCTCGCGGGACTAGCCCATCCCACGCGCGGAACCGTATCTATTTTAGGTAATTCCCCGCAAGAAGCTTGCCGCGACATCGGTTACATGGCGCATCCCTCGCTGCTCTATGACGAGATGAGCGGCATGGAGAACCTGCGCTACTTTGCGCATCTGTACGGCATTTCCGGAAATGACGCGTGCCGCAGGGCTATTCGCGATGTCGGGCTCGACCCGGACTTGACGCGGCCGGTAGGGAAGTACTCGCAGGGAATGCGACAGCGAATGTCATTGGCGCGGGCCATTTTGCACGACCCAAGAGTTTTATTGCTCGACGAACCTTTTTCCAACGTCGATATTCATTCGGCGCGCGAAATGGTCGCCTTGCTCAGAACAATGCGCGACTCCGGCAAGACAATCTTTCTGGTGACGCACCAGGCCGCGCTGCTTGAAGGCGTCGCCGACGAATTCATATGGATGCAGGCGGGGCAAATCGTGAACCGCACGGAGCATCTTGAGGCGCAACCTGGCAAGGCGGGGAAACCATGAATTTCTGGTCGATCACGCTGGCCACTCTTGCCAAGGACATCCGTCTCGAGTGGCGCTCCAAAGACGCGCTCAATGCCATGTTGTTTTTCTCGCTGCTGGTAGTTGTGATTTTTGTG
>JASHQM010000215.1 GCA_030039165.1 Candidatus Sulfotelmatobacter sp. | reverse complement strand
ATCAGGGACGGCTGGTGGCGCAGGGATTGCTCGAGGAACTGCGCGAAGGAGTAGAGGCGAAGGCACCCGCGGAATCGGGCAATGGTCCAGGCACAAGCAACGAGACGATGACGCTGGAGGAGATTTTCCTGCGCATTGTCGGTGGCGTGCGTGATCAGAACCAGGAGCTTTCGTGGCTTGGATGACAAGCTATGTATCGCGTGGATGCGGCTCCGGCCGCGCAAACTGGCGAGTCAGGAAGCTCTCAAAATGTGCCGCATGCGCAACAGCTTGAGCCGAAGACCCAGCGTTCAGTGGCGGACGATTGACATCATGCGCAGAGAATAGTTGAAATCCCTCCCGCAGTCGCAGCAGACCTGATAGGTGCGCCCCTTAATCGTAAAAACCCGGCTCATATGCTCATGGTGACGACCGAATGCGAAGTCCATTGCATTTGCGAAAGCGTTCATCAGCTTATCCCCTAGCGATATTTCTTCTACGCTCCCGTTCATTGCCCCGCCTCGATTCACATTTCTATTTTCTAATGGGAGCCGGCTTATCGTTTGTGAACTGCGTCACGCGACGTTGGGATTCAGGTCACAAAGAGTGCCTTACGAGTGATGATAGGAGCGGGTTTGAGTCTACCCCGAGCTGCTCTCTCACAAGTTAGCCGCCTAAGGGGCAATTAGTGTGTTGCCGGTCAGGCCATATGACAGAATAAAGAACCGAAATGTCTCCTTCCGCGCACTCCGCTCAACTGGCGGCCATTGCCGAGCTGCGTTGGCGCATGTTTTCGAACTCGCTGCGCACAACACGCGGCCAGCTGGAACTGGTCTCGCGACTGTTAATAGCGCTTGCGCTCGGCATCGGGGGGCTGGGCGGGGCAACGGGTATGGCCATTGGCGCTGCTCTTATGATTTCGGCGGGCAGGCCGGAATTCATCGCCGGACTCTTCTGGTTCGTGTTCATTTTCTGGCAAACCTTCCCGGTTGTGGCCACGGCCTTCGCCAATAATCCTGACTCTTCCGACCTGCTGCGCTTTCCACTGACTTATCGCTCCTACTTTCTGGTACGCATGGCCTATGGCGCGCTTGATCCGGCCAGCGTTCTGGGTGGGTTATGGCTGTTCGGAATTTTGTTGGGTATTGCCTATGCGAAGCCGGCATTGCTGCTTTGGTCGTCGATTGTGGTATTGATTTTTGCCTCTTTCAACCTCGCTTTCATGCAGATGATTTTTGCCTGGGTCGAGCGCTGGCTGGCGCGTCGGCGCACGCGGGAAATCATGGGCATTTTGTTTCTTCTGCTGATGCTGAGTTTTCAGTTAATCGGGCCGCTGATCGAACATTTCAAACACGCCCGGCCATCGGTGGATGGTTATGCTGAAATAGCGATTCGCGTGCAACAGCTTCTGCCGCCTGGACTGGCGGGCGATGCCATTGTGCAGGCGGTTTATCCGCGAGTCATGGCGGCATTGAGTTCACTTGCATTGCTGTGCGCGTACCTGGTGCTTGTGGCTTACTTCCTGCATGTGCGCGTGCGCGCGCAGTACCAGGGTGAGAATCTGAGCGAAGTGGCCGCAGCTTCAGTCAGCCAATTCGATCGTTCGCTTCGCCTGGGGTGGAATCTGCCAGGCGTGCCGGCGCCGATTGCGGCTGTGTTCGAAAAAGAAGTGCGTTACATCCTGCGCAGCGGACCTATGCTGATTAACCTGGTTATGCCGCTTTTTGTGCTGATCATTTTCCGTTTTGGAGCGGCGAATGCCGCGCGGCAGTCAGCAGGCTTTCTTGGCCGCGCGCCCGACATGGCATTCCCTGCGATGGCGGGGTATTCGCTGCTGATGTTGATCAATCTGGTATGCAACGGCTTCGGCGGAGATGCCGGTGGTATGCAGTTCTTCTTCGCGTCGCCGGTTACGTTTCGCAAAATCGTGCTCGGCAAGAATCTGGCGCACAGCGCGATTCTGGCTGTAGAAGCTTTTCTCGCCTGGATTGCTGTCGCTTACTTCTATGGCCGGCCCTCGTTCAAAATCACCATTGCAACCGTCGCTGGATTGCTGTTCGCTGCACCGGTGAATTTTGTTGCCGGCAACCTGCTTTCGATTTATTGGCCGAAGAAGGTAGATTATTCGTCATTCCGGGGACAAAGGCCGTCGCAGACGGGCGCCCTGATCAGCCTGCTGGTGGAACTTTTTGTCATAGGCATTGGCGTTACCCTGTTCATGCTGGCGCGGCGTTATGGCAATTTTTGGGTTGCGACGGTCGTGCTACTCACACTCGCTGGCGTTTCTCTCTGGCTTTACACCTTCATTCTGAACCGCATCGACAAGCTGATTCGGCGTCAACAGGAAACGCTTGTGACGGAACTGTGCAAAGCGTAGCCAGTCACCTGGTCTCCGGATTCGCCAGAAACCGGTATCCCACCCCGCGCGCGGTCAACAAATGCCGGGGCTCGGCGGGATCGCTTTCGATATAACGCCGCAAGCGAACGATAAAGTTGTCGATGGCGCGGGTATCCGTGTCTTCGTGCAATCCCCAGACTTCTTCCAGGATCTGCTTGCGCGAAACCACGCGTCCATCGTTGCGAATGAGATGACGCAGAAGTTCGGACTCCATCAATGTGAGGTGAACGACGGTATCGTTGGCGCGCAGTTCGAGCTTGCCGAAGTCGATAGTCTTGCCGTCGAAAGAAAATGTTGCGAAGTCTCCTGTATTGGGCGATTGCAATCCGTTTGCGGAAGCAGAGGAGTGTTCCGGCGCGTGTGCACTCCGCATCCATTCGCTGCGGCGCAAGAGGCCCTGCAGGCGGGCCAGCAGAATCGAAAGATCAAATGGTTTTGCGAGATAATCGTCCGCTCCCGCAGCAAATCCCTTCAACACGTCTTCCGGACGGCCGCGCGCGGTAAGCACGAGAACGGGGACATAGTTCCGTGCCGCGCGCAACTCCTCGACCACGCTGAAACCATCCTTGCCGGGCAGCATGATGTCGAGCACGATAGCATCGAAATTCTCCTTCTTGGCCAGCAGGCGATCGGTTGCGGTTTCGCCATCCTCAGCGATTTCTGCCGAGTAGCCTTCGGCCTCTAAATTGAAGCGTAATCCTTGCGCGAGATGCGCCTCATCTTCGACCACAAGAACCCGGCTCATGTGCTCAGCCTTGGCAGTTCGATAGTGATCGTGGTTCCATGGCCCTCCCCGGCACTTTCGGCGAATACGTCGCCACCATGTTTCTGGGCAATAGATTTCACAATGAATAATCCCAGGCCTGTGCCCTTCACGTGCGCCAGGGAACGGTGGTGGATGCGGTAAAACCGCTTGAAAATACGCTTGACGTCATCCGGCGGGATACCTACGCCGCGATCCCGCACGCTCAGCACGACGTGGTTCTTGTCGGGCAAATTCAGACGCACACAAACGTCAACCAGGTCTCCAGAATATTTGATGGCATTGTCGAGCACGTTGAACACCGCGGTGCGCAGGTCCTCATCGTTGCCCAAAACCTTGATGCCGACGCCATTCTGCGGAGCCTCTTCGTAGTGAAGCACGTCCGGCGGCACATGGTGGCGGATGCGAGCCGCATCCATGCATTCGCGGACGAGCTGGCGAAAATCAATTTCCGATTTCTCGCGGCCGGCCCTTTTCTCTACCGCGCGTCCGGCGCGAAGCACCTGCTCTACGGTCTCGGTCAGGCGATCAGTGTCGCTGAGCATCACCTGGTAGAACTCTTGCCTTTTCGCCTCGGGCAAATTGCGGCGCAGAAGGGTTTCAAGGTGGAGGCGGATTGAAGCCACCGGAGTTTTCAATTCGTGGGTGACGGCATTGATGAAGCTATCGTGCTGTTCGCTGCGGCGCAGCTCGCGCACTAGGAAACTGGTATTGATAATTAAGCCGGCGATTATGAGAGCGAAGAAAATTATGCCGAAGAACAACAAGACTCGCAATCGCCAGTTGAGGATGATCCAGCCGACGTTGAGCGCGATAGCCAGCGCCACCAGGCCGATGCCCAGGCAGACAAAGAAGACGATAGTCCCGCGGCGGCTGGTGATGCGCATAGTTTCATGATGATTCTACCGCGTGGGGCTTCGCCGGGATGATGCTTCGGCCTGTTTAGAGAGGGGGAATCCTTGAGATCCTTTGGCCCCCGTGTGAAGGGATGAATGTGGGCAAAGCCGTTAGCCTAGAGTCTAATCCCCGGCTGCAGCTGCACCCTCGGGAAGGGCTTCAGTAATAAGCCGTCCATTCGGTGCGGCCATCAACCCTTTTTCCAGATCGGCCAGACGAACACGCTTGACATCCCACGCAAGCCCTAGTGTCTTCAATGCCCAGATGCCGTACCAGTTCGTGTCAATTTCGTACCAGGCAAACCCATGCGCTGCGGAAGTCGGATGAGCGTGGTGATTGTTGTGCCAGCCTTCGCCGAAGGTGAATAACGCCACCCACCAGCTATTGGTAGAAAGGTCGCGCGTGGCAAAACGGCGCGAGCCCCAGGAATGGGTCGCCGAATTCACCAGCCAGGTACAGTGCAGGCCGAACACGGTGCGAAAGAACATTCCCCACATCAGAAATGGCACGCCGCCAAATACAAGCAGTGCCACTCCTAGAACAATCTGCGGAATGTAGTGATATTTCGTGATCCACACGTGAAATTTGTCTTTTGCAAGATCCGGCACATAACGCGCCAGCGTGGTTGTGTCATGGTGCATGGACTTGCCCATCAGAATCCATCCCATGTGTGCCCACCATTTGCCGTCGATGGGCGAATGCGGGTCCCCATCCTGGTCCGAGTATTGATGGTGTATGCGATGCGTGGCAACCCAGAAAATCGGGCCGCCTTCGAGCGCCAGCGTGGCGCAAACCGTAAGGAAATACTCAACCCACTTGTAGGTCCTGTAACCGCGATGGGTGAGCAGCCGGTGATAGCACATGCCAATGCCCATGCTGCCGGAAATCCACCAGACTAAGGCTGCAACAAAAAACGCCTTCCAGGTGAAAAAGAAAAATGCCGCCACGGCACCGATGTGAAATGCCGCCATGACGATGGCTGTGATCCAGTTCACTTCGTTGTTAGCAGATTGCCGTCTTTGGAGACTTTCGAGTTCCATGTGTTGCGAGATCCCCGAGGTATGGTGTGAATGCGATCTTGCCTCAAATACCCTAACAGCAGGCCGCGCCAAGCGACTGTAATAGTTGTGTAATAGCGGGTCGGGAGGCATTACGGAAGTACTGGCGCTAGTGGATCTGAGGGCTGCAGAAAATCTTGAACACACAGCACACCGGAAACGCCGAGGAAAGGCATACACTACCTATCGGCGACTTCGTAGTTATTGCTTTTTAGCTGTGAAACGCAGCAGAAGGGCGACAGCGATACCGAGCGGAACTGCGCCGAGCAGGACGATTGCCGTGAGGATCGGCATGCTCACAAAGCCGAGCACCACAAAGCCAAGCGCGATGACAATTCCAGCAAAGCCTGAATCTACCTGCATCACTCGCCATGGGCCGCGGTGTGGCTTGCCGTCATCCTGCATGGCCCATTATTGCACCCGTTTGGGTCAGGAGGCGCAGCTGGCCTAATGCCCTCGGTAACCTTGGCTACGCGCTCTTCGGCATCTGCTTCATAAACTCATGCATTTCTTCGTCGATTTCAGCCGGGGTCATATCCCGTTTGTGGGTGGCGATGGACCACTTGTGCCCGAACGGATCGGCCAGCTTGCCATAGCGATCGCCCCAGAACATGTCGCCCACAGGCATCTCAACTGTCGCGCCGGCTTTCACAGCGCGGTCGAAAGCCGAATCGACGTCTTCGGTATAGATATGCAGCCCCATGCCGGAGCCGCCGGTCGATTGCGGCGACAAGCAATTGAACTCCGGAAATTCATCGGCCAACATGAAAATCGAATCGCCGATGCGCAACTCGGCGTGCATGATTTTGCCATCTGGGCCTTTGCTCACACCCTTCTCCACCGCGCCAAACGCTTGCTTGTAAAACTCAATGGCCTTGGCAGCATCACGCACTGTCATATAGGGAGTAATCGAGTGATATCCTTCTGGAATCGCTTTAGCCGGCATAGTTCTCTCCTCCTGATATAAGAACCCGGAAATAGCTTACACCGGAACACTGGCCGCCGTTTGTCAAAGGATTGTGAAACAGAACGGAGAAGATTAGAAAAACCTTGTGACGCCCTCTTCCAGCACTACGACGCGATCTTCAATCCCGGCCGCCCTAGCCTCCTGATTTAACAACTGCAGGGGCTCCTCCACCGGCTCGTGCGACAAGCGAAAGGTTCCATAGTGCATGGGTACCATCCACCGTGCTCGCAAATCCAAAAAAGCGCGCGTGGCGTCGGCCGGATCGGCGTGCACGTTACGAAACGTGGGTGGATTGTAGGCTCCAATAGGCAGCAGCGCCAATTCCGGCGAAAGCCGCCGGCCGATTTCCTGGAAGCCAGCAAAGTAGGCGGTATCGCCGGCGTGATAAACGGAATGCTTTCCGGCGCGCAGTACGAAACCGCCATAGCCGCGGTGCGAATCCTTCAAGATACGCGCGCCCCAATGCCGCGAGGGTACGTGTGTTATTGCCAACCCGCCATGGCGTGAAGTGTTCCACCAATCCAGCTCGACGATTTCGGAAAATCCCAGATCGGAGACCAAATCCGAAACATTGTTCGGAATGATGATCGCTGGCGCTCTTCCGCGCGTGCGCAGCGTGTGTTGCACTAGAGACCGCAGCGAAGGCCGATGTAAGTGATCGAAGTGCGCGTGCGTTACCAGAACGAAATCGACCGGGGGCAGGTCGCGCACCCTCAATCCCGGACGCCGCAGCCGCTTCAACACGAACAGCCAGCGTGCGAAGTTGGGATCTATCAATACGTTCTGACCACCCATCTGCACAAAAAAGCTGGAGTGCCCAATGAAGGTGAGCCCCAGTTGCCCGTTCGAGACCAAGCGCGGTTTATGAGTTTCGCCGCACAGTGGCGTTATCGCCGAATGTCGCACCAGCTTGCCAAAACGGGCAGCCCGCTTGCGCAGCGCCGGATTGCGAAGAGTCGCCTTGATCATCGGGGGAGAACCACGAATTAACTCGTTGGATGAGTTTTTTGACTCGCTCGCTTTATTTTAGTTCACGCCCGCCGGAAAAGCGCGTGATTTCTCGGGTTCCCAGTTGAAGGAGTGGTTGCTATGAGGGCCAGGATCACTCTCTAACAGACAACGCGAACCCGAGTTAGGCGCCGACGCAAGATTAAATCACCCTTGGTGTCCCGGAGTGTGCAGCACCCATCTCGAGCGGGGGATTCTGTTGCGTCCGTCGTCATCGCAGTTAGAAGTGACTTTTGTGATCGTAAATCGCAACAACAACGTAGACCGCAGCGGCACCGCTAACCGCTGATCGCTGCGTGCGAGCAACAGTGTCGATTTTGTCATGTACATGGCTGGGCGTTACCTTTGATCGCAATCGCGAAAATCAACATTGGCGCTCACTCAGTCGACTTTGCCGGGGAACCTAAAATATGAAGCGCGATCATGGATTCAAAGTGCGATCCTGGGGTGCCTTCACTGGTAAGTTGTTGTTTGTGTGTAACT
Organism: Candidatus Sulfotelmatobacter sp.; assembly: GCA_030039165.1. Classification (GTDB taxonomy): domain Bacteria; phylum Acidobacteriota; class Terriglobia; order Terriglobales; family Acidobacteriaceae; genus Sulfotelmatobacter. The sequence continues at coordinate 4,937 of JASHQM010000215.1, read as the reverse complement.
TGCCGCCACAGCCGCCGGTGCGACAACGAAACACCGAGATCCATAGGACCTATAATCAATAAAATTAATATATTTATTGACAAACATTACTATAAATCGGTATAAAAGTTACGTAATTTAATTTATGACTGTCGCTGGCTCAGGAATCTTGATGACTATCCCGAAGAACAATTCCGACTGGCAGGAACTGACCCGGCTGACGCAGGGGCAGCCAATCTTCGTCGAGCGGGTTCGGCTCGTCGAAAAAGACATTGCCGTCGAGGGACGATTCGAACTGCCGCAGCTGGCGCGGTTGAGTCTGGAAGATCAGGTCTTCATCACTGCCTTTGTGCGCAGTCACGGCTCGATCAAAGAAATGGAGCAGGTGTTCGGCGTCAGCTATCCCACGATCAAATCGCGGCTTACGCGCATCGCGCGCAGCCTGGAGTTTGTCGACACCAATCCACAGCCCACACGCGCTGAGATTCTCGAGCGTTTGAACCGCGGTGAGATCGATGCCGACGAAGCCATACGCGAACTGGAGGCGTTGAAATGAGCACGTCCAGCATCCTCGTACCCGCCAGCAGCCGCGAAACCCGACGCTTTCATCTGCACCTGCCGCTGATTCTTCTGTGGCTGGTGCTTCTGCCCTTGACTCCGGTGCTTTGGCTCGCGCTACTGATCGTTTGTATCGCTGGCGGAGTTAATCCCTTTCGCGCTGTGTGGGCGATCTTCCGAACTTTCGGCGCGTTGCGCGGAACACGCGTTGAGTTCGATAGTTGTCAAATTTCGATCCTGTTGAGTCTTTTTTAGGAGGAGTTATGAGTGAGAATCGCAGGCAAATTCTGGAAATGCTTTCCTCAGGCCGCATCAATGCCGATGAGGCCGAGCGGCTTCTCGCTGCTTTGGAGACAGAGAAACCCCAATCTTCGGCGGCGGCCACCGCTGGCGGTTCCAAAACCGCGCCCAAATATCTCCGTGTGGTGGTTGACGCAGCTGACCATTCGTCTGGCGAGGGTCCGACAAAGGTCAACGTACGCGTGCCCATCCAACTGCTGCGCGCGGGCGTTCGGCTGGCGGGGCTGATTCCTTCGCAAGCCCTGAATAAGGCCAACGACGCACTTCGCGAGAAAGGCATTCCAGTCGATCTCTCACAGATCAAGCCCGACAACCTTGAGGAATTGGTGGATCAGCTTCAAGACTTGACCGTCGATGTCGACACGCTGGAGAGGGATGGCAAGGTGAATGTGCGCGTATTTTGCGAGTAGCGACTGAATGCAGCATTTTTGGGGGCTGCCCCCGGGGACGGTCCCTGATTCCCTTGACCTGCATCGCGCCCTCATATCTAATCGCAAAGGCGGCATACTTTACGAGGTGAAGTCGATGCGGGTCGCGTTCTTGGGTTTGGGAATAATGGGCCATTCCATGGCCACTAACCTGGTGAAGGCAGGACACGAAGTTACGGTTTGGAACCGCACGCCGGGAAAAATTGTCGAGGGGGCGGGCATCGCTCCCACGCCAGCCGCGGCGGCGCAGGGCGCGGCAGTCGTCTGGATGTGCGTCGCCGACACAGCTGCGGTCGAGCACGTTTTATTTGGGCCGGATGGGGTTGAGCAGTCCGTGACCGAAGGCATGATCATCGCCGACTCGAGCACGATTTCTCCTTTCGCAACCGTGAAGTTTGCCGAGCGGCTTCGCAGCAAGGGCGCAGCCTACATCGATGCCCCCATGACCGGATCGAAGATCGGCGCCGCCAACGGCACTCTGATTTTCATGATCGGCGGGGATCCGGCGATCATCGACCGCCTCAAGCCGCTCTTTGCCGCCATGGGTAAAAAGATCTTCCGTATGGGCGACGTGGGTAAAGGCCAGGCCACCAAACTGGCCATGAACCTGCAAATCGCGCTTATTTTCGAAGGTTTCGCCGAAGCGCTCACGCTAGCCACCAAGCTAGGCGTGGATCCACAGCAACTGCTCGCCCTCATCGACTCAACCATGGTCAAATCCGGCGTGGTCGAATACAAAGCACCGTTTGTCCTGCAACGCGATTTCACGCCGAATTTCCCCCTGCGGCTCATGCACAAGGACATTCGTCTTGCGCTCGAGGCCGCCAAAGAGGCGCGGGTGAAACTACCCGGTCTCGAAACCGTGGAGGAGATCTACGAGATGGCCACCGAAGACGGCCACCGCGATCTCGACTACGCCGCTACGCTGACGCTTCTGGAAAAGTGGGCGGGAGTGCAGGTGAAAGGCGAAGCCGCGTAAGCATGCGTCACTAATGCGGCATTCTGAAATCGAGTGTAATTCGAGTTTGCATGGGAACAGGCTGACCTTGCACCAGATGGGGCTTGAATTTCCATTGCTTTACCGCCGCTACCGCAGCTTCGCCCAAAATCCCTGCTCCGCTGACGATGGTTGCGTCCTGAACGACTCCGTCCCGCCCGATGCGAACCTCGAGCACCACGGGGCCTTGAATTCTCTGCTGCCGCGCTTCTTCCGGATATTCCGGCTCGACCCGATACAGCAAACTGCTTTGAGCGGCCTGAGGCGAGAGTTCAGCAACGTTCACCGGTTCTATTTCTGAAGCTTTTTGTATGGGAGCATGAGGACCGGCCCCTCCCGGCAGCATGCGAAAAACTTCGCGGCCGTTTTCGAACACAACCAAGCCGCCAAGTGGAACCGAAGGAGTTATTCCTGCCGAACCGGGCGGGACTTGTTTCGATTCCGTCGAATCAGCGTTCGTTCCCGGTGCCGCGGGTAGGGACGTTTGACTGTTCCTTTCCTGAGCGGCAGATTGCACTTGCAACGCAGATTGCGGTCGAGCGTTCGTCTGCGTTTCACTTTGCCTGGCAACCGAATATGCATTTTGCCGCATGCGCGCCAGATTCCTGCTCACAGCCAAGCGAATCGCCACCACAGAAACGATCAGCAGGGCGCAAGTCACACAGGCAGTGGCCAACGAAGCCGTCAGAGCGCTCATGCCATTTTTCGGAGTCTTCACGGCAGTGGGCGCAGCGGAAGCTCCCGGGTCGTCTACGAGAGTTCGATCAACGTTGACAAAAACGTTCCGTAAGTCTTCAACCGGAGTTTCGACCGAAGGCGCCGGTCCAGTCACAATGCGGGATTCATCAATACCGAGTTCGCTATCCGCACCTATGTTCGTAGGATCTGTAAGGGATTCGGTAACCGCACTAAGCCGCTCGCTGGTTTCGAGATCTTTGAGAATGCGATAGCCGAGGACCTGCAGGGTGCGTTCGTCGCGGTCGCTGAACGACGCCGGAAGCGAAGAAAACACCTCGAGAACGCCCGCAAGTCTTCCTCTCGTCAGCAAAGGAAGCACCATGACCGAGCGCACTCCCAGGTAACGCGAAGCCTCAGCATTGGCGAGCGGATCGTACAGCGCATCGTCACAACGTTGTGGGCGTCGTGTGCGAATGCACTCGGCGGTCAGGCCATTTTCGCTGTCGAGCCGCGCCCCAAGTTCCGGCGCGTTAGCTCCGCTGCTGGCCCGGCAAACCATGTCACCTTCGCGCTCCAGGATGACGGCCGCTCCGGTCGCACCCGTTGCTACGCACGCGTGCTCGACAATCTGGTTGAGGACAATTTCGAGGGCGAGCTCGACCGAGAGCTGGGCGGAAAGCTGATCTCCGCTTTGGGTGGAAAACAGCGCTGCCAGCTCGGCTACATCTGCTTCCGTTTCCGGCCCCAGAAATTTCGTGGCGGGTTGAGACTTCGGAATGGAACGACTTGACATGTCCACAAACGGGTTTGCTGGGGGACGGGCCGACCTAGAGCCTCATCCGTAAATCGGCGGATGATTCTAGCGGAGTTTCCCCCTAAATTGTATGCGTTGTCAACCAACTTCGCATTTCCCAATTAGTGTGCAGGAAATTGCAACGTCCTCGCTTTGGCGGTCTGCCGTTGTCATACTGAGCAGGCCTCTTTTGCGCAGCGAAGGATCTGGGCGAGCCGTGCAATAACCGTTATCTTCAATCAAGGCAGTGTATTCTCTTACAGATGACAATCTCCCCTCGTAAGCGCGTGCTCAGTGGCATGCGGCCGACCGGCAAACTGCATCTCGGCAACTACATGGGCGCGCTCGAAAGCTGGGTGCGCATGCAGGATCAATACGAATGTTTTTTCGTCGTGGTCGATTGGCACGCCCTTACCACTGATTACGCCGATACCTCGAAAATAAAGGAAAACTCCCTCGAGGTGGCGCTTGACTGGCTGGCGGCGGGGCTCGATCCCGAAAAGTGCGTGATGTTTATCCAGTCGCACGTGCCGGCGCATGCCGAACTGCATTTGCTGCTTTCGATGATTACGCCGCTCGGCTGGCTGGAGCGCGTACCCACCTACAAAGAGCAACGCGAGAATATTAAAGATAAAGATCTGGGAACCTACGGATTTCTAGGCTATCCCGTACTGCAAGCGGCGGATATTCTCGTCTACAAAGCCGATGTAGTTCCGGTTGGCGAGGATCAGGTGGCTCACATTGAGCTGGCGCGAGAGATTGCGAGAAGGTTTAACGGGTTTTATGGCAAGGCTGGCGATGTTCTGCCGGAGCCGCAGTCTTTGCTGACGGTCGCGCCGAAACTTCCGGGCACCGATGGTCGAAAAATGTCGAAGTCCTACGGCAACACGATTATGCTTACCGATCCTGAGCCGGTGGTGCGTCAGAAACTGAAGACTATGGTTACCGACCCGGCGCGCGTACGGCGGTCCGACCCCGGCAATCCCGACGTTTGTCCTGTCGGCGACCTGCACAAAATCTTCAGCAGGAAAGAGACTATGGCCAAAGTCTACGACGGCTGCCGTTCGGCAAGCATTGGCTGCATCGAGTGCAAGAGCTGGGCCGCTGATGCGCTGGTGCAACTGCTGGTTCCCATGCAGGAGAGACGCAAGAAATTCGAGCAGAATCCGCACCTGGCATGGGATATCCTTGAAGCTGGCACGAA
>JASHQM010000214.1 GCA_030039165.1 Candidatus Sulfotelmatobacter sp. | reverse complement strand
CCTGCACGCTCTTGTTCCACGCGGTAAGAGTATGCGGAACTTCAGTTTTCGGCCAGTAGCCTTCGGGCCACTCCGGGGATTTGTGCTTGGGATTGCGGCTGAATTCGAGAATGTCCCACTGAGCCAGGCGCAGATGCTCGAGGAGCATCCACCCGGTATGAGGAAGTCCGTTGGGCTTTACGCCACGCAGGTTTTCGGGCATGTTTTCGATGACATCATCAAACTTGGCGTGAGCGCCGCCGCCCGCGAGCAGATAAATCAAATGTTCGCGCAGTTCTTGGTCATGGCGGTTTGTGGTCGCGGCGGCGTCTTTTGGGGCAGATTTCTTCACTGCGGCTTCCTTTCCTGTGCGGCATCGTCTCGCGATTGGCTTCCCCGCGGGAATTCCATAATTCCCTCGCGAACTTTTTGTTGATCGAGCAGGTCACTTTCCGGCCTCTCGCCTCGAAGCACCCGGCCAATTCCACGCACGATGCGACGCATTGGAAGCGCGCCTTTGTCATCGGACAGAAAAATTTCGCCAATCCGGCGGCCGCGATAATACCAGCGCTTGAGTAGTGCCAGATGTTCCATAGTCTCGAGGGCGCTCCGCGCTTTCGCCGGGGCAAACGACTGCAACACTGCCTGCACCCGCGATTCCATCGACTGCGACTTCGTTTGCTCAGGCGGCGTGATCGAAAACTGCACCGGGCCAAGAATAGCTCCGCGCTCCACGCAGAAAAACGTCACCGAATCCGGCACATGGCTGGGCTGAATCATCAGCGCCGAGAGGCCGTCGATTTTGCGAACGATCTCCGGCATCTGACTCATCACTGGTTTCAGTTTCTCCAGCCGGACATGAATCGCCGCCGCCTCTTCGAACGCCAGATTCCCTGAAGCGGCATCGCGTTGTGCCGACCATTCGCGGAGCAGAGAATCACCGCCGCTATCGAAATACGCCTGCACGCGATTTACTTCCCCGGCATATTCTTCGTCGGTGCAGCCTTTGAAGCACGGCGCGAGGCACATTTTCATCTCGGAGTAGATGCAGCCGGGAAACTTAGGGTCGGGGTGCAGATCGTCGACGCAGCGGCGCATCTTGAAGAAATCCAGCGAATCGTTCATAAATTTTTCGGCGACGGTGCGGGAAAGAAATGGGCCGTAGTAAAGCGCGCGGCCATTGAGTCTTCCCAGGCGGGTAGTAATCGAGGCACGCGGATATTGGTTTTCCAGATGAAGTTTCACCAGCTGCGCAAAGCGAAAGCGCGTGCGACTGGCATAAGTCTTCGGGAAGTTGTCGCGCAGAACTTTGTAAAGCAAGAATCCGGATTCGAAGTCCGAACCCGTGAGCGCATATTCGATAAAGCGCACGCGGTCGCGCAGATTCAGCTTGCGCGTGTGTTCTTCAGGCGAGCCGAGCAGCCGCTGCAAACGGCGCCGCAAATTCGCGGTTTTGCTGATATAAGGCTCAGCCCTAGCTTCTCCGCCGCGCAATAGGAAAACGGCGGAAGCTGCCGGTATAGCAGGGAAGATCTCGGCATCGCGTTCGGGCGTGAATTCCAGCCGCTCAGTCAGCACCTAATCATTGTAAGCAAGTCCTATTCCGCTCGTTTCACTTGGATCGCCACGAGGTCTCTCACCCACCTTGCCGGCCGCTTGTCATCTGAATCGATCAGTCGGAATGGCCCATCCTTCCCGATCGCGAGTCCCTCCTGGGCATCGGCCACGATTACCTGTCCTTGATGAAAATCCGGGTCGACCTCTGCCAGCGAGAGCACCACCGCATATCCATCGGAGCCGGTTGCGACGACAAAAGTCCTCATCGCCTCGCCGCGAAGCCGCTTTCCCAATGGCGCATCAACTTTTTCGAGCAGCACGGCGACAGGCACTCCCGAATACGTTTCTGTGGTGCCGGTATGGCCGTTGTGGACCGTCAGGCTCACATGCGCCAGCGCCCGAAAGTCAGCCCGCGAAAAAGTTACAGTCTTATGCTCCCCTATAATTTCCAGCGAATCAGCCGCCGCCGGTGCCGTCTGTTGCGCCCAAATCGAGGCGAACGACAGCAGCAGAGCACCAGCGACTACGGCAACGTTTCTGCGCATCGAAGCAAGACTCATATCAGAAGCTGAACCGAGCACCGATTGTCGGAGCACAGTTGTTGTCGTAGTTATAGGGGACGCCAGGTTTGTGAGGAATGGCGATTGCCAGACCGCCGCTTACCCAGGAATACGCGATTCCGATAAAACCATCGATGCGCTTGGTGAAGTGCTGGTCCGCATAGACCGACCCCTCGTTCAGCGTGCCTGCGCAGGAACTTCGGAAACCGACGGAGGGCGCGGACGAGCAGGCCGGCGGAGAACGGAAGTCATTCTGCCGCTGCTGATACCAGGAGAAAGTGAAGTCGGTCTTGCTGCGATAGGAGTATTTGGCGCCGGTCCACCAGATGTTGACCAGCTTCTCATTGTCAAGATTGTTGTCTTCGACCCCACTCATGAAATAACCGCCCTGGTCCGAAGCTCCAACACCCAATGGGTTCTTCGGGTTATTCTGCCAGATGTATTCGTAGCCCACAAAGAACTTGACCGGCTTCCATGCATATTTGGCCGCGAACATAACTGCATAGTTGTCGGTCACGATTCCATACACAGTGTTAGTTGTATCGATCAGATTGGGCGAGGTGATGGGGATTGTATCGATGCTGTCGGTGGTCGACTGAAATGATTGGCCCGCAGCCTGACTCTCTGGTCCCAGCAAGGGGTTCAATACACTGATCGCCTGGTTGTAATGTTGCGCGACGAGATCAGCGGCGAACTTTCCCTCGCCTCCGCCGAGGTCGAATCCATAAGCGTTGTTATGCGCCGATTCCGGCGTACAGTTGGCGGCCGTCCAGGATGAGGAGGCCGAGTAGCAGCCGCCGGAACCGTCGGCGAATTTATACATCGCACCGAAATGAACCGGGCCATAGACGAGGCGATACTTCAGGGCGTCGTCCCAACGGCTATCCTCAGTGTCGCCGCCGCCGGCCATCGTGCCGTTATACCCGATGTACGAAAAGGCATAGCTGCCGCCGGCCGGATCGTAAAGGAGCATCGTATCGGTACCGAGAGCGCGCTGACGGCCGAAGGTCAGCGTGCCGAGATACGTCGACGATATACCGCCATAAAATTCGTCATTGAAGGGTTGGCCCGCGCGCGCGCCGTCGATGGCTTCCGAATAGCCATGCCTCGGAAGGCCGTTGTTTTCGATGTCGGTGGCTGACGCGTTGGCGAGCTGGCCGGACTGCGGATTGATGCCGGTCGAAGCGTTGAACACAACGGACCAGCCATGCGCAAACTCTTCCTTGCCCCTGACGCCGAAACCCGTCTGCTGCAGGTTATTCGGTTCGACAAGGAATCGAGAATTATTGGCGTTTCGGTTCACCAGAGATGAGCCTTCATAGTTGTACGGGTTTTGCGGTAAGCCGTGGCTGACCCAGCCGAAGCCGACGTCATACGCACCGTACAGCGTGATGCCGTGCCAGGTCAGCGTGCAGTCGGTGGCGAGGAACTCGTGACCGCTCGCGCAGGCGTCGGGGGTGCTCGGCTGCATCTTAATGTCGACCGTGACGTCCTGGCCAACCGCCAGAGTGATTCCCGTGCGCGTTTCACCGGCGAACCCTTGTTTTGCCGCTCGAATCTCGAAGCGCCCCGGAGGCAGGCCGGACACCTGATAGTGCCCCCCGCCGTCGGTTGCGATGGTGCGCGTTGCACCTGTGTCGACGTTCCTGATTGTCACCGCGACTTCGGGAAGGTTGGCGCCGCGTTGGTCCGTCACCACGCCGGAAAGGCTCGCTCCCGTTTGGGCC
>JASHQM010000213.1 GCA_030039165.1 Candidatus Sulfotelmatobacter sp. | reverse complement strand
TCCTGCTGTTCCGGTTCGATGTTAAAGGGAAGGACCGCGAATATGAGCTGGGGAAATGGAAACGCCGGGATTTTACGCCAAACCGAGGCTTGCCCGTCGATGTAGCCAAGTTCGGGGACTCCTCCTATAGGTTGGTTCCCAACACCCCCTTGGAGCCGGGCGAGTACGCACTAACATATGGACAGGCAGCAAATGAGCGTATTTCTCGGCTCTTCACGTTTGCCGTCAGTACATCGGCTCGATAGATAGGTTCTGTGAGGGTCGGCGGGGGCTCCCAGGACCAGCGCAATTTAGTCTAGATCGCCCGCCTGGTGTATAGTTGCTCGATGCCGCGTCCGCTCGCGACAACGCTAGCCTTTGCTCTGCTTTTCGTTTTTATCTTCTCTTGTTCAAAACCAAATGCGGCACAAGATCAGGCTTCCGGTACCACCAAAACTGAGACAAAACCGAACATGGCACAAAATCAAACTCCCGCTACCAGCAAGGCTGAAACCAAAAATCAGGGCCGCATCGTGGGCATTGGCGGCATCTTTTTCAAAACTGCCGATAAGGCGAAGACGCGCGAATGGTACGCAACACATCTTGGACTTGTGGACAAAGGCTCGGGCGCCATGCTGCCATGGCGTGAGCACGACGACCCCGAAAAGGAACATGTGACGGTTTGGAGTGCGTTCCCTTCCAACACCAATTATTTCGCACCAGGCCAGGCCCTCATGATCAACTACATTGTGGATGATCTCGATGCCCTGCTCGAGCGTTTGGAAAAAGAGGGCGTGAAGATTGATCCCAAACGCATGGACGAATCGTACGGGCGTTTCGCGTGGATCTACGATTTGGACGGCAACAAGATCGAGCTGTGGGAGCCACCGAAAGAGAAATCCAAACCTTGAGGGTGCGCGCGCGGCTGGCCCATCCTTTCGAATCTGGCACAACGCGGTTGTCCTGTCCTGGCCTTGCCAATCTTCCCAGCGCCATAGCAAACTGAACCATGAGAGTTCTTGCCCGGTTTTTGGCAGCGGCTACCGACGCCGCACACTTCCCTGCACCCAGCCTGCCCGAGGTCGCCTTTCTTGGCCGCTCCAACGTGGGCAAGTCGAGTCTCATCAACTCGCTCGTGGGCTCGAAGCTGGCGCGCACCAGCTCCACCCCGGGACGCACCCGCAGCATTAATTTTTTCGAAGTGCGCTGGGCGGGAAGGCCGCATCCGGAACTGCTTTTCGCCGATCTTCCCGGCTACGGCTACGCGCGGCTCCCCCGGGAGATTTCTCAGGAATGGCCACTTTTCATCGAGCCTTATCTACATGAGCGTCCCTCGCTGGCGCTGTCGCTCGCGCTGGTGGACGTAAATATCCCTCCTCAGGCCAGTGACCGCCAGCTTTTGGATTTTCTCAGCTCGGTAGGGCGAAACTTTCTTGTGGTCGCGACCAAAAGCGACCGGCTCTCGAACAGTCGGCTGAATAGTGCTCTTAAAACGCTTTCAGACGCATATCCGGCAGCTCCGGTAGTCCCCTTCTCGACGAAAACCGGCGCGGGCCGTGACGAGCTATGGAAGAGAATTCGACAGTCCGTCGCCTCTTTTTCCACCCCCGTGTTCCAATCCTGAATTTTTCCCCTCGTGGAACGCCGTCGCTGACGTTAGTCGCATTCAGCCCGCCGTTTCTGGCCAGTTCGTATAACGGGAGCCGTAGAGTTAGGCAGCGGAAAATTTTTTCGCCGAGTAATTTTTCCTTCACTGCTGTCAACCTAGTTCAGGCAGGAACCGCTCAGCTATGTCCGGAGAATTATGTCCGAGGAACTCGACGCAGGCGCGGCATACCTAGCTTCGTTAAAGCGCTCTTCTTCTGGCAGCCCAAGTACGGCTGCCGCTCCCGCCCGCTCATCGAAGGGCGATGAGCCGCCGCAAATGTCTGGCAATCCCGAAGCGGAGGGCACCCAACACTCTTTCAAAGCCGATATGCGCAAGAGCCCGCGCTATCGCTGTGAGGGCAGCGCCCGATTACAGGAACTCGGTTCCAGCATTTCGTCGTGGGCCACTTTCACCGACATCAGCATGCACGGTTGCTACATGGAAGCGGCCACGCCACTGAGAGTGGGAGCTTTATTGAGTCTGCGGCTGGAGGCGAACGGCTTCCGCTTCGAAGCCGAAGGAGAAGTGCGCGTAGCCTATCCCGGAGTCGGGATGGGAATCTCATTCACCAGGATATCGGACGAGGACCGCGAGCAACTACGCGGATTCGTGCGCTCGCTTGCCAAACCGGCAATGATTCTGAATTCGCGGGTTAGCACTCATTCTTTATCCGTTGCGGCACCCGACATGTGGCGTGCTGTGGCCAATCCTGCTGCGGCCTTACAGGCCATTTTCACCTTCTTCGAGAGTCGCCACATGATGGGCCGCGAAGAATTCATAAGAATTCTTCGCAACAGCCAGAGTTCCGCCATGGAAAAGTAAACGGGCCGGCTGGTGGCAATCGTCTGCCCAAAAAATAAGAACCGCCATTCGTTATGATGAAGGTCTATGTCCATTTACCTGATCACAGGCATTGCCGGCTTCATTGGGTCTTCTTTGGCGCGCGAGTTGCTGCGGCGGGGCGAGCAGGTTCGCGGTGTGGATAACCTCTCGACGGGAAAACGTGAAAACATAATGGAGATTTTGGGAAAGATCGATCTTCGCGAGGCCGACATTCTCGATGCCCGGGCCATGCAGGAAGCCTGCGCCGGAGTCGACTACGTCCTGCATGAGGCCGCAATTCCGTCGGTGCCAAAATCCGTTCTGGATCCCATCGGCAGCAATCGAACGAACGTCGATGGAACCGTAAACGTGCTCGTCGCCGCGCGCGATGCCAAAGTAAAGCGCGTTATCTATGCGGCCTCATCCTCCGCCTATGGCGACACGCCGACGCTGCCGAAGCATGAGAGCATGACGCCTGATCCAATCTCTCCCTACGCCGTCGCCAAACTGGCGGGCGAACATTACATGGCATCGTTTTACCGGTGCTACGGACTCGAGACTGTTTCTTTGCGCTACTTCAACGTCTTTGGCCCGCGACAGGACCCCTCTTCGCCGTACTCGGGTGTACTGGCGAAATTTATAACCCTGATGTTGCGGCGCCTGCAGCCGACAATCCATGGCGACGGCGAGCAAAGCCGTGACTTTACCTACGTCGACAACGCCGTCGAGGCCAATCTTCTGGCCTGCAAGGCGCCCTCCGCGCAGGCCGCGGGGAAGGTATTCAATGTGGCCACTGGTCGCCGGACCACCCTGAACGAAACTTTCAAGCTGCTCCAGCGCCTCACTTCGTATTCGGGCGCAGCCGCCCACGGCCCCGAACGTGGAGGCGATATCAAACACTCGCTGGCCGACATTTCCGCCGCCGAAAAGCATCTTGGCTACAAACCGCAGGTAAATTTCGAAGATGGTCTGCGGCGTACGGTCGAATGGTACCGGAGCTCCAAGAGCTAGGCTCAGGCATCAGGCTGCAGCAAAACCTGATTCGCTATGCGGCTTCGCAACGAGGCACGGAACGACGATTCTCCGGCTCATCAGATTTTCGGAAAATCATCTGGAAAAACCCAGCTTCGAGGCCGCATTACGTTGGTGATCTACGCGAGGATTACCGCTCTCAGTAGAGTCGAGTCATGACACTCTCATCTCTGGTAGTTTCGCGTGACTGGCAGGAAATCAGCGTTCTGGAATGCATTTTGAGCAGTCTGCACATGGAAGTTGCCGTGGAAAAAGAACCGCAGCGTGCGCTGTCGCGGCTGTCGCGTTCAAAGATCGACGCCTTGATCGTCGACTGCGACCTGAACGGCAGCGGTCAATTTTTTCGCGAGCTGCGCCGCGAGACCGGGCGCGCGAACACCGTGCCTCTGGTGATCATGGGAGCGTCGCAGGCAAAGCCAGATATGGAAGGCACGGGCGCATTGTTCGCGTTCGATAAGCCAATCTCGGTTGAGCAGGCGGTGCGCACGCTTTCCGCGGCGCGCAATATGATTCTCGATGGGCGCCTGCGGTACCACCGCGCCGGACTGGAAGTACCGGTCACCATTTGCGCCCGCAATCAAAAACGCAGCGCCGGACAGCTGATTAATCTCAGCCAGGGCGGGCTCCAGGTGCGAGTGGAGGCGGGATACGATGCCAGCGCCGCGTCCAGCGTCTCGTTCGAACTACCCGGAACGCAAGCCGCCGTGAAAGCCCACGTGGAGGTGGTGTGGTCCGACAATAAAGGCAATCTCGGAGTTCGCTTTGTCAAAATGCCCGAGCAGATTCAGCACACGCTGCGCCATTGGTTGGCGCAGCAGTATTTCGCGAATTAGGGCACATAGGTTGCCGCTCATCGCCGCTCGCTAGGCCGCTCGATCTGCAACAGACGGGCGCACACCCGCCTCCTTTTGCATCAGCACTCTGAATACAAGAATATGCGTGACCAGCAGAAGAGGAACTCCCAGGATTGGAAGGAAATATACCGCTCCTAACAATCCCGGCGTGTTGGCCAGGGAAATACGGTTGCCCTGGTAAAACGCGTTTAGAAGATCGGCAGTACCGATTATGTTGAAGATCCAGACCAGAGGCACGGCCAACCTTGTCTTGAGCGCTGCGAGCGCGACGAGAGCTAAGATCGCAGACGCCAGATCACCATAGGCGAGTCCGCGAGCGAAAACGGTAGCCGACAGCTCGGGAGAAGCGACCCCAGGGATCAAGGCCGCGAGACCGATGTACCTGAACCCGTGCAGCACGAGGATCGGCCTGAACGCTTCCGCTGGTTCCCGTTTGCTCATCGCCGGCCAAATGTATTGCGCGGCGAAAACGCTCCACGCGAGAAGACCGAATGCCACAGTTGTGCCCCAGATGATAGGGATTGGCATGATGCGCTCCTTTATCCGCCAGCCTGTGAGGGTCGAAGCGGCGAACGACTCATCTGATGATTCAAGGTGAGTGGGAGACTCTTGAGAGAAATTCTTCGGCGACAACAGCAGACGAACGCGTGCACAACGTTATGTTCAGCGACGATGCGCTGAGCGTTTCGCTGCAAAGTAGCGAAAACCGTGACGGCGTGGGTGCCTGTCGACGAGGCTTTGCTAGAATTCAAGCCATGCCGACGGTGTTTCGGTCTGGCCCTTATCGGTTTTACTTCTACAGCCATGAGCCGAACGAACCGCCGCACATCCACGTTGACCGGGATGATTTGTCGGCGAAGTTCTGGCTCGACGCGGTGCAACTGGCGGGTAACTTTGGATTTCGTGCGCACGAACTGCGCACGATACAATCAATAGTGGTTGAGAACAGGGCGCTGTTCCTTGAGGCCTGGGATGGGTTCTTCGGCAATCACAACGGATGAGCGGGTGCTGGACGTCGCATTCACTGACGATGCGTTGAGCGTCTCGCTGCGCGACGGACGCGTAATCAGCGTGCCGCTCGTATGGTATCCGCGCCTGCTCAACGCCACGCCCGCCCAGCGCAAGAACTGGAAAATCGCCGGCGGAGGATACGGCATCCACTGGCCCGACATCGACGAAGACCTCAGCACCGAAGGCCTGCTGCGCGGCGCGCCCGCGCCGAAAGCTCACGCCCCCGCAAAGTAGCGAAGATCGTCACGGCATGGGTGCCCCATCCTTGCCGCGTTCACGGCAGCGAAAATTTCTCGAGCACTCAAGCGGCAAGAGCCTGCCCTTAGCGGAGTCGAAGGGGTGGAGACTTTGACTTTCGATCCGTGAGATAGGGCCGATCCGTGGAGGGGTTGAGAGCCGTGGAATCAACCCCTTCGGCAAGCTCAGGGCAGGCTCTTGCGCAAAAATCGCGCAAGGATGGGGCACCCGGCACCCGGGGGATTTTGATTTTTCAGTCCTTCCGCCCCGCGACAGGACAGGATTTCGGTGTTGACGTCGAGCAAGGGGCCGATTACTTTGACTCTCCTTTGGCCGGAGGTGTTGCACTCTTAAGGAGCTGCACAATTTCTCCGTTGCCGTTCTCTGACGCCAACTTCAAGGGTGTGTCGCCATTCGCGCGCACAACATTCACATTCGCACCCGAGGCAAGCAGGGCTCTCACAACCTCGATTTCATCCCCGTTGCATGATGCCTGCATTAAAGCTGTGGTCCCATCGCTCCCCCTTGCGTTGACATTGGCACCCGCTGCGAGCAAGGCGCGGAATATCTTGATCTTCTCCGAGTTCCATCCCCCGAGCATACGAATCAACGCACTGTAACTTCCTTTGTCCCTAGCGTTGACGTCGGCACCAGCATTGATTAGAGCCTGCACTTCTTCAAGGTTCCCTTCCTCGGAGGCTAACATCAATGCCGTACTCCTTCCTTCACAGTTTCGAGCATTTACGTCGACTTTAGCAGAGAGTAATGCTCTTACACGAGATATATAACCAAATTCCGATGCAGAACATAAGTCGGCATTAGGCGCGAGAGCACTTTTCAGCTTGCTATCTTGATCTGGGGTCACAAAAATGGCAACGGTATAAAGAGGTTTCACCTTGAATCTTCCAAAATCACTAGTCTCAAGCCAGCTATCTTTGATCTTGCCATCAAGCAACTTTATTGGCTGTCCGTCGCATACCAATTCAACTCCACTCGCGGAGACGATGTTTCCGTCGGAATCCTGCGCAAGCGATCGAAACTTCGTATCACAATGAACGTCCGTAAGAAGGTTATACGATTGCGAACCAGACCTAACACCGATCGGAGCAGCCCCTTGAGGAGTGGCTTCTTGAGATTGCTGAGAGCCTGCCGCGTCACCCGTGGGTTTACCAGACTTGCAGCCGAAGGTGAACGAAAGTACAAAGCAAGCCAACAGCCAAACGGTATAATGCCGGCCGATCTGCCATAGGCACCGTGGATTCAAGAGTGTCATAAAACCCCCTTCATACGGAAAATGTTGGACGTACGCCGGATGCTGGCAGGGTCCGAGCATGAAAGCCGACAATCGACGCGCGTGAAAACAGATTTCCCCGCGGCGACAGCGATGGCGGCCAACATAACCTTTCTGTGCATGGCTAGCGCCTTATCGGAACACAGACGAATATAGCAAAAGGAAAAGGCTACCAACATCTCTGTTGATAGCCTTTATATGCCGGCAACGACCTACGCTCCCACACACTTTTGCGTGCAGTACCATCGGCCCAGCGGGGCTTTCGGCTGCGTTCCCGGCCTGTTACACTTGGGCACGTGGAAGTGAACCTCCATCCCGACACTGAGTCACGCCTGCGGGAGCTCGCCCAACAAACAGGCCGCGCCCCCGCAGAGCTGGTTGAGGACGCAATGGCCGGCTACCTGAAAGAGCTAGGGGATGTCCGCGGGATGCTGGACAGCCGCTATGAGGATCTGAAGAGCGGACGCGTAAAGGCCGTCGACGGCGAGACGGCGTTTTCCGAACTAAGAG
>JASHQM010000027.1 GCA_030039165.1 Candidatus Sulfotelmatobacter sp. | reverse complement strand
GACTTGGGATCGATGAAGACGCGCGCATCGCCGAAATGGAAGATGTGGTCTTGCTCGCGCGGCTGCGATTCAAAGCGCAGGATGTAGCTCATTCCGGAACAGCCGCCTCCCTGCACGCCAAGGCGCAGCCCGCCTTGATCGACGGCAATGCCTTCCTTTGCCAGGGTGGCCTGAATCCTGGCGGCCGCCTTCGGGGTGACAGTGATGTTCTTGGCTGGTGTTCCCTCAGATTGTTCTATTGTCGTTGTCATAAGAATGAATATTGCCTTCCGGTATGTGAGCAGCGTGGCTAGCCGGCCCGTTTCACGTCCTTCGAACTGACTCCTTCCTTCGCCACATCATAAAGAGGTGACAGGTCGCGCAACCGCTCGACCGTCTCGATGACGCGGTCGGCGACATAGTCGACTTCGGCTTCGGTATTGAACCGCCCAATGCCGAAGCGAATCGAGCTGTGCGCCAAGTCGTCTCCTGCGCCGAGAGCCTGCAATACATAAGATGGCTGAATCGTCGCCGAGGTGCATGCCGAACCGCTGGAAAGCGCGACATCATTCATGCCCATCAACAGCGACTCACTCTCTACGTAGGCAAAGCTCATGTTAAGGTTGCCGGGCAACCGGCGCTCCATGGAGCCGTTGATGTAAACTTCGTCGAGCTTTCCCATGATGCGGTCCCGCAGGCGATCGCGCAGTCCGGCCTGGCGAATGGATTCGGTTGGCATTTCTTCCTGGGCAATTGCGCATGCCTTGCCCAGGCCGACGATTCCCGGAACGTTCAAAGTGCCGGATCTCACGCCGCGCTCGTGCCCCCCGCCATCGATCATGGGAGAAAGCTGAACGCGCGGATTTTTCCGCCGCATGTAGAGCGCACCCATGCCCTTCGGCCCATACATCTTGTGGCCGGAAATCGACATCAGGTCGATGTTCTGCTTGTTCACATCGATTGGAATCTTTCCCGCGGCCTGCGCTGCATCGCTATGAAAGATGACGCCACGCTCGCGGCAAAGTCGGCCGATCTCGGCGATGGGTTGCAGCACACCGATCTCATTGTTTGCAGCCATAATGGTAACCAGGATGGTCTTGTCGTCCAGGGCGCGCTTGAGATCGTCGAGATCGATCAGGCCGTCTTTCTGCACCGGAAGATAAGTTACGCGGAAAACATACTTTTCCAGCCGCTTGCAGGTATCGAGCACGGCCTTGTGCTCGGTCACTGCCGTAATAATGTGATTGCCCTTCTCGCGATGTGCTTCCGCGACGCCTTTAATGGCGAGATTATCGCTCTCAGTAGCGCCGGAAGTAAAAATGATTTCTTTTGTGGTCGCTCCAATCAGCTTCGCAATACGCGCGCGCGCTGTCTCCACACCTTCTTCTGCGACCCAGCCAAAAGAATGGTTACGGCTGGCCGCATTGCCGAACTTCTCCTTGAAATAAGGCAGCATCTCTTCCAGCACGCGCGGATCCACCGGGGTGGTCGCGTGATTATCCATATAAATTGGCAATTTGGTCCCCTCGGGAGTCCGGACACGTGTAGCCGGAAGCGGCTGGGGAATCTTTGCATCCGAGCTCATGAGCGCCTTTCTCCTACTCTGAAGACTGCCATCCTTGCTTAATTTCCACCCTCGATCCTCGACCCGGCAATCGTCACCGAATCTGCCCTTTTTGGTTAATCTCAGTCTGAGCAAATCGGATCAATATCAGACTGTTTCCGTCGTGTTTTATTCTAGGTTCCCACCAGTGCTTCCGCAAGCGTCGTGCGCTCCCACAGCGGCAAAAGGGGCCCGCCGATAACTATCAGCCACTGAAGGGCTTAGAATGTAGCCGCCGTCTAGGGCTGGAAGGCGAACGTCAGGCTAACTGTGGTTCGCAACCAACGCGCGGCAACTCAATACCGAAATTTATCCGCCCGCAATCTAGAGGCACTTGACAAGCGCGAAAGCCGGGCTAAAATACCGGAAAATTCCCGCGAATCCGCCCCCTGGTACCTCGAGGTTGGAGCGGTGCTCCGGATTTATGAGCTCGAAGCCGTTCTCTCACCCTCAGGACGTTAAGCCACCTTGCAAACATCCGCGCGTGCAGATCATCAGCCGCGATGAAGACGCCGAGTTTGTCGAATGTCTGGAATGCCGCGAAGTGTTCGAGTCCAGCGAACTCAAAGATATGAGTATCGAGGAACGGGCGGAGCGCGAGACTCAGGAGTAAGCGAAGCCGCCAGTTTCCTCCAGCATCGTTCCAGCGGCCCTCCTTGGATCTGCGGACATCACCAAGGTAACGATTCTGAACGCACTTGGCGCTTGTTCGCGTTGTTAATCTCTTGTTAATCTGCCAGAGGGGGCGTGCACTCAGCACGTTGCATACTCATGCCTTCTGTCGCGCTGGTCGTCGACGATTCCATGTTAATCCGCTACACCGTCTGCCGCTTTCTCGAAGAGCGCGGGTTCGCCGTTGAGTCGGCCACCAATGGCGCCGAAGCTTTGCAGATTCTAGATCGCTTGACGCCCGATCTAGTGGTCACCGACATGGAGATGCCGAAAATGTCGGGCAGCGAGCTCATTACAGCGTTGAAGAAGGATTCTAAGACGGCCAACATCCCCGTCATTATTGTTGCCGGGCGCGCCAGCGGTTTCGATGAAAAGGAAAAACGCGCCAACTTTGCCATCTATAAGGACATCGATATCCAGGCCCAACTGGAAAAAGCGCTAGATGCGGTGATGGGAAAAGCCAATGAACACCGGGCAGGACTCTAGGATCGAGCGCTCGTGGAGCGCACCTTTCTGCCCTAGGGTTCACCGCTGAATCCCCGCTTACCCGGACTAATCTGCTTTGCCCGCAAGATCCGGATAGCCCACTCGAATCATTCGCTCCTATGCTGTCATCATTATGACAAGCACAAACATGATCCTTGCCTTGACCCCGAGTGCCATACTTGCGGAAGAGCGAGTGAACGCAATGCCAATCGCTGACACCGGACCGGAAAACGCCACCGCAGCGCGAAGGGCAGGTACGCCAGCCGCTGATGACCCACG
>JASHQM010000026.1 GCA_030039165.1 Candidatus Sulfotelmatobacter sp. | reverse complement strand
CCTTGTAAGCCCGAATGGTCTTCGAATCCTTTCCCTGCGAGCGCAGGTTTCTGAAATAGCGCTCGACCGCATCCTCGATCGCCATCCGACTGGTCTCCGACGTAGTGTTTCGTAGAACAGCAGACCCTGGGTGGCGTTGCTGCTCTCGCAGCCCACGCTGCGCCTCCCCGAGCTTGTCCAAGGCGACGAAGGCATCCAGGCCGACAGATTCAAAGCGCTGCTTGCCAACCCCGGTCCCGAAGCGAATGTAATAAACACCTTCAGGGTGGTGTTCGGGCTCGCCCTCGACCGTGGCGTAATGAGGCTTGAGGCGGCCCTTTGAGAGGTAGACGGGTTTGCAGAACGAGCTTTTGCCGTTCTTGGTGATGCGGATGTAAAGCGTTGCGGTGCGGTTTGCCATGAGATTCCCTAGAATCCAATACGGCGTGACAAGGGAATCTCACGATTTTAGTAACAGGAACCGCGCAAAAATAGTAACAGGCTCGCGGAACCCGCATTTTTGGCTGCGATTCGAAATCTGGCGGAGAGAGTGGGATTCGAACCCACGTTACCCTTTCGAGTAAACACGCTTTCCAAGCGTGCGCCTTCAGCCACTCGGCCATCTCTCCGGCAAATCGGAAATATGTGGCGACCCCTCCCCTTGCTAGCGCAGGTGCTCGCGGAAAGGGAACGCCTTGGAACACACTCCAAGTTTATCAAAGAACTTCCCGCGCTCGGGATTTCGGCCGCAATGCTCAAGGCGGCAAACGCACGCTGAGTGCGGGGCTCTTAGCTGGATACTAGGGATGGATTTTCGCAGAAGTGCCGAATGCGTTTCGGACCTCAAGACCAGGAGTCTAAGAAGGCTTTTTCGGAGGGGTGATGGAGAGAGCATCCGCACTGGAATGGGTGGTCACTACGCTCGACGGTGTCGCTCCCGCGGCCGCGCTTGCCGCCGACAAGTTCTGGCCTTCACCATTCTGAGGAGTGGCGGAGGGCGCCGGCGGAGGCTTCACTCCATCGACCACGTGATGGCTCAGGCAATAGAGCGCCAGCTCCAGCCGGTCAGCTACTCCCAACTTGTCGTATACCTTGCGCAGATAATTTTTGACCACTTGCTCAGTCGTGCCCACACGAGCAGCAATTTCTTTGTTCTTCATCCCTTGCGTCACGCAAGAAACGATCAGTGATTCCTTAGGGGTAAGCTGAACTTTCGGCCGCGCTCCTGAAGGCCGCATATTCTGTCCGCGGAATGCCTCCATCACCCAGTGCATAGCCTGGCTCTCCAGCCAGGGCTGACCGGCTGCGACCTTGCGCAGACATTCGACCAGAAGCTCCGGTTCCACTTCGCGGGACAGGATGCCGTGCGCTCCACGGCGGAACAAATCGAGCGTGAGCTGCTCATCGGACGTGGGAGTAACCACTACGATCTTCAAGTGCGGCGCTTTCTGCAGAAGTTCAGAAACCGCTTCCACCGGGTTCGGGGCCAACGCCGATTCGAGAATCAGCACATCCGCCGAGAACTTGGTCACCGCCGATTGGGTTTGCGGCAGCGTTTCTGCCTGCCCGACGACGCGGATGTCGTCCTCCAGCGCGAACACCTTGCGCAAGCCTGCACGGAAAATAGCCTGGGTATCGGCCAGGATCACGCGAATCAACGGGCCGGTGCCGTTGCTTCCGTGAACGCCGTGATTGTCACCCATGCTGACCGAAGTGCTCGCCATCAATTTTCCTGTCGTTATGCCCGCTCGAAATGGTACTCGTCAATTACTACGCCGACGCCGCGGCGTCCACGATCGTCGAAGCTGCGGACCACGCGCCCGTGGCAGTCGATCTGGATGTTACAGCCCGATCCGACCACCTCTGCCGGAAGCAGAATCGTGAATTCGACGATCGATCCAACCGGTACGTCGCGATCCATCGCGAACAAAACTCCGTTCGCGGAAATATTTTGCGTTTCAGCAGGGCACGCTCCGATTTGCGATTTCACTTCCACCGGCAGATGCAAGGGAAAACGCGGCGCGCTCTGCATCTCGGCATAGTGCCGCAATGCAGTCTGCGCCTGTGCTTCCATCGCCGCCTGTTGTTCCGCCTCGTTGCCAGCCACTGCCAATAAAACCTTTCCTTCGAGCGCTCTGAGCAGCGCACCTCAGATTTTTGCCGCAACTTAGGGCAGCGTACACCCGCGAACCAAGGCTGCAAAGTTACTGAAGTCATGGAACGAGTGATGGCTAAGTACTTGTGGATGTGTCTATTAGAGGGAATTTACCGGAGTGTCAGAGACTGATGTCAGGAGTATCCGTTGGTGTCAGGACCGCTTAGAACTTCGTCACTTCCGTGAAGTTGAAATCGCGGATCTTCATCGCGGGTACAACCATGTCGAACGACTCCTCTCCGCAGGCACGGATTGGCGCGTTCATGGCTTCTACATTCGAAAGCAGGTGAATCAGACTTTCATTAAAGCGGAAATTTCGCACTCCGCCTTGCACGCGCCCGTTTTCGATTAGAAATGTGCCGTCGCGTGTCATGCCGGTAACAATTTTTTCGTAAGGATCGACTTCGCGGATGTACCACAACCGTGTAACCAGCACCCCACGCTCCGTCGAGCTAATCATTTGCTCTAAGGTCTGCGTATTCTGCGGCGCCGCGAACACGATGTTCACTGGCATCTCGCCGACCTCGTTGGGCAATGGAAATCCGTGCCCGGTGGCTTCGATCAGCCCGACCTTGTCTTTGAACTCTGACTTCTTCATTCGCTCCGCCGTTCCTCTGGCGTACACCACGCGCTTGACAACTCCATTCTCCACCAGCGGCACGCGCAGCCGTCTCATGCCTTCACCGTCGAAGGGCGCTCCGGTTTGCAGTGGATGCGTAACATCGTCCCAGATGGTGATGTTTTCGCCGAACAGCTTGCTGCCAATGCGTCCGGTAAGAAATGACCGCTGATCCAAGATGGCCATGCCGGAATAATCCCAGAACATGAATCCCACAATGTCGAGCGCCGCGGAGGGCTCAAGAATTACGGTGTATTTGCCCGGAGGCAATTCCCGAGGATGAGCCGCATCGATGGCTTTCTGAGCCGCGGTTTCGGCCATTGCGAGCGGGCTAAGATTGGCGACATCGGGCGAGTTAGCTTTCTGCCATCCGGAAGAATCCGCGGCCAGCATGCTGATGGAAACTTCCGCCAGGGTCTGGGTATGCCACTGGCCGAGACCCCGAGAATTGAAAAGGCCCTCAACCGATTCTCCCGAAGAATAGATCCCGGCGGCAGTGAGCTTATGTTTCTCAGCGACCCGAACGATCTGCCTTACCGCCTCGGCGCGGAGCTGCGGTGTAAGGGCCGCGGTTTCGCTAAAATAGCGCGACGGTATAACGCGGATGTCCCTGTCCGCAAGGCTCGCTTGTTTCGGATCGGGCAGGGGCAACAACTCCGTATCCGGATGCTGCACCCTAGCCAGCGCCTCCGAAGCCTGAACCACTCGCCGCAGGCTGTCCTCATCAAATCTGTTCGTTGAGGCCCGCGCTGTGCGCCCGCCAAACACGGTGCGCACGGAGAGAACGTGATTCTCATCCTCCACATTCTGATGAATCGTGTTGTTGGCGAAGCGGGTCAGCGCGAACTTTCCGCCGGAAAAAAGAACCTCGATTTCATCGGCTGTCGAAAGTCGGAGGATGCGGTCGAAAACATCAGTCACCTGTTCCCTGGTCAACATCGAATTTGTTTTATTTGCACTGAATGCGACGCTTTGACTCACCCGTATATTATCCCTCCTAATCCTTTGCAATAAATTGTGTAAGGCAGAATGCGCACATCTGCAGATGACGCGAAATGTAAATCCAGATGACGCAGAATGTAAATTACAAAGTTTTACAAAACTAGACGGAACTTCGCCGACTTCTGGGGTTTAATGATGCAATAACTCCTGAAAACAACAGGGTGAGTAAGGAGAAACGGTAGCCCATCGGATGCTGACCCGAGCACGCCCCAAGCAAGCATCCGGTGGGTTTTTTCATGGTAGTTATGTGCAGTTAATTTTCGGCTCCTGCGTGCTTGTTTCGCCGATCGTCGTTTTCGCTTAGCTGCAGATGCGCGCCTACAGGAATTATCTGTGCTGAGATTTGCCTCGCTCGGAGCTGCGAGCTGAGGGCTGAAAGCTGGATTTGCCACTGATGTACTCCTCCAACACACGTTTCCAGATTCCCTGAGCCTTGAATATGAACTCGACGGCGTCGCGTAGGGCGCCTTCGCCGCCGGAGTGTGACGTAACGTAGTGGGCTTCCCGCTTGACTTCGGCGCGTGCGTTCTTAACAGCAATGGCGAGGCCAGCGGCACGCATGGGCGGAAGATCGACGATATCGTCGCCGACGAAGGCTGCTTGCTCGGGTTGCAGTCCGGCTTGGGCCGCGGCTTAGAGAAAGCAGCTGCGCTTGTTATCGACGCCCTGGTAGGCAAAGTCAAGTTTGAGATCGCGGGCGCGCAGGGCGACATTCTCGGAAATGCGTTTGGTAATGAGTCCTGTCTTGAGACCGCCGATGCGAGCGAGCGAGATGGCTATGCCGTCGTGGGCATGAAAGGCTTTGAACTCGATTCTGCCGGAATCATCAGGGACGGCCGGCGTGGGCAAAAAGTAGAGTTTGCCGTCGGTCAGGACGCCGTCGACGTCGAAAAGAAGAAGTTTAATGCAGCGGGCGCGAGCCTGAGCAGAAAGTTTGGGCATCGTGGGGATTCTAGCATCGGCGCGCACGCGCTCCGATGGTTTGGGCGACAAATTGAGAGCGAAGAACTGGCGAAAGTAATAAAGAAAAGGTAAAATTGTTGGATGCAGTCCCTTCCCGATTCTCTCCTGTGGGCTCACCCTCTTGTCGCCGATTGGTTTGTGCGGCGATTCGGCACGCCGACCGAGCCGCAGGAGCAGGGTTGGCCACACATTCTGGCCGGCCGAACCACGCTGATTTCCGCACCCACCGGATCGGGCAAGACGCTGGCGGCGTTTTTGGCCTGCATTGACCGGCTGGTGCGGAAGGCACTAGCCGGCGAACTGAGCGATCGCACCGAGGTTCTCTACGTTTCGCCGCTGAAGGCTCTGGGCAACGATATCCAGAAAAATCTGGAGATTCCTCTGGGCGAGATTTTGCTCATGGCGGGCGAGCGCGGCCTGCTGATGCCCGAAATTCGCACCGCGGTGCGCACCGGCGACACGCTGATGCACGAGCGGCGGGCGATGCTGAAGCGGCCCCCTCACATTCTGGTGACCACGCCCGAATCGCTCTACATTCTGCTGACTGCGGATAAAAGCCGGGCGATTTTGCGCGAAGTGGAAACGGTGATTGTCGACGAGATTCATGCCGTGGCCGACGACAAGCGCGGGGCCCATCTGGCTTTGTCTCTGGAGCGTTTGGATGCGCTGACGCATAAGAAGCCGGTGAGGATTGGCTTATCCGCGACGCAGAAACCAATTGAAGAAGTGGCGCATTTTTTGACCGGGAATGGTGCTACCGATCCGGTGGTCGTTAACATCGGCCACAGGCGCAAGCTCGATCTGGGAGTTGAGGTGCCTGGAATGCCGCTGGGTCCAGTGGCGTCCAACGAAATGTGGGATGAGGTGTACGACCGGCTGGTGACGCTGGTGGGGCAGCATCGCTCGACGCTGGTATTCGTGAATACCCGCCGCATGGCGGAGCGTGTTGCGCATCAGTTAGGCGAGCGCATGGGCGAGGAACATGTCGCCGCACACCACGGCAGTCTTTCACGCAAGCTGCGATTAGCGGCGGAAAAGAAGCTGAAAGAAGGCCAGGTTCGCGTGCTGGTAGCAACCGCGTCGCTCGAGCTTGGCATCGACGTGGGCACAGTCGATCTTGTCGTACAGATCAATTCGCCGCGCTCGATTGCCGTCGCATTACAGAGGGTCGGGCGTTCGGGCCACTGGCGTGGAGCAGTGCCCAAGGGGCGACTCTTCGCGACAACGCGCGACGATCTGCTGGAGTGCGCGGCCCTTGTCCAGGCAATCCGGCAGGGCGATCTCGACCGCCTGATGATTCCCGAAGCCCCGCTGGATGTGCTGGCGCAACAGATCGTGGCCGCGTGCGCTGCGGAAGAATGGGATGAAGACGAGATGTTTGCGCTCGCGCGGCGCGCCTATCCCTATCGCGACCTGAAGCGTGAAACATACGAAGCGATTTTGGAAATGCTCTCGGAAGGAATCGCGGCGCGGCGAGGACGTTATGGTGCGTATCTGCATCGCGATCGCGTGAATCGCAAATTGCGGGCGCGGCGAGGGGCTCGGCTTGCCGCCATCACCAGCGGCGGAGCGATTCCCGACAATTCTTTATACGCGGTCGTAGCCGAGCCGGACGGGGTCGTAGTCGGAACGGTAGACGAAGACTTTGCGGTCGAGAGCAATCGCGGCGACATCATGTTGCTGGGCAACACTTCGTGGATCATTCATCGCATCGAGACCAACGCTGGCCGCGTGCTGGTACAGGATGCCCACGGCGCGCCGCCAAGTGTGCCGTTCTGGCGGGGTGAGGCCCCAGCGCGCACCGAGGAGTTGTCCGAGCATATTGGAACACTACGGAAAAAAATCGGCGACCTGTTGCCGCACACATCGCCCGTGGGTTTTTCGGCGACGCAGCCGGAAGTAGCCGATGCGGTTTCGTGGTTAAAGGAGGAATGCGGCCTCGATGATTCCTGCGCCGAGCAGGCCATTCAATATGTTCTCGAGGGCCGCGCCGTTCTGGGCGCGGTGCCGACACAGAAGACAGTTATTGCTGAGCGCTTTTTCGATGAAGGCGGCGGCATGCAGCTGGTGATTCATGCTCCGTTTGGCGGGCGCATCAACAAGGCTTGGGGACTGGCCCTGCGCAAGCGGTTCTGCGTTGGATTCAATTTCGAATTGCAGGCTGCCGCTACGGACAATGGCCTGAACATCGCTTTGGCTGAGCAGCACAGTTTTCCACTCGCCGATGTTTTTAATTTCCTGCAGGCGACGACGGTGCAGCCGATTCTGGAGCAAGCTGCGCTCGATTCTCCAATTTTTGGAACGCGCTGGCGCTGGGATGCGAATCGGGCGCTGGCGTTGCTGCGCTTTCAGGGCGGCAGGAAAGTTCCACCGCAGATTCAACGCATGCGCTCGGAAGATCTGCTGGCTTCGGTTTTCCCTGATGCCGCCGCGTGCTTCGAGAACATCAAGGGCGATCGCAGGATACCTGATCATCCGCTGGTCGCAGAAGTGATGAAAGATGTTCTGACGGAGGCGATGGATGTTGACGGCCTGAAGGCCGTTCTGAGCGGGCTCGCCGATGGCAGCATTCGCTCTGTTGCCGTGGATACGCCAGTCCCATCGCAGTTTTCGCACGAGATTCTGAATGCGAATCCCTACGCCTATCTGGATGATGCCCCACTCGAAGAGCGCCGGGCGCGAGCGGTGCAGATGCGGCGAACGCTGCCGGAGTCGGTGCTGGAGGAGGTAGGCGGGCTGGATCCGGAAGCGATTGCGCAGGTTCGGGCTGAGGCGTGGCCCGATGTGCGCGATGCGGATGAACTGCACGATGTGTTGCACACCCTAGTGGCTCTGCCGGAAGAGCAAGCCGTGGGTGCCCGGGCGGACGAAGGCGTCCGCTCCTACGCCAACCCTCGCGATGCCAGCTGGCGAGATTATTTCAAGAAGTTAGCCATCGACGGGCGAGCTGCGAAGGCATCGGTTGATAGCCGGCATTATTGGGTGGCGGCAGAGAGGGCGAAGACTTTTTCAGTTTTGTTTCCGGATGCGGTTTTCGATTCGAGGCCCGTTGAAGTCGAACCGCAGATTCCATCTAAGGAAGATGCGCTGC
>JASHQM010000025.1 GCA_030039165.1 Candidatus Sulfotelmatobacter sp. | reverse complement strand
CGGGCGTGCAGGGGACTGAGCCTCCCATATTTTCCAGCGACGGCAGCGCCTACGCCTACAATTATTACAGGGTGCTTTCGGAGGCGTATGTGATCACAGGTTTGAAGTAGGATCTATGCGGGAAATCGTTTCCACCAAGGATGCCCCTCAGGCGATCGGCCTTACTCGCAGGCGATCAAAGCCAACGGGCTTATATTCGTCTCCGGTCAGGTCGCGTTCGATCCCGTCACCTCCCAGATTGTTGAAGGTGACATAAGTGTGCAGACAGACCGTGTACTGCGCAATCTGTCGGCAATCTTGCAAGCCGCGGGCAGCGGCCTTGAAAAAGCCGTTCGCTGCGGCGTGTTCTTAAAGAATATGAATGACTTCGCGGCCATGAATCAGGTATATGGGAAATACTTCCACTCGGCGCCACCCGCGCGTTCCACGGTGGAAGTAGCGCGCCTGCCGAAAGACGTTCTTGTCGAAATCGATATGATTGCGCTGGAGTAGCAAATGCTTTACCTGGAGCGTGGCAACCGCGATCCGATCGAGGCTGGGATAACGAGGTCGGGCAAACCAATGCGCCCAGTGGCGCTTCCTACGATTTAAGATGGGACGAAGGAGGCAGCGATGAAGAAAAACTTTGCCGCGGCTGCGATCATTCTCGGGGTGATGGTAGCGCTTGCCGCGGGGCAAAGCGCCACCCAGAAGGCGAAAGCTACAAACACAAACGCTCCCACAAAAGTTACGGGGCCGGGCGTGAAGACCGACTCCGGCCTGCGATACTGGGACATCCGCGTTGGCACAGGCCAGGTTGCCAAGGAAGGCAGTCATGTGCGCGTTCACTATACCGGCTGGCTGACTAACGGAAAAAAATTCGACAGTTCGGTCGACGCCGGCAAGCCTTTCGATTTCACGATTGGCAACGGCGAAGTGATCAAGGGGTGGGAGGAAGGTGTAACCGGAATGAAGGTCGGCGGCAAGCGCCAATTACGAATTCCCCCCTCGCTCGCATATGGAGCGCAGGGATATCCCGGGGCCATTCCACCCAACGCCACGCTGATTTTCGATATTCAATTGCTGAATGTGGAGTAAGTCGCGCACCCAGTTCAGAATCTAAGAGAGGAATTTGGCAACGGCGTCTTGCTCACGCCGCGATAAAATTTCTACGCTTTGACCACTTTGCCGCTGCGCAGGCAGGAGGCGCAGACGCGCATGCGCCGGGTAGTCGCGCCCACCCGGGCGTGCACCGAGCGCAAATTTACGTTCCAGCGTCGCTTGGTGACGTTGTGGGCGTGGCTGATACGGTTTCCGGATTGCGGCTTCTTGCCGCAGATTTCACACTGTTGTGCCATAACTGCGATAGATCCTTTCAGACACCTTCCTCGAATTCTTTATTTTATCGGAATTGCCTCAGCTTGGCCAATTTGTTGAAGCGCCGTTTCGCCGGTAAAATAATGCTTGCTTGTATTCGGGGGGTCGAATGTTCAACAAAAGTGGCAAGGGAACTTTGGTCGAGAGTGTCCTGGTCCTGGCGTTGATGGGCATACTGGCGGGAGCCATCGGAGGGTTGGCGGTTGGCGTAGTCACGAGTCCGAAGGCCAACAGCAGCAGTTCCACCACCACGACGACTCGTTAACTCACGGTCTCTTTTTAGTTTGACCATGAGTTCCGCCGGCGCGTTCCTGCCATGCGTCGCATTCCCGGAGTAATGCGGCCACTGTGCGATACTGAAATCATGCAGTCTCCGCTTCAGGCGCCCACCGCGGCAAGCGATCCTAAATCCGTAAAAGTTAATCTCACTACAGGCACTGGAGTGGATATCGTGTGGGGTGACGGCCACGTTTCCCGCTACTCCTTTGCCTTCTTGCGCGATGCCTGCCCTTGCGCCATGTGTAACGATGAGCGCGAAAAATCGAAGCGTAAGACGGGAGAGCCCGCCAAACCTGCCCCCGGCGCCCTGCCCATGTTCAAGCCTGCAGCCAAGCCGGTTTCTGCCGAAGGCATGGGCAAATACGCCATCCGCTTCAAGTGGAACGACGGCCACGATCTGGGGATCTATTCCTGGAAACTCCTGCGAGAAATCTGCCCTTGCGAGGAATGTCTGTCTTTGCAGGATTCCGCACAGGGTGAACTCTAATCCTCGAATGTATCTGTAAGGGTTGTGCTTCACGGGATATACCTTCTAGGCTGCGAACGCCGTCCGCATAAAGGAAGCCAGTTGCCAGCCATCGATATACTTGTACGGCGCTTCACCCATGGTGTAGTGCCCGCAGGGTAGCACCACAACTCTGTGATCAAGCCCCTGTCGCGCGAATTCTTCCACGATGTTGCGGGAAAACTCTGGCAAGAACGTCAGATCGTACTTCGCGTAAACGATCAGAGATTTTCTCGGCCAGCGGGAGAACTGATCAAAATACGCCATGGGGCTTATGGCCAGCCACGCCTTGCGCAGCGCCTCCAGCGTAATCTGCTGTTCGATCCCCTGCCGGATGTGGCGCGTCGACTGCCCATGCCAGACCACATCGGCGAAATAGGTCGAGGCATGGTTGAAGGCGGCGACCCGAATACGCGGGTCGTGCGCCGCGGCAATGAACGCATAGCACGAACCCAGGCTCGTGCCCACGATTCCCAGACGGGTGTAACCCTGCTGCTCGAGCCAATCGAGGCAGCTTCGAATGTCGACCACTCCCTGCCGCACCGCATCGATTGTGCGGCCAATGTTTGCAGAGACCGCATAGTCGGCGCGGCCAAGTTCCGGGGGCATGCGGATGTCGTGATATGGCAGTGACATGCGCAGCACCGCAATCCCCAGCATGTTCAACACCCGGCACAGGCCGGTGTAGGCGATCGCGTCAGCGTTCCAATGCGGCAAGAGAACGATCGCCCGCCGGCCGCGCGCAGGAAACCACCGCGCATTCACCCGATTGTTTTCAGGATATGGCGTTTTAACCGGCGAGGTGAACCGCAGAAACTGCGCGAGCGTACCTGTTACTTTCGCTTCGAGTCTGGAATCCGGAGTTTCGCGTGTCGAGAAGACTTTTACCTCGCGCGTTTCCAACCGGAAGTCCGTTGGCCGCGAGTAGGAATAAAATTCGTCGCTCGCGGCCAGAATGCGGCGATTGAAATCGACAAAGAATTGGGCAGGATCGTTAGCAGCCTGTGCGGGCGCACAACCGTTCTGGCATGGCCACCTCTGTGCCCAATCCAGTCCCCACTCCAGCGGACGTATGACGCGGTTGTTGTCCACCGACGTGAGCCGATGCTCCCAGTCGTACATATATTGGGCATAGTGCGAAAGCATCTATTTGCACTTTAGCAAAGGCGGTGTTATCGAGGTTAGCTGACGCCAGCCAATTGTGTCGCAGGGTAGTTGAGCGACGTATCTGGTCGGGTGAATGGGCTGGATGCCTTCAGATGCTCAGTCGCAATACCTTCTCGGCACCCGCTTGGAGATATTGCAAAGAATTTCGTAGGGCGAGCTGCCGGCCCAACGCGCGTGTTCGAGCGCATCGACGCTCAGCCCGTCGCTCGTACCCAACAGAATCACTTCATCCCCGACGGTGATTCCGGGGATTCCGGTGACATCCACCAGCGTAAGGTCCATGGAGATGCTGCCGACGATGGGCGCGTAGTGCTCGCGCACAATCACGCGGCCGCGATTGGAAAGCTGGCGGTTGTAGCCATCGGCGTAGCCGACGGGCAACACGGCCACGTGCGCCGGCGCCTTGGTCACGTAGGTTCCACCATAGCCGAGGGGCTGGTTGGCGGCGAAGTTGCGGAGCGAGAGAATACGCGTCTTCCAGGTGAGAATAGGTTTGACCGGCAGACGCAATGTGCCCCCGCTCACCTCGCGCCCGGCACGCTGAAAGGGCAGATAATAGCCGTAAAGCGCAACCCCCGGCCGCACCATGTTGTTCCAGGTTTCGCGGCGCGAGATCAGGGCGCTGGTATTGGCCATGTGAATCAATGAGGGACTAAAGCCTGCGGCTCGCATCATCCGCTGGGCTTCTTCGAAGCGGCGTTCCTGTTCGGCTACCGAGGGCGCATCCATAGTTTCCGATGAAGCCAGATGTGTGGAGATACCTTCGAGGATCACGTGCGGCGCCGCCGCGAGCGCTTGCAGCACGCGGGGGAGCTCTGCCGGTGCCACTCCCAATCGCCCCATTCCGGTATCAATCTTCAGGTGTACGGCATGGCGCGTTCCGGCAGATGCCGCTGCCGTGTCCAAAGATTCGATGTGCCAGGGTTCCCAAACCGTGGGAGTCAGCCGCATTCGCACGATCTCATTTTCCTCGCCGCGCCAGAAACCCGTCATCGAGAGAATGCGAGCGTCGATCCCCGCTTCCCGCAGCGGAATA
>JASHQM010000212.1 GCA_030039165.1 Candidatus Sulfotelmatobacter sp. | reverse complement strand
ATGGGTGGGAAAAAGGTCCCGGCGCAGCTCCAACGGATGCGCTCGGATGATCTGCTCGCCGCAGTTTTTCCGGAAGCACTTGCGTGTCAAGAGAACATTCCTGGGGACATTCCGATTCCCGATCATCCGCTTGTACGCGAAACGATGAACGACGCGCTAACCGAAGCGATGGACATCGAAGGCTTGCAAAAGGTGCTGCAAGAAATGTCTGCCGGGCGCATCCGCTGCATTGCCGTCGATACTCCGGTTCCTTCGCAGTTTTCGCACGAGATTCTGAATGCGAACCCCTATGCGTACCTGGATGACGCACCGCTTGAAGAGCGCAGAGCACGTGCGGTGCAGATGCGGCGCACGCTGCCGGAATCGGTGCTGGAAGAAGTGGGCGGGCTTGATGCCCAGGCGATCGAACAGGTGCGGGCCGAGGCGTGGCCCGATGTGCGCGATGCCGATGAGTTGCACGATGTGTTGCACACGCTGGTAGCGCTGCCGGAGGAGCGAGCCGTACCCGGCTTGACGGACGAAGGCGTCCGCTCCTACGCCAACCCTCGCGACGCCAGCTGGCGAGATTATTTCAAGAAGTTAGCCATCGACGGGCGAGCTGCGAAGGCATCGGTTGATAGCCGGCATTATTGGGTGGCGGCAGAGAGGGCGAAGACTTTTTCAGTTTTGTTTCCGGATGCGGTTTTCGATTCGAGGCCCGTTGAAGTCGAGCCGCAGATTCCATCTAAGG
Source organism: Candidatus Sulfotelmatobacter sp. (assembly GCA_030039165.1). Classification (GTDB taxonomy): domain Bacteria; phylum Acidobacteriota; class Terriglobia; order Terriglobales; family Acidobacteriaceae; genus Sulfotelmatobacter. Next base: position 7,618 of record JASHQM010000212.1, on the reverse strand, counting down.
AAGACGCGCTGCTGACGCTGGTCACTGGTTGGATGTCGCACCTGGGGCCGAGCAGCGCCGCGAAGTTGAGTTCGATGCTGGGAGTTCCTGCTGGCGAAATTTTCAACGCGCTGCTTCGTATGGAGGCAAGTGGGACGGTTTTGCGAGGGAGGTTCACGGGCGGTACATCGCGGGCAGCGGCCGCGCCACCAGAGTTGCGAGATGATGAGATCGAATGGTGCGAGCGGCGGTTGCTGGCGCGCATTCATCGGCTGACGGTAGCCACGCTGCGCAAGCAGATTGAGCCGGTGACGGCGGCGCAGTTCATGCAGTGGCTGCTGCGTTGGCAGCACGTCGCTCCGGGAACGCAAGCCAGCGGCGAGCGCGGAACGCTCGAAGTGCTGCGCCAATTGCAAGGGTTCGAGATTCCGGCGAATGCGTGGGAGCGCCAGATATTGGCACGCCGGATTGGCGATTACGATCCCAAATATCTCGATCAACTTTGCCTGACCGGGGCAGTAGGTTGGGGAAGGTTGTCGCCGCATCCGGCGACATTGGACTATTCCGCCAACCGTGATTCAGACGATGGCAGCGCGCCGCGCCGGCGAGTGATTCCCACCAGTGTTGCCCCCATCACTTTTTTCGTACGGGAAGATGCCGACTGGATGACTCCGCGCCAGCCTGAAGTCGCTGAGAATATGGGATTGAGCCATGGCGCGCGAAATGTACTCGACTTCCTGCGCCAGCGCGGTGCTTCTTTCTTCCCCGACATTGTTCGTGGCACGGATAGGCTTAAAGCTGAAATTGAGACCGCGCTCTGGGAACTTGTGGCTGCCGGGTTGGTGACGGCGGACGGGTTCGATAATTTGCGCTCGCTAATTGATCCCAAACGGCGCGCAGGTCAAGGGAGTGGGCGCATCATGCGTCCGCGGCATAATGCCGGGCGCTGGGCCCTGCTGCACAATGATGACGTGGTCGAACACCCGAGGAAGATCGAGGCCGCCTGCTGGATGCTCCTGCGGCGTTACGGGATTGTCATTCGCGACGCGCTCGCCCGCGAAGCAAATCTCCCGCCGTGGCGCGAGTTGCTGATGGCATTTCGACGGCTCGAAGATCGCGGCGAGATTCGTGGCGGCCGCTTCGTCGATGGATTTTTGGGCGAGCAGTTCGCTCTTCCGGTGGCAGTGGAATCGATACGGGCGATGCGCAAGCTCGATGCCGCGCAGGAAGCGGTCACACTTTCCGCGGCTGATCCGCTCAATCTGGTGGGGATTTTGATTCCTGGCGAGCGCGTACCAGCAATTTCGGGAAACAGCGTGACGCTGCGTGGTGGTGCAGCGGTTGTCCTGCCTGGTGTGAAAACACCTTCAGCCGAGGCCACCGCCGTCTAGTTCTACGCAAGAAAGATATCAGGGACCCGATGAGGGGGCCCCTCGAATCCCTGATGCGGCGACTCGGCGGAACTATATACAAAGCGCTTCCCCCATCGCTTTTGCCGAGCACGAGCGCGCCCTACAAGTTGCATGTGTCATACCAGCGCTTCTATTAGCTGTGGAAAAACAGTCAATGCCATATAAGTGAATGCAGCGAAACCGGTTAGCGGCCAAGGATGGGATATGCAAGCGAGTAGAAGCGGTCGCCTTGCTGTCTCCATTCCCTATCCAGTCGGATAGCGCCGCTATCTGTTCGGATATTGGAACAGCTTCAATTCGGGAATGAAGGAGCGGCCAAACTGTGATAATAAAGGCGCGGGGTGAGAGCTTGGATCCCAGACTACTTGCGCTTTCCGGGCCGTTGAAGGACTCAACGCTCCCACTCGCCGAGGATGAAACTTCCATTGGCCGGGAGGCGTGCAATGGAATAGCCATTATCGATCCCTCGATTTCCCGAAAACACTGTCTGGTGAGCTGCCAAAACGGCCGCTACCTTGTGCGGGACCTGGATAGTCGCAATGGAACTTTGGTCAACGGCACTGCGGTCGAGGAGCAGTGGCTGCAACATGGAGATCAGATCGATGTTGGAGACTCTTCTTTTCTGTTTTTGACGGAAGAAGATGAGCCACCGGCGGGGAGCCGGGTGGAATTTGAAGATGCCGAGCTTGCGGCAACAACCATCATCCATCCCCGGGATGTGGTTTATCTGCAGCCGGAGCGCCTGCAACGCGAACTGCCCGCAAGGTTGCGTGTAGCGCAGAATCTGAATGCGCTGCTGAAGATTAGCCGCATCGTTCACGCCATTCGCGATCTCAACGAATTGCAAAGACAATTGTTGGATCTTATTTTTGAAGTAGCTCCTGCCGGTCGCGCGGCCATTCTTTTGGCCGACAGCGAAGGTCAGCAGTTCAATTCCGTATTCGCCCGCACGCGGCAGCCGGAGCATCCGCAATTGGTCAAAGTCAGCCGCACCATCGCGCGCCAAGTGCTGGAGCAGGGGATTGCGATTTTGGGAAGCGACGTCGCCAGCAGCGAAAAGTTTCGCGACGTGGAAAGCCTGGCAGATTCGCACGTGCTTTCTTTCTTATGCGTGCCTCTTACTGTTTTTCAGCGGGTGATTGGCTGCATATATCTGGACAGCGACAATGTCAACAACCGGCTTCAGGAAGAAGACTTGCAACTGGTCGCAGCAATTGCCGGCATTTCTGCTGTGGCGCTCGATAATGGGCGGCGCCTGTATTGGCTGGAACAGGAAAATGAGCGCCTGACGACCGAAATCAGCCAGGAGCACAGCCTGGTGGGCGAGAGTGCCCGCATGAAAGAGGTGTATCAGTTTCTCAAGCGCGCTGCGCCGACCGATTCGACAGTACTGATCGAAGGCGAAAGCGGCACCGGCAAGGAATTGGCGGCGCGCGCGCTGCATCGCAACAGTTCCCGGGCCAGCAAGCCGTTCATGCCCATCAACTGCGCGGCAATTCCCGAGACGCTATTGGAGAGTGAATTGTTCGGCCACGAGCGCGGCGCCTTCACGGGTGCGGGCGCGTTGAAAAAGGGCAAGTTTGAGATTGCCGATGGCGGCGTAATTTTTCTGGATGAGATCGGCGAACTGGCGCCCTCGCTACAAGTCAAATTGCTGCGCGTACTCCAGGAACGCGAGTTCGAACGCGTGGGGGGAAATGATCCCATTCGAGTAGACGTTCGCATCATCGCCGCTACTAACTGCAATATGGAGCAGGCGGTGCGCGAGGGCAGTTTCCGGCAGGACCTGTATTACCGTCTGGCCGTGCTGAAAATCACCATGCCGGCACTGCGCGATCGGCCCGAGGATATCGCCCTGCTGGCGCGGCACTTTGTACAAAAATACGCCAAACGCTGCAAAGTGAGGCCGCGTCCAGTGACGCGCGAGGCGATGGGTTGCCTGCTGAACTATGACTGGCCGGGAAATGTGCGCGAACTCGAAAACGCCATTGAACATGCTCTGGTGCTCGGCTCGGCGGACATGATTTTGCCGGAAGACTTGCCGGAATCCTTGCTCGATCGTGCGCCGGCGCGAGAAATGAGCGAAGCGAAATATCACGCTGCGATCAAAGAATTGAAGAAGCGATTGATTCGCGATGCCGTGGAACAAACGCAGGGGAGCTATACCGGCGCCGCGAGGATTCTGGGAGTGCATCCAAACTATCTGCATCGGCTGATTCGTAATCTGGAGATGAGGGAGAGTCTGAAAGATGCGCTGCGCGACATTCCGCCGCGCGGGTTGAGCGATATTTCGGGAGGAAATGCGTGACAGGACAGCCAGCAGTCCCGTAATGTCTACGGCAACTGCAATCGCAACAGCGCCGCAGGATCCAGATATGTTCCTTGCCATCTCACGGCAACATGAAGATGCGGCCCGGTGGCTCGTCCGGTTCCGCCGCTCAAGCCTAGAATTTGACCTCGCTTTATCTGCTCGCCTTCTTTAACGTTGAACTCGGAGAGGTGCATGTAAAGCGTGAGCAGGCCCTGGCCGTGATCGATGACCACAAAATTTCCTTCGAAATACAGTGGCCGTGCCAGCAGCACAGTCCCGTCATTCATCGCTTCGACAGGGGTTCCGCTGGGCACACGAAAGTCGAGACCAAGATGCGGGCTCGAAGTCTTGCCGTTAAAGATTCTTTCTGAGCCAAAGACATCTGAGATGGCCGCTATTGCGGGAGCCGAAAACGATCCCTCCCATTCGCGGCCGGGCGTGACGCGGTTGAGATAATCTTTCTTGATCTGTTGTCCTTCTTCAATTTCCTTCTGCTGTTGTGACGTGGGCTCGGTGAATTTGCTTTCCACGCTGAGCTTCACTTCGATTCTGGGATATTTGCCGCGTGCAACAGCGAAGTTTTTTGTGAACGAAAGCGGTCGATCCGGACTCTTTCCTGGAGCCGCCTCGCCGCTTAATTCGAGACCGTAGCTTCCGGGAACAGTTTCCATGCTCACGCCAGCTAATGCGAACCAGGTTTTGGTTCTGGCGTCGAAGCTAAAAATAAGGTCGTGGCCGATCCAGCTTCCTTTTAACGACTCCAGCTTCGCCGGCGCCTTCACCCGAAACAGAACGGGGCTGCCATTAACCAGGCGCGCAGGTTGTGCGTGCACGCTCCAGGTGGAGGCAAGAACGCCGGTGGAGAACGTGGTCAGAAACAGGCAGCTTAAAGCGGTAAGCCAAAATTTCCGGAACACGCGACCCAACAATCCCCGCTTCACTTCTTCAGCCTAGCATCCTTCCGCCGGCGGGACCGCTATAATCGCGCGGAGGAGTCGCACTTTGCACGAGCGCAAAACGAAAAATAAGCAGAGCGGTTTAGGAACGCGGGCAGTATGGGCGGGTGAGAAAGGCGAGCGCTGGCGACGTGCCACGCAACTGCCGGTGGCGCTGAGCGTCTCATTCGGCTATGAAAACGTAGACGAATGGCTGGAAGTTGCTCGGGGGAAACGGCCGGGCCACATCTACAGCCGCAACACGAATCCCACCGTGGCCGCGTTCGAAGAAAAAATCCGCGATCTGGAATCAGCCGATGCCGCAACCAGCTTTTCCAGCGGTATGGCAGCAATCAGCAATACGCTGTTTACTCTGCTTTCGCCCGGAGACCGCGTGGTTTCGATCAAAGATACTTATGGCGGAACGAACAAGATTTTTGTCGAGTTCCTGCCGCGATTCGGGATCGATGTCGCTTTGTGCAATACGACCGACCACCGGTCCATCGAAGCAGAGATCGGTAAAGGATGCAAAGTTGTGTATCTGGAGAGCCCGACGAATCCCACCGTGAAGGTTGTCGACCTGGCGCGATTGATCGCGGCGGCACATCGGCAAAAAGCGGTTGCTGTAGTCGACAATACATTTGCCACACCGATCAATCAGCAACCGATTTCGCTCGGCGCTGACCTCGTGATTCACAGCGCGACAAAATTTCTGGGCGGACATGCGGACGCGCTCGGCGGGGTGGCGTGCGGGCGCAAGGACCTGGTAGCGAAGATTTATCATTTTCGCGAGATCAACGGCGCTTGTCTTGATCCAATGGCGGCGTACTTGCTATTGCGCGGGATGAAGACGCTGCATCTGCGCATTGCTCAGCAGAATCACAGCGCGATGAAGATTGCGCAATTTCTGGAGTTGCATCCGAGCGTGGAACGGGTTTTCTATCCGGGATTGAAGTCGCATGAGGCTCATGCGATTGCCCGCAAGCAGATGAGCGGGTTCGGAGGCGTGCTGAGTTTTTCTCTTAAAGGAGGGTTTGGGGCGGTGAAATCTTTCTTGCCCCGTCTCTGTTGTGCCCATCTGGCGGCGAATTTGGGCGCCGTCGAGACCGTGGCTGGACCGCCAGCAACTACAAGCCACGTGGAGTCGACCAAGGGGGAGCGCGCAAGGGCGGGAATCCCCGAGGCTTTGATTCGTTATTCGGTGGGAATTGAAGACACCGAGGATTTGCTTGAGGACTTGAGGCAGGCGCTCGAAGGGAAGGCAAGGCTTAGGACAGGGAGCGGCACGTGGTGAGAATCAGCGTAGCAAGTTGGTGGACCTGGTCGGGATCGAACCGACGACCTCTTCCATGCCATGGAAGCGCGCTCCCAGCTGCGCCACAGGCCCACTTTGGTGGATAGTTCTCCTCGGAGTTCCGCGAACCCAAAAAATATTGTCGCCGATGTAGATTTCCACGTCAATGCGCCGATTTTTTATTCCTTTCCACAACCAGGTTTGTCATAATTGATCGTGCACGCCACCTGCACAAACTTTCCAAAACAATTTACAGCGAGGAAGAGATGCCAGCGAAGTACATCTTTGTGACCGGCGGAGTTGTGTCTTCACTCGGCAAGGGATTGGCTGCAGCTTCTATCGGCTGTCTGCTGGAGAGCCGCGGGCTCAAGGTCAATCTGATGAAGTTCGATCCGTATCTTAACGTCGATCCGGGTACCATGTCGCCATTTCAGCATGGCGAAGTCTTTGTAACCGACGACGGCGCGGAAACTGATCTCGATCTTGGCCACTACGAGCGTTTCACCCACGCCAGACTTTCCCGCGACAACAATTGGACGACTGGCCGTCTCTACGAACAGATCATCGCGAAAGAACGACGTGGAGATTATCTGGGCAAGACCGTGCAGGTGATTCCGCACGTCACCAACGAAATCAAAGCGGCGATGAAGAAAGTCGCACAGGATGTCGACGTTGCCATCGTGGAAATCGGGGGAACGGTTGGCGACATCGAGTCGCTGCCGTTCATGGAAGCCATCCGGCAGATGCGGCAGGAATTGGGACGCGACGATACCTTGTTCGTGCATGTGACGCTGGTTCCCTTCATCGCGGCGGCGCAGGAGTTGAAGACGAAGCCAACGCAGCACTCGGTGAAAGAGCTGCTCAGCATCGGAATCCAGCCTGACATCCTGCTTTGCCGCACCGACCGTTTTCTCAGCAAGGAAATCAAGTCGAAGATCGCGCTCTTCTGCAATGTGCAGGAAGATGCCGTAATCACTGCGAAAGACGTGGCTTCCGTCTACGAAGTGCCGCTGGTCTTCGCCAACGAAGGTGTGGACACGCTGGTGCTGAAATACTTGCGCATCGATGCCAAAGATCGCGATCTCTCCAAGTGGGAAGACATTGTGCACCGCGTTTACAACCCAAAAGATACGGTGGCCATCGGCATCGTCGGCAAGTATGTGGAGTATGAAGATTCCTACAAATCGTTGAAAGAGGCGTTGGTTCATGGCGCGCTGGCGCACAATCTGAAGCTGCAATTGAACTGGATTGAAGCGGAGGGGCTGGAAGGGTGTGATCAGGCAAACGTCGACGCACAACTGGAGGGCTACAACGGAATCCTGATTCCGGGCGGTTTCGGCAAACGCGGTATTGAAGGCATGTTAATCGCCATTCGGTACGCGCGCGAGAACAAGGTTCCGTACTTTGGTATTTGTCTGGGAATGCAGACGGCGTGCGTCGAATTCGCGCGCAACGTGGTTGGTTTGGCTGAAGCCAATTCGAGCGAGTTCGATCAGGCGACTCCACATCGCGTGATCTACAAGCTACGCGAATTACGCGGAGTGGAGGAACTGGGCGGAACCATGCGCCTGGGAGCGTGGACCTGCAAGATTGAGCCGAATACGCTGGCGCACAGAATTTACGGCAAGCTGGAGATCAGCGAACGCCACCGCCATCGCTACGAATTCAATCGCGAATATGAAGGGCC
>JASHQM010000211.1 GCA_030039165.1 Candidatus Sulfotelmatobacter sp. | reverse complement strand
TGGTCGTAACCAGTGGCGTGATCCCAATCCCTGCCCACTGGATGGACTTCTCACGTCTCCGTGTAGCGGTCTCCGTCGACGGCCTCCCTGAGCATCACGACGTTCGCCGCAAACCGGCAACCTATGAGCGCATCTTGAACAACATCGCCGGCCGGAGAATTAATGTGCACTGGGTGATCACGCGTCCCATGGTCCAGTGGAAGAATTACCTTGAAGAGTATGTAGCGTTCTGGAATGCACAACCGGAAGTCGACCACATCTGGGTGAGCCTATATAGCCCGCAAATGGACGAAGAGAGCCCGGAGCGCTTGACCGCCGACGAGCGCGCCCGGGTTGCGCGTGAACTACCACCCCTTTCGAAGAACTATCCAAAACTGCTAATGCCAGAAGGCGTAGCCCGCGCCTTTGTGAGGCCGCCCTCGAGTCCGCACAGTTGTCTGTTTTCCCAAATGTCGGTGAATTACTCGGCCGACCTCAAAAGCCGTGTAGAGCCCTGTGTCTTCGGTGGCACACCCGATTGCAGCCAATGCGGTTGCAGTATCAGCAGTGCGCTGCATTGGATTCAGAACCAAAAAATCGCTGGCCCGCTTCGCGTCAGGCACCTCGTATCGGCATCGCTCAACATCGGTTCGGCAGCGAATCGTATGCGCCAGCACCAACCTCCTCCCAGCCGTTGGAAGCCCGGCCCCCATTCTCTTAAAAGCACGACCTTCGTGCAGATCGAATCTGCAGAGTAGGACGAACTCCAACTCTTCTACCGTATACTTCCACATTGCAAACCATATGCAGGTAGGAGCAAATTCGTCGCGCCTGGCGTACATCGATTGGATGCGCGGGCTGGCTTGCGTTCTGATGTTCCAGACGCACTGTTACGATTCCTGGCTCAGCCCGGCTGTCCGCCACAGCCAGTTTTTCACTTACTCGCAGCTGGGCGGAACTTTTCCCGCGCCTTCGTTTCTGTTTTTGGCAGGCATCTCATTCGCACTGGTCACAGAAAAATTGCGCAAGAAGAATCTGCCGCCAGCGCAAATCGCACGGCAAACCATTCGCCGTGGCGCGGAAATCTTCGGCTTCGGGCTGTTGTTTCGGCTGCAGGAGTATCTCATCGCCTGGGGATGGGCGCCGTTCAGCGATCTGCTGCGCGTGGATATTCTGAACACGATCGGGATGTCCATGATGCTCATGGGTCTCGTCTGTTGGCTGGTTCTGTCGGCATATGGGGGAACACAGATCAAACTCGCTCTGGCCGGCACATCGATCGCCGCAGCCGCAATTATTTCTTTGCTCACTCCGCCGCTGTGGACAACCTGGCGTCCGGACTGGCTGCCCTGGCCGCTCGAGTCATATATCAACGGAGTCCACAATCTGGGCGCTCCGCAGACATGGCTATTTCCCATTTTTCCGTGGGCAGGGTTCGCCTTCGCCGGCCTCGCCACCGGTTTCATTCTTCAAAGTGCCTGGGTGCGTACGCGAGAGGCGCCAACTTTCTTTCTGGCGGGCTTGGCCGGGTTGGTGCTCATTGTGCTCAGCCGCTGGCTCGACCATCAGCCGCGCCAGCTTTACTCCGTCTACGACTACTGGCATACCAGCCCGAATTTTTTCCTGATTCGCGCCGGCATGTTGCTGGTGATTCTCTCCGTCTGCTACGCCTGGTGCCGCTGGGGCTTCGCACAAAAACCGGCGGGACAGTGGGGATTCAGTCCGCTGATACAGCTGGGACAAGCTTCCCTGCTGGTTTATTGGGTGCACATCGAATTCGTGTATGGACGCCTTTCGATCTTGCCAAAACACAGCCAGAGCATACAAACCGCATCGGAAGGATTACTGACGATCTTGCTCGCGATGCTGATCCTTGCGGTGGTTCGCACGCGAACGAAAGGGCGCGGCGCCGATATTCTCACGCTATTTCGAAGTCCAGCCCGAGCGGAGTGAGCGCGTTGTCGAAACTGCTAGCGAAACTGTCTGGCGAATTCGACGACTTCGCGCTCCGCCCAGCGGCCATCGTAACTTGCGTCCCCATCGCGCCGACCAATAAACGCACAGTGCCCGCCATCTTCGGTCTCGATGTAGGCAATGTCGGGGTTGGCCAAGAGCGCGGCCCGCGTCTTCGGCAGAATTCGCACAAATGGATCGTTAAGCGCATGAATCACCAAAGCCGGCCTTGCTATTTGGCCGATGACATTTGCGGCAGCCGCGCGGGCATAGTAATCGTCCGCTCCCGCGAAGCCGCAATAGTAAGCGGTTATGCGATCGTCAAAATCGCGCAACGACCTCACCCCTCGCAGCCGCACCGCGTCAAAACTCCCAGGAAACAGACGCGCTTTTCGCCGGAAACGCCGGAAGAGTTGCAGCAGAAAATAATATTCGTAAATCCGGTTGGCTGGCTCATGCAGTGCGTCGGCTCCGGCTGCCAGGTTTATCGCCGGGCAAACCGCCGCAACTGCGCGGAATTCCGGAGGACGTTTACTGCCCCATTCGCCGGCGAGCTTCAGAACCAGATTCCCGCCCATCGAAAAACCAGCGAGCACGAAACCAGGAATGCCATCATGCTCGACGAGGTGGCGCGCCACTGCGGCAACATCCGCCGAGCGGCTAGAGTTATAGAGAGTGGGGGCGCAGTGGTCCATGCCGCCGCAGTTGCGCTGGTTCATGAGCACTACGTTCATGCCAGCAGCCAGGCTGTTACGCGCAACACCCAGCATGTATTGCGATTCGCTTGAGCCCTCGAGGCCGTGCACGGCGATCAGAGTTAACGCGTCCCGATTTTTCTGCCAATGGCAATGGCAAAGGACAGGTATACCCGGCTCGACCTCAACTAGGCGCCGTTCCGGCTGCGGCAAATGGATCCGCCGTGAGCGGAAAAAAGCAGCCAGAGTCTGCACGTGGCCGCCTCGCAGGCGAGGATGCGGATGGAATAGGCTGGGCTTGAACAACACGCGCTGGGCAGCACTTTTTTCCAACTCCCCTTGGGAGTTTGATACAGCCAGAGATGGACGCGCAGTTTGCGAAGTTCCCACAAATCGATTCTAATAGGAACAATCTCAAACGAGGAATCGCGACATGCCGATTTTCGAATACATCTGTAAGGAATGCCAGCACCAGTTCGAGGCCTTAGTGCTCGGTCGCGATAAAGCCAAGTGCCCGAAGTGCCAGAGCCACAAACTCACGCCACGACTCAGCGTTTTCGCGGTATCGGCAAAAGGATCGGCTGCCGCCTCGCCCGCCTCCGGCGCATGCGGCACCTGCGGCGACCCGCGCGGCCCAGGCGCTTGTTCGCTTGGGGATATGAACTAGCGTCAACCTGCAGCTCTCACCACAGGTAACTAAACTTTCGGCACAGCCCCACCTGTCACTTGGGTTACCTTTGCTCGGCGGGCCATCCCTCCTACCATCCCTCAAACCTCGCTGAAACCCAAGGAGCATCCTATGGACCGGCGCCGCCAATCGCGCGTTTTCGTTGACCTGCCCGTTCAGATCTGGGGTATGGACGCCAACTCCCGCCCCTTTACGCAACCCGCTAGCCTCCGCACAATCAGCGGGCGCGGTGCCACGCTTCAATGCGTCGACGCCCTATTGAAGCCGGGCGACTTCGTGGACGTTCTCTATTGCGGTAACAAGGCGCAGTTTCGCATCGTCTGGTGCGGCAAGCCCGGCACCGAAATGGCCGGAGAAGTAGGTGTGGAGAGCGTTTCGACTGATACTAAGCTGTGGGATTTCGACCCGCTTCGCTGCGCCGCTTCGGTAGGCCAGGGATAAGGTGAGAACTGAGAACCAGCGCCAGCGCTGACACCTTTAGCTACGGGGAGGGTGGGGAGAGGGCTGCGAACCCCCGCCACAGGCGGGGCCACTTAAGTATGCAGCGATTTTGGTGCAATAGCAAGAGATAAGCGGAGCATACCACGCGGAAACCGGTAGTGCTGATTTGAAATTACGACAACCCCTGCAAGCTTGACAACAGCTCCAACTGTTACCGCAGGCGGTTCGTGACAAAGTTCCAATTCCTGGCACCCTATATGGCACCCATTCCTTGCCGCCGACCGCGTCGAGTGTGATCTCCCACTTTTCGCTACACCTTCACGTCCTTGAGCAGTGCCCCACCCAACGCTCTTTTTGTTGGATGGGACAGTAAACGGTTTGTAGAAACTACGGCGTCACATCCTTCACGTGCGTCGCCACATACCAGACGTTCCCGAACGGATCAGTCACCGCGCCGTTGCGGTCGCCGTAGGGCTGGTCGGTCAGCTCATGCAGTGATTTTGCTCCTGCGGCCAGAGCGCGGCGGTAGAGCGCATCGCAATCTGGCACATAAAGGTAAAACATGGCGGACATTGGTTCGTACTTGCCGTGAGCCTCGCCCATCTCCACGACAGAATCGCCCACGCGAATCTCGGCGTGATGAACCACTCCATCTGGTGAAGCGTATTTCGCGATCTCTTCGGCACCGAAGGCGCGCCTCATGAAAGCAATTAAGGGCTCGGCGCGGCGTGGATGCAGATACGCATTCACGTTGTGCAATCCCTTGGGCATGTAGCTTTCGCCCTTGTGCGTGGCGATGTACCAGAAATTCCCCGCGGCATCTTTCACCGTAGCCGAGCGCTCGCCGTAATCCTGGTCGCGCGGTTCGTCGATTGAGGTAGCTCCCACGGCCAGTGCATTCTTGTAAATAGCATCTGCATCCTTCACGTAAACATGCAGAGCATTAGGATGCAACGTTGTCGAGAACTCTTTTCCCGCGATACCGCCGCCGATCATCATCATCGAATCACCGATTCGCACCTCGCCGTGAACGCCGGCCGGGGTCGAAATGCGCAGCGCTTCCTCCGCGCCAAAAGCCTTCAAGACAAAATCGATCAGCGCATTGCCATCTTCGGCAACCAAATACGGCGTCACCATGCGGAAGCCGCGTGGCACCGGATCTACGCCCGGCGCGGGTTTCGCGCGACCGCTTTCCTGGCCGGGTGTGAGTTTGGCCATGCGGCGGTGTAGCTCCTCCACTGGCACCTCTTCGATTACGGTGAACGCAACCCAGGTATATCCGAAGGGATCGGCCATGGTCACGTCTCGCCGGCCATAGAACTGGTCTTTGGGCGGCCGGGTAATCTTCATGCCTGCCGCAGCCGCACGCTCCGCGAACGCATCCACGTCGGGAACCTGGATCGACATGTAAATCGGCGAATTGCCGAGCGTTTCCGCGCTAAAGCGGTTGCCCTCAGGCCATTCACCGGTGATGTGAACGGTCGAATCGCCGATCATGATTTCAGCGTGAATATCTCGCTCGCTGATTACGAAACGGAATTTTTCCTTTGCGCCAAAAGCCTGCTTGTATAGCTCGATTGCCCTGGCGGGATCCTGGAAAACCATTCTTGCTGATGCACTAACGCCAACGGCTGCGACGGGTTCGGCTACGGTGGACATACGATTTTTGCCTCCAAATTTGGATTTCAATCGTGCCTTGAAGCTTGCGCTCGGCAGATTGCGCAATTCTGCCGCAATGCGCACCAGGGGCTCGATTCCCACCTCCACTTTGGGCGGCTTGCTATTGCTCCGCGCCAGCATCGCGTCCACAGCGCGGTTTAGCTGCTCGATCTTTTTCACATCGTTGTCTCGCGGATTCAGAGAGCGCTTAGGCATCGGCGCCCTCCATTCTGGCGCGCAACGTCGTGAGGGCGCGGAACTGCAACTGCTTCACCGCGCCTTCAGTCTTGCGAATATCACGCGCCACTTCCTTAATGCTCTTCTCCTCTACAAAACGAAGCACAATCACTCTGCGCTGCTCGCCCGGCAAGCTTTCGACCAGGCGGAATAAAGTTGCTTTGCGTTCGACCTCGGCAAATTCTTTGTCGTCCGCCGGCACGGAATCCATTTGAGCCGGATCGTCCGCAACGTCTTCACGCCTTCTACTTTGATGGCGATCAGAAATCAGATTGGCGGCAATGCGAAAAAGCCAGGCCGCAAAGGGAATTCCACGCCACTCGAAACGCTTCAAATTCGCCAGCGCATGATGAAAGACTTCCGCCGTCAAATCTTCGGTTTCGGAGCGATCTCTAACCCGCCGCACGACGAACGCATATACCCGCTCGAAGTGAATCTCATAGAGATCGGCAAAACGAGCGGGGTCGCGCTGTGCCGCTTCGATCAGAAGCCGCTCGTTTTTGTCCCGATCGGATTTTCCCCGATCAAGCGCTTCTTTGGTCAGAGCCTTCAACCGGTTCTCCGCGCGGAGTAGTGTTACACAGAGATAACGCCCAAGAGGAGAAAAAAGTTACGGCTATGCCGAGGAAAAACACAACCGTAGCTCAGCCCACAATTCGTCAACCGAACCCGGGCGTCCCTTCGCCGAGCCCGCCAGCGCGCGATCGAAGAATGCCTGCCAGTGCAGTGGGGCCTCGGGCATAAGCGACGAGACCGGCCGGGTGGCTCCATCCAGAATCGCACCTCTCAAAGTTTGGAAATCGGAGCCCCGAAAGGGCTGTTTGCCGCACAGCACCTCGAAGGCAATCACGCTGAGGGCCCAAACGTCCCAAAGCGGGGAAAGCTCGCCGCCGGACAACTGCTCGGGTGACATGTAAGGCAGACTGCCGATGAACACGTCAGTGAGTGTAATCCCCGTGTCTTCGGCCACGCGGGGAAGAAACTTGGCAATTCCAAAGTCTGTGATTTTTACGACCTCGGAGGTGCCCGCGCGAACCAGAAAAATATTCTCCGGCTTCAAGTCGCGATGTACCAGACCCCGCTCGTGAGCTGCGGCCACCCCCGCGCACATGCCTTCGAAAAGTTGCAGGGTGCGTGAGGGATCCAGTCTTGTGTTAACAGAGATTTCTTCGCGCAATGTGCGGCCTTCGAGGAACTCCATAACCAGAAATGCGCTCCGATTCGGGTCCGCACCGAAATCGTGAACGGTGACGATGTTCGGGTGCGAAAAACCGCCAGCTGCGCGAGACTCGCGACGAAAGCGTTCCAGTGCCTGCTGATCGCTAGAAAACTCTTCGCGGATCATTTTTACTGCCACTGTCCGGTCGAGTGAAACGTCGGTGGCACGGTAAACTTTTCCCATGCCGCCTTGCCCGAGGCGCTTGTCGAGCCGGTACCGGTCAACCAGGAGCCGGGGACTCGCAACGAGCCGCAGTGCGGCGCCCTCCACTTCGCAGTTGGTTGTTCCCGTGTCGTAGCACATGCCGCAGCGTGGGCATTCCTCAAAAGCGCGGCCAGGAAGGCCGGCCGGGCCGCGAACAAGAAGCAACGCGGTGGCGGCCGCCACATTTTCCAGTAGTCCAACGTCTTCGCGGCTATACGGTTCCTCCGAGAGCTTTGCTCCCATGACGAGCATCGCTTCGCTTTGGCTTTCAGTCACTGCCACCGGCACCAACAAATCAATGCGCGAATTGTGAAGGAAATCTTTGTCTGCCTGCGGCAACTGCTGCCAGAGCCATCCGCTTTCAGCCAACGAGATGGGAGCTGAAGTATCCAAAGCGCGCACCAGGGTGACCATTTTGTTGGTGGCAGGCAGATCCGACGTAAAAGCCCCAGACGGCGAAACGTCCACAATGCGGTAGAAGCTTTCGCCCTGTTTGCGCAGCAAGAGCGCGCAAAACTCGGCATGAAGAACGTCTTTGATTCGGGAAACTACCTGAGGAGCGACTTTCTGGATGGTGGGGGCGCGGCGTATCTCCTCGACAATCTCATGAAACACCTGCTGCGCGTCATACTTGTCTCGAAAAAATCGTCGATCGAGCGCAGAAAGCCACGACCTGCGGCGGAAGTAAGCCACCCCTGTGACGGCAGCGATGCATGCGTACAACCAGCCTCGCGATTTTAGGACCACAAAAAGCGGACGGTTGCCATGAAGCATCAGGTCCAGGACCAGAAGTCCTGCCATCACCGGCGGCACTGACAGAAGAACACGGCGAGCCATCGCGTACTGTAGCCCGCGACGAATCATCACGCGGACGTCGAAGAGGCGGTGACGCAGTATGGCGTAGGCGAAAGAGAAGGGAAAAACCAGAAAGCCCACACTGGAGGCCAAATCGATGGCAGAGGACGACACGAAACCTGAGAGGGGAACGTTATGGGTGGCCAGAACTACGCCCACGACGTGGGGCAAATAGAAAAGCAAACCGACGAGCGCGCCAAAAACCAGAACGCGGGATTTTCGACGGTCGGTGGGAGTTTCGAGTCTCCAGTACCCGATTGGTAGCACCAGCAACGCGGCTACGAGATAGATCACGCTCTGCACGCCAAACGCCGTCAGCACCCACGCAGGAGCAAGCGATGCCAGATGTTCCGGCTGATATACCGTCCGTGCCAGAAGATAGAGAGAATATATTGTTGCGATGAAGGGCCCAGCGAGAAGCACAACCCAGATTCGGCGGTCCTCAATCAGCTTCCGTGGAAAAAGACAGAAAAATGCAAACAGCAGCGGCGTCCGAAAAGCCGCGCTCACGTGCGCGACCATTGCAGGCCACTGGACAATAAACGGGAGAGAACGGATCGCCGAGGCCATTCCCCAAGGAAAAGCTTGAAACACAACTGACATGGTCACCAGAACCCATCCGCCCAGCCGGGAAACAAAATCGCGTGGACGGCTGAAGACAACAAACAGCCCGATCACCAGGGTGATAAGTTTGCTGGCAAGGAAGATGATTTCGGAGATGCGATATTGCGCGTTGTCACCCTCCCACGCGCCGGCGCTAACCGTCATAGCTAAGTCGAGATGGTGGCCAGAGCGTTCTACGCCGATAAGAATTGCTCGGTCAGGCTGAAAATTCATGCGGTGGGCCAGCCAATCGACGATGCTGCCGATGGGCTGGCCATCGACGGCCACGATGGTATCTCCAACCTGAACGCCCGACTGCGCCGCCGGCGAGTCGCTCTCCACATAAGAAACGGTTGCATGCCCCGATTGATCTTCAACCAGCACTCCCGCGGCCGGCATGCCATAAAGATCAAAGTAAGCAAGGTAAGAGCAACCGATCAGACTGATGACTGCGGCAACCACGACCCGCCAGTGGTGGGAGGGAGAGAACATGCTTTCTGCTCTCCAGTCGAAGTGATGGAATTATAGGCGCAAAATGTGACCCCTGCATCGGGAGACATTTGATGACATAGGGCTGGCAGTGTAACGGCTGTTCAGCGAAAGAATCGGCGATTTATGGTTGGAGGGCTCAAATCAAGAAGCTCAGAAGGCGAATTCAGGATTGACGTGGTCAGACATGGAAGGGCTTCCCGAAGAAAATACTACGTGGAGAAAGAACTGGGCGAATAATACAACTCCTCCACTGCCTTCTGCACCCTCGCCGACAGCGCTTCTAAATCGCGCAATGTCAATCCTGCTGTCGAGATCGGCTCACCGACGCGCATTTCCAGTGGACGGCATTTGACGTGGTAGGTATCCATTGGCAATAGCTCATAGGTTCCGATCAGCGCGATGGGCACAATATCCACCTGCGCCTTCAATGCTAGAAAAAACGCCCCCGGCAGAAACGGCTTGATGTAGCCATCCGGCGTTCGCCCCCCCTCCGGATAAATCACCAGCGGCATCCCAGCCTTCAAACTCTTCACCGCGGAGCGGATCGCGTTGATCGAATTCGTCGGTTTCTGCTGATCGATGCAAACCTGCCCCGACCGCTTCAACTGCCAACCCACCAGCGGATACGACAAAAGCTCCTTCTTGAACACAATGCGGAATTGAAAGGGAAGGTTGACGTAAAGAACCGGAATATCCATCGCGGAAGCATGATTTGCCGCGTAAACGTGAGGCCTGCTGGTGTCGATCTTTTCGAGGCCGGTAACCTTCACCGGAGAAGAAATCGTACGCATGATCAGCCACGACCAGGTCCGCGAGAACCAGTGCAAAATCCGGCCATCGCGATCGAACCACCCTGCAGGCAAGGCTCCCAGCCCCATCACCACCGTATAAAACCAGATCAGCGGGTCGAAAAACAAATAAGACCGCAGACGGCTGAGCCAGCCATATTTTTTGCCGGGAATCGCGTGCGGACTTGGCCGCTGGACGGTTACAGCGGCTGCCTCGGCGCTGCTTTCCAGTTCGGCCGATGGGTTTACTTCCTGCACGCTTCTATTCTAGGGGAAATTCACGGAAAGATGCGCTTTCAGATTTTCACACCCAATATCCCCATCACTTCTCCAGCCAGGTAAATCGATCCCGCGATTACGATGACATCGCCGTCTTTGGCGAGGGCGCGGGCGTGTTCTATAGCGCTTTGAACGCCCTCCTGCTCGTCGATTTCTACTCCGGTGCGCACCGCCGCTTGCCGAATCTCGCTGGAAGACGCGGCTCGCGGATTGTCGGGACGCGTTACGATAACGCGCTCCGCCAGCGGGAAAAGAATTTCAGTCATCTCAGCGATCGCCTTGTCCCGCATCGCGCCAAAGACGAACGTCAGCGGTCGATTTTCATAATACTCAGAAAGCGCCGAGCGCAGCGCCCACGCGCCGGCAGGATTGTGGGCCACGTCAATCACGACCTCGGGCCATCCCTCGCGAGCCGGAATCACCTGGAACCGCCCCGGCCAGCGTGTTTCGCGAATGCCGCATTCAATGCTCTTCGCCGTGACGCCGCCGAATCCCTGCTGATTTAATTCGACCGCCGACGCAATCGCGAGAGCCACATTGCGTAGTTGATGCCGCCCCACCAGCGGCGTCTCGACGACGATCTGTTCTTCCATCACCTGCAAGGGAAATCGATAAACCGGTTTCTTTGTTCTTTCCGCCGTCTTAGCAGCGATCTGCTCATTACTGAAGGCGAGATACCGTTCGCTCAAAGGCGAAACCGGCGGCACATAGGGGACGGCGTTCACAGCCCGCGCACCCAGTTCAAGTATGGCGTTGCCGATTGCGTCATTCGCTTCGGGCTGCTGAGGCAAGACAACGACCGCCACGCCGGGGCGCAAAATCCCTGCCTTCTCGCACGCAATCTCGCCCACCGTATTTCCGAGATACTTCTGATGATCAAGGGCAATATCGGTAATCACGCTAAGTCGCGGATTAACCACATTGGTCGCATCCAGGCGTCCGCCCATGCCGACCTCGAGTACAGCCAGATCGACTTTTTCGCGTGCAAAATGTTCGAAGGCGAGAGCCGTCATCATTTCGAAAAAACTGGGATGCCAGGGCAATTCGCCTTGTTCAACTAGTTTCCCGGCGATCCCCTCGATTTTGCCGTGTAAGAATGCGAAGTCGTCGTCGCTGATCTCCTTTCCATTTATCCGGATGCGTTCGTTGATGTGAATCAGATGCGGAGACGTGTACAGGCCGGTTTTGAGGCCGGAGGCGCGCAGAACCGAAGCGAGCGTCGCTGCCGTCGAACCCTTGCCATTCGTACCAGCAATCAACACGCTGGGAAAACGCTGCTCCGGCTGATCCATTGCTGCGAGCAGTACACGCATATGCGCGAGATCGAATTTGTGCCCCGGCATGTGCGCGAGTTCGTGACCAAGCGCATACATACGGGCAACTGCGGTTTGGTAGGAGGAAAAAGGCATCAGCGTTCAGCTGTCAGCCATCAGCAAATCTAGATTATCAGTATGGCAAACCACGCAGAATGAACTATGCGGACTAAGCAAGTCCGAAGGCGAGGCTTAGCTGAGAGCCGAACGCTGATGGCCGGCAGATGCATTTCCCATGAAATCCAATGCTCTGGCGATGTAGGGTTTGAGTTCCCGGCGATGCACGACAGCATCCAGCATTCCATGCTCAAGAAGGAATTCGCTGCGCTGAAAGCCTTGCGGCAGTTTCTGGCGAATGGTTTGCTCGATCACGCGCGGGCCGGCAAAGCCGATCAGCGCCCCCGGTTCGGCGATGTTCAAATCGCCCAGCATGGCGAACGAGGCCGTCACGCCGCCGGTAGTTGGATCCGTCAGCACCGAGATGTACGGCACTTTGGCCTGGTCGAGCCGGGCGAGCGCAGCAGAAATCTTGGCTAACTGCATCAGGCTGACGACACCCTCCATCATCCGTGCCCCACCCGAAGCAGAAACGATAATTAGAGGTGTCTTGGAATCAGCGGCCCGCTCCACCGCGCGGGTGATCATCTCGCCCACAACCGCTCCCATGCTGCCGCCGATGAACGCATACTCCATTACGCTGGCCACTACGAGCCGCCCTTGCAACTTGCCTTGGGCGTTGATCACCGCATCTTTCAGCCCGGTGTCGTGCTGCGCCTGCCGCAACCGGGAAGAATATGGCTTCAGGTCAACGAACTTGAGCGGATCGGTCGACGCAATGTCGGCATCGAATGTCTCGTACTGGTTGTCGTCCATGAGCAAAGCCAGGCGGGTTCGCGCATCAATACGGAAGTGCCTCTCGCACTTCGGGCACACGTTCAGATTGCCTTCCAGATCTTTCTTCCATATGATTTGCCGGCAACCCTCACACTTCACCCATAACCCTTCGGTGCGAACTTTCTTTTCGCCCGAAGCGTCCAGATCACCGGATTCGCGCTTGAACCAAGCCATTAAGATTGGGTGATTGAGTGATTTGCGATTGGGCAATTAGCGCTGCACGCAACTTCGTCACTCGCGCCCGATCGCTCAATTACCCAATCAGTACTCGATTCCTCTCTGCGCCATGACGCCTTTTTCATAGGCGTGTTTCACTTGGCGCATCTCCGTCACCGTGTCTGCAACCTCGATAATTGTGGGGTGTGCGTTGCGTCCCGTCAAGATGACATGGACCATTTCCGGTTTCGTCTTAAGGCTCTCCACGACTTTCGCCGGATCCAGCATCCCGTAGCTGATGGCGTAGTTGATCTCGTCGAGAACTATCAGATCCCATTCTCCCGAATGAATCGCCTTATCGCCTTCAGCCCACGCCTCCTCCACCATCTTCACGTCTTCGGGGTCCGGTTTTTCTGTACCGACTTTTACGAACCCGCGCCCCATCTGTTTCATCACGAACTTATCGCCAAAAGCTTTCACCGCGTCGAGTTCGCCGTAGTGCCACGAACCTTTCAGAAATTGCAGCATCAGCACGCTCATTCCCTGGCCTACCGCGCGCAGCGCCGTACCCATGGCCGCCGTCGTCTTACCTTTTCCCGGACCGGTGTTTACGATGATCAGGCCACGCCGTACGTCCGCCATATCGCTGCTTGATTCTACTAGAACGCCAGAGGGCCGGGCTTAGGGGCAAGTCTGTGAACAGAGCCGCTTATAGTTAATTATTCGAACAAAGGCGCTCGTTGGACACTCTTCAAGATAGTGTCACATTTGGGTCAGACTCTGACAATGTTAGACCCGCTTTCGAGTATCATTCTTTGACAAACTCTGAATTTTCCACTGAACGCGAGCATCCAAATTCGCGTATCTTGCAAAACTGAGCCTTGTTGCTCCTGCAGCCAGTTGGAGGTCTTGTCGTGATCAAACACCGTCTCGTCAACAACTGTGCAGTGTTATTGTTCTGCCTGTTTGCCACTTTGACGGCATTTGCCGGACAGCACGTCGCACTTCATCCCCGCTCAGGATTCGATACCGCTGAGCAGGAAACCATTCGCGAAGTAATCGAGATGGAACGGCAAACCAAAGAAGCCACCATCCATCGCGACGCCGACTTTACTGCGCGCACCCTGGCCGACGACTATGTCGCTATCACGCCACTCGGACAAGTCGCCACCAAGCAGGAAACCGTTTCCGCTCGCCGCAGCGGTCAGTTGCGATAT
The DNA here is from genome assembly GCA_030039165.1 of Candidatus Sulfotelmatobacter sp. Taxonomy (GTDB): domain Bacteria; phylum Acidobacteriota; class Terriglobia; order Terriglobales; family Acidobacteriaceae; genus Sulfotelmatobacter. The sequence continues at coordinate 1,393 of JASHQM010000211.1, read as the reverse complement.
GAGTCGATGAACGTCAGCGATATGGTCGTGCGGCTCTACGGCGATACAGCTGTGGTCACTGCTCGCGCCGACGTCAAAGGTCATCAGCTGGGCGAAGATTTTAGCGGCCCCTACCGTTACACTCGGGTTTGGGTCCGGCGCAACGGACACTGGCAGACGGTGAGTTATCAGGCAACGGTCACGCAATAGAAGTTCGACGTCAGCCGCCAGTTAGTGGCCAGAATGATAAGGATGCCCCGTCAGAATCGTGAATGCACGATAGATCTGTTCCAGGAGAACTACGCGCGCCAGTTCGTGAGCCAGCGTCATCTTCCCGAGCGAGAATGAGTACTGCGCGGACTGCCGAGCTTCGTCGCTGAAGCCGCCTGCAGGGCCAACCGCGAAGATTAGCGGCAACGAATTGTGGTTTTGATAGTCTCCTAGAAAGCGCGCCAGCTCTTCCGACGCGAACTGCCTCCCGCGCGGGTCGAGAAGAGCCAGCGTCGATTTTCCGGACGATTTGTATGCTTTCCCCGCCAGTCCAGCGATTTGCAAAAGAGCGCTTTCATCGCGCAACGACAAACCTTCTACCTGTGCATATCGCGAGAGCCTCTTCAGATATTCGTCGGTCAGCGACTGAATCGCCGGCTCCTTCGTCCTTCCGATCCACGCAATCTTAATCTTCACGTCGGCATCGACCAGAGGGAGTGTCCAAAGCTCTAAACCGCTTTGCGTTGCGGGACCACGCGCTTGAGCGAATTTCTCGTCTTCGACTTTGTCCTTGTGGCTGTTCGAGTCCGTGGCTTGGCTTTCAAATCCGAGGGTTCAAGCCGCCGCGCTGTTTTCCACAAGCGCTCAAGATCGTAGAATCTCCGCGCTTTTTCCGAAAATATGTGAACCACAAAGTCCACGTAGTCGACCAGAATCCACTCGGCTTGTCTGTATCCCTCGACCTGAGCAGGCCGCACGCCGGCATTCTTCAAACGCAACTCCACTTCATCGGCGATGGCCTGCACTTGTTTGGGATTGGTTCCATTGCATAAGACAAAATAATCGGTAAACGTTCCCGCCCCTTTTTCCATTTCGAGTATGGAAATTTCTTCGGCTTTCTTGTCGAGGCAGGCCTGAATGGCAGAGGATACTTGCTTCTTTAACTCAGATTTTTTCATGCAGGAAATCAGTCGTTAGTCGCTCGTCGTTGGCCGGCAGTCAGTTTCGCACGCACCAGCAAGCCCATTGTAAATGACGGAACGGCTGTGCGTTTCTGGCGAACAGATGCGCCGGCTGGTTCTTGGTTGCAGGGTCGGCAATGGACTGACTTGGATGAACTCTCCGGTCCGGTCAAATGGATGGTGCTTCGATCATTTCTTTCTGGCCGCTCATACACGTCAGCGGACTGGCTCGGGAGATTGAG
>JASHQM010000210.1 GCA_030039165.1 Candidatus Sulfotelmatobacter sp. | reverse complement strand
CCGGGATTCTGTACTACAATCTGCGCCGTTCCGGCCGATGCGATGTCAGTGTAGGGAACGTAAACATTGAGCTGAGTCGCGCTGACGTATGCGGTCGTGAGCGAGCCCCCGTTCCACGTGACGCTCGCTCCAGGGACAAAATCTGAACCGTTGACGGTGAGGAGAAAGTTCCATCCGCCATGAGTCGCGCTCGCAGGTGAGAGAGCTGTCGCCGCCGGGACAGGATTCCTCGTCTTGCTGCCAGGCTCGATCAGGTCAGAACTGGTCAACAGCACAACCTGCTGGTTCGATCCTGTCGTTCCCACGATCATTGCCATACCATCTGTTCCCCACAAAATCGCATTACTTATGGTGTCTCCTGCGAATTGCGAGAGACTCGCCGCAGCCAAGGGCGTGAATTCATCGAGGTCGTACGCGGTCACTCCCAGAGTGCCCAGAAACGGAGTCGTGCCTGCGGCAAGCAGCCGGTTGAAAACCGGACTGGGAATAATCTGGTTATAAGCGACGTCGCAGCAGCCGGTAGATCCCAGGTCGTAAGTTCCCAATAGGAAACCGGTCGCGGGATTCAGCACTTGCCCGCCATTGCCATAGATCAGGCCGCCGGCGTACCAAATCTCATTGCCTTCGACCAAATCATCCCACTCGGTGCCGAGGGTGCCTCCACTGGAACTGACAATTATTTGGGCGACGAGATCATTGCCACTCAAACCGTATACGGTGCTGGAATTGGCGAAGATAATATTGTCAAAGCCCTCATAGAAGTCGGTGATCGCATCCGGCAGCTGCGTCGAATCTTGAAAGAAGTAAACGCCGCTGCTGTAGCAGCAAGAATTCGGGTTCTCGTTCACGGCAAAGGTGTGATCGCTGGAGGGCGAGACTTGAATACCTCCGGCAATGTTTATACCGTACTCGCCGGTGCCGAGGTTCACATCGATGTCAGGGGTGAAATTCGGAAGAATGAGCCGCTGCACGGATCCATTGCCGTTGAGGCCGACGTAAAGATATTGAGAATCGCTCGAGAGCGCAAGCGGGTGCGGTTCGCTACCGGCGTAATAATAACCCGTGATTTTTCCGCTCTTCGGCTTGATTACGGCAATGCTGTTGCCGTTCGGCCCATAGCTGCTGGGAACCGAAGCGTAGAGAAGTTGCGAGTAAGGGTCCCACACAATGTCATTTGCGGGCAGATCGACGGTGATGATGCTGGCTTTGTAAGTGACATCGAAGTCCAGCATATCCGAGATACCCCCCGGCGATGGATTCGTAACCGTGATGGGTACCAGGGCGGCAGAGTCCAGGTCACCTTTTGTCGGAGTGAACTGTAGTTGCCCGGAGTTGAGAAACGTAGTGGACAGTGTTTTCCCGTTCCACTGCACGGTTGCCCCTTGCATGAAGCTGCCGTTCACTGTGATGGCGGCAGGTATCGAACCTGCGACTACGGACGCCGGCGAGATCGAACTAATCGTAGGAACAAGATTTACCACGCTGAACTCAACAGAGTTCGACTCGTAGTTGGTCGCAGTGTCGAGTACATAGAAGTAATAGCTAGCGGCGCTTGAAAGAAATGACGTGCTCAATACACATGTAAGCTCTGTAGAGCTGACATAGGTGACTAATAACTCTTCGCAGCCGTAGTAGCCGCTCAGACAGAGAACGTCGGTCGCCGCGAAGCCGCTGCCGGTGATCGTAAGGGTAACCGTCGAGGCACCAACGTAGATCACAGCAGGCGAGATCGAAGTAATGCTGGGGCCGGTTTGCGCGCTGATGGGCGCAATAAGAAGCAATAAGCAACTGGAGGCAAGCAGATAGGGACGAAATCGGCGGATCATGGTGGTCGCTCCTTGGTTTGAGTCATTCCCGCGAGAACGGGAATCGCGAACCCGCAATCTGACGCCCCCTGGCGACGTTAAGCCCGCCACCGTCCGGTTGCCGAGTACGGCTAGGCATTGTAACCCGGCCTGTCAACTGAGTCTATGATTTTGGAGGAAATGAATGGCTGACTTACTGCCCACGCTCCACGCCTGCGTCCTGGGTTTCCGTGGTTTTATAGGCCCATGCCATGCGCGGCGTATTGTGCGCGATGCCGAATTTCCCCTCTGTGTTGAGCACGATAATTCCGCCGTGGCCGTTCACCCGCTGCTGCAAATAATTCATTGCTTCCTGCGCCGCCCACTCCGGCATGTTGCCCGCCGCAATGCGATCGGCGGTCCATTTGGCCAACACCAGCTTCATGATGGGTTCACCCCAGCCCGTCGTCGAAACAGCCGCGCTCTCGTTGTTGGCGTAGCAGCCGCAGCCGATCAGCGACGAATCGCCTAACCGCCCCGGCGCTTTGTTCAGCGTACCTCCGGTGGATGTGGCAGCTGCGATGTTGCCGTCGCCATCAAGCGCGACGGCGCCAACCGTGTCGTGTGAAACTGCCGGCGCGAACAGATCTTTTCCCTGGCTGTTGGCTTCGGCTTGATATTGCCGCAACCGCTCGATCTCGCGGGGAATGATGAGGTCTTCATTGCGGCAGAGTTCGCATCCATGCTCAACCGCAAAGCGCTCCGCGCCTTCGCTGACGAAATACACATGCGGGCTCTCGCTCAAAATTTTTCGCGCAGCCCGCACCGGATTGCGCAACCGCTCCACGCATCCCACCCCACCCGCGCGCAGCGTCGCGCCTTCCATAATCAGGGCATCGAGCTGTACCTTGCCGTCGCGGTTCAGAAAACTGCCGCGCCCGGCATCAAACGTTTCGTCATCTTCCATGATGACGACCGCTTCTTCTACCGCGTCAAGTGCCGCGCCCCCGCGCTCCAGCACGCGCCAACCGGCAGCAACGGCATTGCGCACCCCGTTGATGTGGGCTTCGACCATGTCGTCCGGCATGGCCCATGCGCCCCCATGAACAACTAAGACAGGATTGGTTGGCATCGCGCTTTAGTCTAGCAAAAGGGGATTCGGGGCCGGCGCAATCCACTGGAACAAACACATGGGATTGACCTATTGACTTTGTTTCTCAAAAATCTTCTGCGCGGTTTCGATGGTATCTGCCTCTTCCGGCAATTTATCCCGCCTCAGCCGCACGATGCGCGAGAAGCGCAGGGCGTAGCCGCTCTCGTGCCGGTCGGAGCGCATCATGTTATTGAATGCAACTTCGAGAACAATTCTTGGCTCAACCACGCGGCGAAACCCCTGGTCTTCAATCGTGTGCTCGAGAAACCATTGCGTCATCTCGGTGATCTCGGCGTCGGTCAATCCCGAATACGCTTTTCCGATATTCACCAACCGATCCTTATTGGTATCCCACACCGCAAAGGTGTAATCGCTGAGTACGCCGATTCGTCGGCCGTGTCCGTACTCTACGGCCGTAACGACTACATCGAGCGTCGCCAGCTCGCGCTTCATCTTCAGCCAGGACTTCCCGCGTTTGCCGGGAAGATAAGGCGAATCGAGGTCCTTGATCATCAGCCCTTCATTCCCGCGCGCCTGTGCCGCGACAAACAACTCATCCAGGTCCTCTGCTGATTTCACCCGAAACACGGGTGCGCGGATCGCGGCCGCAGGTGCCGCGCCTGCGCCCGCGTCAAACCCGAAATCGCCTTGTGATTTCCTCCGTGACTCCGTGCCTCCCTGGTGAATGCGCTCTGCCACCAGCTCATCCAGAATCCTCGCCCGCTCGCGCAAAGGCAGATCAATCAGCAATTCGCCGTTCGCGTAAAGAACATCAAACGCCACGTATGCGACTGGATTTCCCCGCAGCATCGTCTCGCTCACTTTCTTTCTGCCCAGCCGCTGCTGCAAAACGCTAAACGGGCGAGCGTGTCCCGGGTCCATGGCCTTCTGCTCACTCACCAAGCCCGGCCGCTCATCGACGATTTGCTGCGTGTCACCGGTATCTGGCGGATATTCCCACGCCACGATCTCGCCATCCAGAATCGCATCCTGCGGCAAGCCGGCCAGCGCACCAGGAAGTTCGGGAAACGATTCCGTAATCTCGTCTCGAGTGCGCGAGAAGAACTTCACTTCTCCATCCGACACATGCGCCTGCGCGCGAATGCCGTCGTACTTGTCCTCCACTGCCGCTTCGGCAAAATAACTCAACCCTTCTTCGGCCGAGTCAATCGGGCTCGCCAGCATGAAGCCCAGAGGATGAAACATCCTCATTTTTGCTTCAGCCAGTTTGCCCTCCGCCGCAAGCCGCAAGGTTTCGCCAATATCGCCGAGCAGCATGTTCGCCCGCTGAACTTCGCCCAGCGTAGCAGCGTATGCCTTCCCAATCGCTTCCTCCACCAAACTTTCTTTCAGTCCAATGCGAAGATCACCGGTCATGATCTTGATAATGTATTTGGCTTCCAGCGGAGTCGCTTGCGCCAACAACTCGCGGACCAGAACGGCCTTGGCGGCAGATCCTCGAGCCGCCGCAATATCGTGAAAAGCCTTGCTGACCTCCAATATCTTTAAGCCCTGCCCCGCACGCTGCTCTAGAACGTCGCCAGCCACCGCGCCCAGGTCGCCATGCCTGCGATACGCGGCAGTCAATTCGGCATCACTTTTTCCGGCAAGCTCCGCCACAACTCGCCACAACAGCGTGCCGCCGACTTGCAGCGTGGTTTCTTCCCAGGCGGGAAATGGCTTGCCCGAGAGAAAAACAGCCGAAACCGCCGCTTCCTCTACCGCCCTCGACTTCAGGTACTCTGCAACGATCGCCGTCTTCTGCAGCTTCTTGGTGGCGGCGGCGATCGCTTCACAGGCCCGGGCAAAATCTTTCATAGCGGCGAACTTACAGACTATCGAAAGGTCAAGGACTTTGCCTGCATGCTCGCTTGCGAGGTTACTTTGTGCACCTCTGTGCCCTCTGTGGTAAGACGTCCGCCGCGGTTTTGCTTCCTTCCTGTGATAACCTAATGTTTGGGCGTTTGCTTCGTTCCTTCCCCTGGAGCATCAAATCATCGTGTTTTCTCTGCGAAATTCCGTGCGTTTTCTCGTCGCCGTGCAGCTTTTGCCTGCGCTCGAAAGCGGCGAGGAAACCCTGGTTGGCGGGCAGGCCGTGCTCGAAGGCGTCATGATGCGCTCTCCGCATGCCTGGGCCATCGCCTGTCGCAAGCCCTCCGGCGAAGTCGTAACCATGAGCGAACCTCTCGGCCGCCCTTCCGACAAGCACAAATGGATGGCATGGCCCATCGTTCGGGGCGTCATGACCCTCGGCTACGCCATGACCCTGGGCTATCGCGCCTTGCGCTTCTCGGCCAATGTGGCGATCGAAGAGGTGATGAAGGAGGAAGACAAGTCCGGGACGCCTGCGCCGGGACCCACGGCTCACAAGGAAAACGAAAAGGTTCAACCCGCCTCCCAACAGAACGAAAAAGCTACCAGGATCAGCGGGTGGCTGGCTGCCGCCAACGTAGTTCTCTCTCTGGCATTTTTCATTTTCATGTACAAGTATCTGCCCCTGCTGGCTGCCACCGAACTGAAGAAAGTCGACCCGGCGTTTGGCGGTCAGATTGTCTTCAACCTGATCGATGGCGCGGTGCGCCTGGCGCTCTTTCTGCTTTTCATTTGGGGAGTCTCGTTGTTTCGCGATATTCGCCGGGTTTACGAATACCACGGCGCCGAGCACAAAACGGTTTTTGCCTTCGAGAATGGCGACCCGCTGGATGTGCCCGTGGTGCAGAAGTATTCGACCTTTCATCCCCGCTGCGGTACCAGCTTTTTGATGACCGTAATGCTCATCTCCATCGGCTTTTACATGCTGATCCCGTTCACCGGTTTCTGGGCTCGTTTTGCCTCGCGCATCGCTCTGCTGCCCCTGATCGCCGGAGTATCCTACGAGATCATCCGCTTCGCCGCCAAACATCGCGGATCGCTTTTCGCGCTCATGACCGCGCCCGGTCTCTGGTTGCAACGCATCACCACAAAGTCCCCCTCCGATGACCAAGCTCAATGCGCCATCATCGCCCTCGACCACGCCATGGATTTGGAGAAACAGAATGGCGGCGAACTGGTGATCGCCTAGCGGCTCCGCCGCGAATACTTCCCCCCTCAATTCCCAACAAAATAGGATA
>JASHQM010000209.1 GCA_030039165.1 Candidatus Sulfotelmatobacter sp. | reverse complement strand
CCCAGAACGATGTCGCCGACGGCATAGATGCCGGGTTCGGCGGTCTGCATCCAGGAATCGGTTTTGATGAACTCGCGCTCGGGCTTGATCTTGGTGCGCTCGAGGCCGATGTTCGCGGTGCGCGGCTTGCGGCCGATGGCGATCAGGATTTTTTCGGCTTCGATTTTTTGTTGCTTGCCATCGACGGTGATGGTGACGGCGACTCCTGATTTGGTTTTGTCGACTTTGTCGACCTTCGCGCTGGTGTGAAAATTGATGCCGCGTTTGCGGAAGGCGCGGGCAAGTTCCTTTGAAACTTCTTCGTCTTCGACCGGGACCAGGCGCGGCAGCATTTCGACGATTGTGACTTCGCAATCGAAAGAACGATAGATCGAGGCGAATTCCACTCCCACTGCCCCTGCTCCCACAATCACAAGCGATCTTGGAATTTCTTTCAGGCTAAGAATTTCGATGTTGGTGAGAACGCGGTCGCCGGCTTCGAGGCCAGGAATCATGCGCGCTTCGGAACCGGTTGCGAGAATTATGTTTTTTGTCTTGATGTGGCTGGCCTTGTTGTCATTCACGACCTCAACGGTGAACACGCCGTTCTGCGCCCCGCCAGTGAGCTTGCCGTAGCCGCGGATGGTCTCGACTTTATTTTTCTTCATCAGGAATTCGAGGCCTTTGGCGTGCTTGGTAACGATTTTCTGTTTGCGATCCTGAATCGCCGGCCAGTTCAGCTTGCGCGCATCGACGCCTTCGATGCCGAATTCTTTGGCGTCTTTCAGGTGGTCCCAGAGCTCGGCATTGAACAGCAGCGCTTTGGTCGGAATGCAGCCCACGTGCAGACAGGTGCCGCCGAGAACGTTGTCTTTTTCGATCAGCGCAGTTTTCAGGCCCCATTGGCCGGCGCGAATGGCGGCGGTGTATCCGGCGGGGCCGCTGCCGATGATGGCTACGTCGTAGATGGTTTCGGGCAAAGTGGTGCTCCGTTTCCTTTTTTAAACCGCTAGTGTTCTTAAGATCGGTTATTTGTGCCTATGCACTCTAGTCAGTTCAGATGAGAACGGGCAAACGTTTGATTCTAGAACAAAAAGGTTATGACTAGTCGGTCGGGAGTGATTTTGCTCGAAATGCCTTGATGGGCCGGTATATGGTCGCCAGCAAACGCGGGGTCCTTCGACTACGTAACAGCTTCGCATTCGCGAAGCTGTTACTCCGCTCAGGATGACAATGTGGAAAGGTCGTTTTGCGAGACGAAACTTTAGTTGCTTTCGTTGCTGGCACGCTTCCAGCTGATCAGCTCGCCGATAGTCGAGCTGGTGCTCGAGACCGGCTGCTTGTAGGCTTCGACTTCCGAACGCGAGGCTTCTTCGCCGACGGCGCGGATACTGAGCCCGACTTTCTTATCCTCGGGGCTCATTTTGATGATTTTGAAATCGTGCTCTATGCCGGGCTCGAGGTGCATCGGCTGGCCATTGCCATCAATCGCTTCCGATTTGTGGCATAGACCTTCCACGCCATCTGCGATTTCCACAAAGGCTCCGAATGCCGCGACGCGCAGCACCTTGCCATGGACGACGTCCCCGATGTGATGAGCCGCGAAGAAAGTTTCCCAGACATCGGGCTGCAACTGCTTCACACCGAGCGAGAGGCGTCGCTTATCAGGCTCAATCGCGAGCACGACAGCTTTTACGCGATCACCCTTCTTCAATACTTCGGAAGGATGCTTCACGCGTTTGGTCCAGCTCAGGTTGCTGACGTGGACCAGCCCATCGATGCCGTCTTCGATCTCGATAAAAGCGCCGAAGTCGGTCAGGTTGCGCACGCGGCCTTCGACCGTCATTCCAACAGGATATTTATCGTGCAACGCATCCCAAGGATTCGCCGCCAGTTGCCGCATTCCGAGCGAAATTCTCCGCTCGGCGGGATTCACGTTGAGCACCACGCATTCCACCTGGTCGCCAACATTCACTAGCTTCGACGGGTGTTTCATCCGCTTCGACCAAGTCATTTCGCTGACGTGCACCAGCCCTTCGATGCCCTGCTCGAGTTCGATGAAGGCTCCGTAATCGGTGACGCTGATGACGCGCCCGGAAACGTGCGCGCCCACGGGATAACGATGCTCGGCATCGAGCCAGGGATCAGGCGTGAGTTGCTTGAATCCCAGCGAAACACGCTGCTTCTCTTTATCGTATTTGAGAACTTTGACCTGAATCTGGTCCCCGACGTTCACCAGATCGCGCGGGTGAGTGAGGCGTCCCCACGACATATCGGTGATGTGCAACAGCCCGTCGAGGCCGCCAAGATCAACGAAGGCACCATAATCTGTGAGGTTCTTCACCACTCCGGTCAGAACAGCGCCCTCTTCCAGATGCTCCAGCGTTTTCGCGCGTTTGTCGTTCTGTTCGGCCTCGAGCAATTCCTTACGCGAAACTACGATATTGCCGCGCTTCTTGTTGACCTTGATCACGGTCACGTCGATCGTCTGGCCAATCATGCCGTCGAGGTTGCGGATGGGGCGCAAATCGACCTGCGAACCGGGCAGGAATGCGTGCGCGCCATGAATATCGACCGTCAGGCCGCCCTTGGTCCGCTCTACGACGACGGACTTAATTGCCTTTTTCTCGTGGTGGGCTTTCTCGATTTCGTCCCAGGCGTGAATGCGAGCCGCTTTCTGATGAGAAAGGTTGACGTACCCTTCCTCGGTCTGCCCTTTCTCGCGCATGACCTCGATTTCATCACCAGGCTTTATCTTGGTCTTGCCCTCGTGATCGAGCACTTCCGAAAGCGGCAACAAGCCTTCGGACTTCATGCCAATGTCCACGACAACATGTGTAGCCGTGAGCTTGAGGACCGTTCCCTTAATGACACGGTCATCGCCTTCCGCCTCTTCCGATTCGGTGGTGAAGCTTTCCAGCGCAGAGGCAAAGTCCTCGGTGGCACCCTTGTCTTCAGTATTGGTTTGTGCCGCCTCAGCAGGCACGGGGGTCTCATGGGAAGCAGCTTCCTGGTGCGGGTGCTTTGTAGCCGCCCGTTCGTCTAGAGTTAGTTCGGCGGTTGCGGTTGCGTCGGCCATCGGTTCTGTTTCGGTTGCGACGGCGGTGGATGAATCGGGATTATGGCTGGTGGTGTCGTCGAACAAGGTAATTGCCTCTCTGATGACCTCGCACTAGGGTGCGGGATGCGGGAACCTGCTAGGCGGACTGCTGGCGTGAGTCGTTGGTTGTGGTGGGCTCACCCTGGCGAGTGAGCTTGGACAATCCCAGCTGCCGGACGTTTTCACAGAAACCCGCGTCCAAGGGAACTTCTCGACTATAGCAACCGTTCGCGAACAGTGTCAAACCTAATTCGCGCAAGGTTAAAGGAATGTTGCAGCGCCTCAAAAGCCTTGACTTTCATCTGCATTTATTATTTAGCTCCAACCAATTAGTGTGCTGATTTTGTGTTGACTGATGCGGATTCTTTACCTCATTTCTCACACGAGATCGCTCACTGCTGACTGTTTCCCCGCCATCTGCTACCCTGCCGTTACATGGATTACCTTTGGACTCCGTGGCGCTACGCGTATGTATCTGGCGCGGCTAAAACAACCGGGTGCGTCTTCTGCGAGGCAGTGAAAGAGAGTGACGAGGAGGCCCGCATCGTCCTGCGCGGCGAGCATTGCTTCGTGATTCTGAATACCTTTCCCTATACGGCGGGGCACGTAATGATCGTGCCTTACGCTCACCTGGATGAACTGCAAAAGCTCTCGCCTGAACAAGCTACCGAAATGATGGCGCTGTCGCAACGAATGGAGTCGGTTCTGCGCGAACTCTACAAGCCTGATGGCATCAATCTCGGGATGAACATAGGCAAAGCTGCGGGCGCAGGCATTGCCGGGCACATTCACATGCACGTTCTGCCGCGCTGGGTCGCGGACGCGAATTTCGTTTCGGTAGTGTGCGAGACGAGGGTTCTACCCGAGATGCTGGAAGAGACGTGGAAGAGGATGAGAGCAGCACTGGGAAACTTAACAATGGGATAAACGATGTCCGGATTTGAGGAAGCATGGTCGCGCTGGACTCATCGGAGGGAGGCGATCCACGCCCATTCTTAGCCCGCCAGATGCTGCATTTGTTTTTCGTCTATGACGGGAATTCCAAACTCTCTAGCCTTATCGAGGTTCGACCCCGCATCTGCCCCCGCAACAACATAATCCGTTTTCTTGCTTACCGAGCCAGTGACTTTTCCACCGGCGTCTTCGATCAGTCTTTTCGCTTCGTCGCGGGTGAAGTGGACGAGCGTGCCGGTAAGCACGAATGTTTTGCCGGCGAGTTTGGTGCCGCGCTCCTTCTTTTTGCCAGTAAGTGTCAGGCCCGCTTCGCGTAGACGTTCGACCAGCTTTCGATTCGCGGGAATGCTGAAAAATTCCACAATACTCTCGGCGATACGTGGCCCCACTTCGTTGACCTCTTCCAGTTCTTCGACCCTGGCTTTTTCCAGCGCTTCCATCGACCCGAAATGCTCGGCCAGAAATTGCGCAGTGCGCTCGCCGACCATGCGGATGCCGAGGCCGTAGATCACGCGCTCCAGCGGCAGCTTCTTCGAGTTCTCGATTTCGTCGATGATGTTCTGCGCCGACTTGTCGGCGAAACGATCGAGACCGAGCAGCTCTTTCTTGGTCAGCGAATAGATATCGGCGACATTTTCTACCAGCCCTTTTTCGATAAGCTGAGCGACCAGCGCGTCGCCCATACCGTCGATGTTCATCACGCCACGCGATGCGAAGTGCAGGATCGTACCTATGAGCTTCGCCGGGCAGTTCGCATTCACGCAGCGGTAATCGACTTCGCCCTCGGTGCGAACGACTTTGGTGCCGCAGACCGGGCATTTTTGCGGCGCTTCAATCTCTTCTTTTCCGCGGGGGTGATCCTTGTCGACCTCCACCACTTTGGGAATTACGTCACCGCCCCGCTCCACGCGCACCCAGTCGCCGATTCGTACGCCTATGCGTTCAATCTCATCCATATTGTGCAGAGTCGCGTTGCGGACGGTTGTGCCGCCGATCGCCACTGGCGCGAGTTCAGCCACAGGCGTGAGCTTTCCCGTGCGCCCCACTTGCCAGCGCACGTTTTCCAATTTGGTAATTCCGCCTCGCGCCGCGTACTTGTAAGCAATGGCCCAGCGCGGAGCCTTACCGGTAAATCCGAGCTCGTCCTGCAAGGCGGTCCGATCCACTTTGATGACAATGCCATCAATCTCGTACGGTAACGACTCCCGCTTCGCCTCCCACTGCTCAATAAACTCCCAGGCTTCGTCGATGCTGCGCACCAGCCTGCGTGCCTGATTCACCTTAAATCCAGCGGCCTGGAGCGCGTCCAGGGTCTTCCAATGACGATCGAAAAACGTGCGCCCATTTTTCAGCAGCATGTATGAAAAATAATCGAGGCGGCGCTCGGCGGTGATGCGCGATTCGAGCTGACGCACGGTGCCGGCGGTGGCATTGCGGGGATTGGCAAACAATGACAAGCCTTTGTTTTCGCGTTCTTGGTTCATCTTCTTGAAGCCGGCGATAGGCATGAGCAATTCTCCCCGCACCTCAAAATCAGGGGGAATTCCAGCCTTCTTGAGCTTCTCAGCCGGAATAGAAAGCGGCACCGAGCGCACAGTTCGAACGTTCAAAGTAACGTCTTCCCCTACGCTGCCGTCGCCGCGAGTGATTCCGCGCGCCAGCTTGCCATCTTCGTAAATCAATGCCAATGACATGCCATCGAGCTTTAGCTCGCAAACGTAGTCGATGTCAGCCCGGCCGCTGAGCTCATGCACGCGACGCTCCCAGGCGCGCAATTCTTCCTCGCTATAGGTGTTGTCGAGCGAAAGCATCGACGACGAGTGCGGAACTTTGACAAAGCCCTCGCGCGGTTTGCCGCCGACGCGCTGTGTTGGAGAATCCGGCGTCACCAGCTCCGGATGCTGTGACTCCATCTCTTTGAGTTGTTGCATCAGCTTGTCGAATTCGAGGTCGCTGATCTCCGGCTGATCGAGCACGTAGTAGAGGTACTCGTGATGGCGAATCTTGTAGCGCAAAGATTCGATCTTCTTTTCTACATCTCGAGCAACGGCAGGCATGACTCGAGGATTATATGTCGTGCGCGAACGGGCGACATATCCCTTCATCCGCACGTGACATTCGTAATGCCAAAATCGACCTTCCCTTTGAAAACTACCTGCTCCGGCGGCAGAGCATGGGCGTCGGTTGCGATATCGGTGTAGCAGGGCTGCAACCTTAGCAGCGCCTTGATGACTGCAGGCACGAAAGCAAGTTCGGTATCAAAGAGAGGATCTTACGCTCGCAGTGGGACCGCATCCAGCGCCACATCGACCAACCAATGAGACCCACGGCACTTCAGGAAGCTCACCGCTGAATCGGCTGAGAACCTCGGTTGACTATTGCACCTTCGCGTACTCGGCTCTGGCCTGGTTCAGGATTGGGATGCCCGTGTCAGCATCTTTCCAGAGCGCAAGGAAATCCTGGTACGACTGGCGCGCCGCGGTGCGGTCGCCTGCGAGCGTATGGGCACGAGCTAGACCGAGGTCGGCCAGAGACGCCAGGGGATTGTTGATGATGACGCCTCTGTGATCGAGGAATTTTTGGAACTCGACGGCGGCGAGCGCGCCTTGGCGGGCGCGCAGGTAAGCTAGTCCACGAACGTAAACCGGCAGCATGGGCGCGACCTGGGAAAGTTCGAAGGGCAGCGCGGGTTCAAGCAGACTGATGGACTGACCCGGATTATTGCGATTCAGCTCGACCGCGGCGCGGATGGTGGGCAGCCAATAGAACTGCACAATCGTGTCGAGAGGCGAGTCATGGTTGAGGACCTCCGTCGTTGATGCCGGTATTTTGGCATCCCCGATGAGAGCGAGAGTTACGGCCGTGAGCTCGCGTACGCTTTGCGCGGAACTGATAGCCAATGCGCTCGCCACTTCCTTACGGCTTTCGGCAACGTTGCCGAAAGCTGCCTCGCGCAAGGCTAATCCGGCCTCATACTGGGCGGCAGCTTCCGCTGCATCGTTGTGACGTGCGGATTCGATGGCACGTCGAACGAGTTCACGGGCCTTGGCGAGGTGGCCATAGTAGGCCTCGGTGTCGGCCATGGCGGCGAGGATCACATCTTCCTCGCCTGGCTTTCCCATCATAGCGGCACTTTGTTCCTGCATGGCGGCGGTGTTGCCCTGTAGGAAGGCTAGACCATACATGTACTGGTGGACGTAAGGCGAATCGAGATGCTGCGCCTGCATCTGGTCGTAGACGGCGCGGGCTTCGTCAAGGCGGTTCAGAGCAATGTAGGCAAAGACGAGATTAGCGTAGCCGACCGGATCTCTCCCCGAAATCCGCAGCATTTCGCGCGTTACTTCTGCCGACCGCTCGTACTGGCCAAGAATAGCGTAGTTTTGTCCCAGATCGACATAGCCGAGAGTGTTGCGCTTTATCTGCGTTAGTTGCCTGTAAGCCTGATTGGATTTTTCCAGTTCTCCGGTGACCACGCTGTAGTAATTGCCCTCGATCTGCAGACGTTCAAGATCGGTTACACGATCCCGCAGTTCAAAAGCCTTGCTGTAATTCGCCTTTGCGGAGTTAATCTCTCCAATGTTCTCGTATACCGCGCCGAGGGTGACATAAGCGCGCGCGAAGTTCGGGTCCAGTTCGATGGCTCGCTTGAAGTAGGGGATGCCACTGGTGTCGCCTTCGGTATGCACAGCCCGGATGCCATTGGTGAAAGCTTCCCAGGCTTCGAGCGATGAAGTGGTGGCGTCAGTCAGCGTCTTATCGAATTTCTTTACCGAAGCCAGCGATTCACCGAGGTGAGAACGGAGTTCATTGGCGGCATCGCCCAGGGCGGCGACAACCCCGTCGCGGCTTGCGGCATCGCGTTCTGAAGTGGCGAGCGTTTCTTCTGTCTGACAATTCACCGCTTTGAGTACAACGTGGTACGGGGCAGCGACTCCCGAGATGGTTCCGATGATGTAAGCCTTGCTCGTGCTGCGCAGGCAGACGGCGCGCGTATTGGCCTCCGTAAGGCGCTCGCTCGCGGACAGGTTCATCTGCTTCCGCACTGAAGCGATGTCCTTTTCAGAAAGAATGTTGAGATAGGGTGACTGTTCGAGTTTGGCACCCAGCAGGGGACGAAGCGTCTGATCGAAGATTGGGTCACCGGTAGCGTTGGTGAAGTCAGCGAGAACGATGGTGTCCTTGTCCGTGATCTTCGAACTCGATTGCGTTCGTGTATGGAAAAAGTAGAGCGAAACCGCTGCCGCTGCGAGAAGCAGAAGGGTTATCGCGATCCATAGACGGTTGGGGCGCGGCGGGCGAACGGTCGCGCTCACGGTTGCAGCAGCAGTCGTAGTTGGCGCAAATTGTGGCCCGGTCACGGGCCCAGACTTTCCCTCGGGCAGGAAGATGCGGCCACTTTCGGTATCTCGCTTCAGGCGTTGCAGGTCGGAGCGGATTTCGGCGGCGTGCTGGTAACGCAGGTTGCGGTCCTTCTCCAGCGACTTCTGGATGATCTCTTCGAGGCGCGGTGGGATGGCCGCGTTTAGGCGCGACGGAAGGCCTGCTGGCTCATGAAGAATCGCACCGAAGGTTGCTCCCGTTGTATCGCGCTCGAAGGCAACCCGGCCGGTGGCCATCTCGTAAAGCACGACCCCAAATGAGAAGAGGTCGGAGCGTGGGTCGAGCTGTTTCCCTTCGACCTGTTCGGGCGACATGTAGGTCACAGTGCCCATGGTTGCGCCGTCGGTGGTGACGTCTCGGAGTTCCTGCGTGAGATCGTCAGGACCGCTGCCGAAAGCGGTACTAGCTTTGGCGACTCCAAAATCGAGGATTTTGGCATGCTCGCGCTTAGTAATGAATATATTTCCGGACTTGATGTCCCGGTGAATGATCTGTGCGGAGTGGGCGGCATCGAGGGCGTCGGCAATCTCGATACCGAGGGATATCATCGTTTCGATGGAAAGAGGGCGTCCGGCGAGGCGAATCTTGAGACTGAGTCCCTCCAGCAACTCCATCACGATGAACGCTTGACCATCCTGCTCCCCGATGTCATAGACGGCACAGATGTTGGGATGGTTCAATGCCGAGGCGAGCTGCGCCTCCCGGCGAAAACGCGCGAGGGCGCGCTCATCGGAGGCGAGTGCGGGGGGAAGAAACTTCAGCGCGACAAAACGATGCAGGCGGGTATCTTCCGCCCGGTAGACGACACCCATCCCGCCCTCGCCCAGTCTCTCGATGATGCGGTAGTGCGAGATGGTCTCGCCGATCATCAGGCTGAAATCTTAGGACTGGAGCGAGGGCAAGTCAACGAAGACACGAAGCCTGGCCAAGCGGACCGGAAACCATATGGCGATCGATGCCCCTAGCGTTCTTTGACCCGAACCATAGGCTTCGGACACTAACCCATCGTCCATGTCCAGGCGGTAATTCGCCATCCGGCAGGACTCTTTTGCAGCACAAGCGTCAGCGTTGAGCCTTCCTCTTTCATCGGTGTGCCATTCTGCATAAACATGAATGAGGTAGGCACGACGACATACGCCCTGTTGCCTGTAATGTCGACATGCCTTGGATCGCCGAGGGTAACCAACCCTTGCGTTACTCCATTCTTCTTGGCCCAGGCGTTGTAGTCATTCAACCAGGCCGAGCAGGCTTGCCAAGTGTGGGGCGGAAATTCATCGATGATGGACGTTTGATGACCACAGGTCGCCAGCGTGGCCCTGCTATCAGCCTTGTTAAAGCCGCCCACGAATTGGTTGACCGTTTTCATCACGGCCGTCTGTTCCGGACTCTCCGCTGCCACCCCCAACCCTGCTGCAACCACTACCAGAACAGCCACGATCATTACCTTCCGCATGTCACTTCTCCTCGCGAGGGATGCTACTACAAGTACGCGGGCCTTGGTACGGGGTAGTGGTGCTGCACCACTACCCGGCTCTGCCTTCACTTGAACTCAGCGCTTACCGGGCGTTGCCGGTGTTTTTGAACTCACGGGTGTCACCGTGCCGTCGGCGTTGTGGCTGTAATTGTGGCAGGTAAGCGTGCAGGTATTAGTAGCACGGTTGTAGGAAATCGGAGATCGAAAATACCCTGCCGCGCCTGAGCTTGTGTTCTCGGCAACCACTTTCAGATCGAAATCTACCATGCGCTCGCCGGTGACGTTCGACGAGTTCGCTCCCATGCCGTGCGCCGTGTGGCACACCGAGCACGAGAAGCCGGCATTGATGTGCAGGCCGTGCTTGCTGAAGCTGGCATTAGCCATAACGTTCGAGAGATCGTGGCATTTGCCGCACAGGGAATACGGGCCGCCCGATGCTGGATCGGTGATGGGAGGAAGAAGATTTTGAATCGTGCTTCCCGGACCCGCTGCCGGCGGCAATCCTGCCGCCACCTGGCTGAACTCATAGCGGCGCTCAAGAATATGGGAGAACTGCGACCCGTGCGGCCCGTTCGGCCCGTTGCCGCCGAATTCCCGATTGTCGTCGCTGTTGTGGCAGTCGGTACAGAGAATGCGATTAGTAATTGTCCTTCCGGGGGTGTGGCCGTCCAGGTTCAACATGACCTTCCGCAGGCTGGGTTGAGGCAAGCCGCTTTTGCTTTCCTCCATCACAGGATGGCTCGATTTCGCCGCAATTCCGAACTGCTCGATTACATTTAAATCATCTCCGCCATTGCTGGTGCGCAGCGGCGCATAACCATACGCGGGCAACACCTGCTTACCCGTGCTTGTCCCATGACAACGCAAGCAGGTTTCGTATTGATTGACGGCCGGATTGACCTCAGTCACACCATCCGTGCCACTCACTCCCGCAGTACCATTCTGCGATTCCCGGATCGTAGTCGAAGCGAACGATGTCGTCTGCCGCGCTGCATGCGGATTGTGGCAGTCCACGCACGTGGCATGCCGGTCCTTGTTCAGCACCAGGCTCTCCTGCGAATTGTGCACATTACTTCCGGTTGGGAATGGATGCCCGTTTGTCTTCGAAAACTCGGCATAAATGTTCGCAATTGCCGGAGAAAGATTCGATCCGCCATTGTGGCATCCGATGCAATCCTGCGTGGCCGCATCCATATTAGGAACCGCCGGCGTCGGTCCCTCAAGCAGGGCGGGACCGCCCGGTGCGTTGTGGGAGGTATGGCAGGACATGCATGCGTTCTGGCTGACCACACTGTAGGAGCCAACCCCCTTGGCGTTCTTTGAAACCTTGTGCGCAGCCGTCGCATGAATGCTTTGCCGCCACTGCGTGAACGCATTGTATTGGCTGTTGTTGTGAGCAGGTACGGTACCGGTATCTGCGGGAATCGCGGTTGCCTTGGCAGTATTTGCAATCGCCGTGCGCAGTGCCGTGAACTGTCCCGGCTCGCTCACATGGCAGGCGAGACACATAGCCGAGTTCGCGTTGTTCATCACCAGAAAGTCGCCCTGCACTGGATCGTTAAACTGCACGTGCGGATTGTGGCAGCTATTGCACTGTACATTGCCTTGAATCAGAGGCACCGCGGGATTGCCCGTTGCCCCGCTGCACAAGCTCGTCAACAGGTTGTCGTTCGAGCAATTCAGGGGCAGCTGAAAATTAAACGGATGCATGGCTTGCAGCGTGCCCTGGAAAAGATCCGAGCTATTCATCGAACCGGTCATCTGCAGGCCGGCGTAAGGCACGTTCGTACCCGGCGCAACCGTACCATCGTGGCAACTCAGGCAGAGATTGCCGGCCGAGCCCAGGGTGGGCTCCAGCACCGTGTTCACCATGGAGGAACTGGAATAAAGAATGTAGTTCGTTTCCGTCGAAAGCTTTTGGCTCCATAGGGGCAGATTGGGAAGATTGGCACTGTTCAGCCCCGAGTGCGGAGCATGGCAGAATTGGCAGGCGGGCAGCGGCCCGGTCACAGGTCCCGGCGTTCCGGGGCCCATGTTATGAATTCCCAGCACATCTTCAGTCGGAGTCGATTGCGCGCACAGAGTTCCGCTTGCGTTAAACAACAAAGCGCAGGCCAGGAGGAAATTTCTCATTGGCCTGGTCCTCGCGCCTGCCTGGGCAGGCCATAGTAATGAAATACCTGCACCCGCCGGTTGAACGAATCGACCACATACACGCGGTCGTCGTGATCGATGAATACCCCCGCTGGAAGTTGAAACTCGCCCAGGCCGTTGCCACGTTTGCCGAAGTAGTAGAGCAGCCGGCCTTCGCGGTCGAACACCTGCACCATTCCGGAGAGCGCATCGACCACATAAAGATGATTCTCCGAATCCACGGCCACACCCTTAGGACGGAACATCTGCCCGGGCGCATCGCCGATCTGTCCCATCATTCCTTCCACGTTGCCGTTGCGGCCGAACCACTGCACGCGGAAATTCATGGCATCCACAACCAACAGATTGTCGCCATCGAGGTGCAACTCGGTGGGATAGTAAAACTCACCCTTGTCGCTGCCATGTTTGCCGATCACCTGCAGCACATGGCCCTGCATATCGAGCATGTAAATCTGGTCGCGCAGCGTGTCAGTGACATAAATGCGCTGTTGCGCGGTGTCGACCGCAATTCCCGTGGGACGCTTGAAATAGCCTTCGCCGCCTTTGAGGCTTCCCAGCGCATGCTTGAACTTACCGTTCGCATCAAAAACAAAAATTTTCCCCGACTCCGAATCGGTCACATAAATATTGTCCTGCGTGTCGAGCGCCACGCACTGCGGCGACAACATCGGGTCTTTGCCTTTTTCCCAACGCTGGATGAATTTGTATTTACGGTGCTCGAAGTCGAAAATATGCACGCCCGCCGCGCCCGGATCACTCACAATGGCGCGGCCATGGGAGACCGCGATGCTATATGGGCGCAGCATCATGCGGTATCCCGGCTCGCCCGCCACAACATTCAGTACGCGCGTCCAGAACCCCGGCTTGCCCAGCACTTCCTTTTCCGAGCTAAAGGCGCTCTCGAACGAGAGTTTGCGCCCGCCTTCGAGCAGCAGATCGGGAGGGGCAGGCACGCGTGACGGCTCATCTTTCGGGCCAGCCCATAGTGGAGTGGTCGATGCGGTGCTTAATAATAAGAGGAGTACGAAGCAGGTGATGTCTCTCCGGCTTGCTCGATGCGGCTCATTTAGAATGCCTTGAACCATCGCTGAACACCGAATGTGAACGAGGTTAACATAGTGGGCCCGTTGCCGAAGTTGCTGACGTACTGGTTGAATTTGGTCGCGCCCGCCGTGAAGATTAGCTTGCGGTATTCGTATCCAGCAAAGCCGTAGTAGTTGGTACTGCCGCTGTTGGTGAGCAGAATCGGGCTGTTGGTATTCGCGAGCCCCTTCGACCATGCCCCGTTGATGGACAAGTGCCGGATGGGAAAGGTGTTGATAGTAACCCCGTAATTTCTGCCGTTATAGATGGTAGCGGCGCCGGGGGGAAGCACTTGCGCGGGCACGGTTGTATTGACCAGTCCGCTGGAAGTAAGAATGGCCGTTCCGTTGGATTGGGAATATATGCCCGAGATTGACGCCTTCTTCCAGCCCAGCATGGTAGTAAAGCTCTCGGCGTGGCTGGTGTCTCCGGGGACTTGATTGAATCCGCTCTTGACCACATTGGCCATGTTGGCCCAGATCAAATCCGGGGTTATGTGGCGCTTGACTGAGCCGCCATAGTTCAACATGGAGGTCGTGTAGATTGCCAGTATAGTTTGCGTGTACTGGTTATAGAGGAAGAAACCACTGAGCTGCCAGTTGCCAACATAGCGGTTATAAGTAACGTTGCCAATGAATCCAATTTGGCTATTGCCTTGCTGCGTCGCCGCATCGTTTACGCCGCCGTAAAAGGTCAAGCCCTTCAGCATACGGAGGAAGCTGTAATTGACAGTCAAGCCGACTTGGGTCAGGCCGAAGTTCTGTCCCTCGAAATACTCCTCGGTGCGCTCCACGAAGCCGCCGACCATCAGGCGTGGCAACACGTTGACGTAGGAGCTGGCTTGCACGGAAAGCGAGTGCGATTCAGGGCTGTTGAGGGTCAACAGCGGAACTTGCCCATTGCTTACCAATTGCTCTTCAATGCCTCCCAGGATGTTATCGGTGTAGACCGTGGTTACGTTCACTGGCGCCTTTGGGAATAGCAAGTTCACATTCGCATTGAGGGTATCGGTCGCGCCATTGGTGGTTTGGTTCGTGCTGTAGTCCGTGCCATTCTCGAGATCGTTATTGTCGTAGGTGGCCCGCGAGAAGCTCACCGACATGCCGCTCTTGCGGTAAGGAATCGGCCCTTGCACCAGGAAGCGATACTGGTTCGACGAGCCACTCGCCGTATCGGTTTCCCCGTTCTCCAGCCCGCTGATGTCGACATTGTCCATCATGTGGATGAAACCGCCACTCATGTGGTAACCGTCGAGGCTGTAGGTGCTGCTGACGTTGAAATTGCGCATGGAGCTGTCCGTCGTTTCGGGACTGCCCAGCAATGCGCTGCTGCCGCCAGTTTCGCCGAACCCTACCGTCAAAGTGGGCAGGCCGGGCAATAGCGCGCTCCATCCAACATTGAAGGCGTGATTATTGTTCACGGTGGTCAATCCGGTAATTCCCGGAACCCCAAAATTTCCCGATTGATTCCAGTTTTGCTGAACATTTGCGACACCGGGGAAATGGCTACCCTTGAAAATATTGAGACTTCCGTTGTAGCCGCTGGAATCGGTGATCGATTGGCTGTCCGAATTATCCTGTGACCGCCCGTAATAAGGGAGCACACTGAACGAGAGGAAGTCGGGATTGTAATAATCGCCGGTGATTGTGCCTCTGCCGGCAAGGCCAAGTGAGTGCCCCGCGGTATTATCAAAGTTGCCGTAGGCGTCGGTATAAACCGTTTCGAGCTGCCCGTTCGCTGTAGCGTGTAGGTCGCCCAGAGTTTTCTGGGCCGCCGCTCCTGCCGAAAGCGCGCACAGCAGCGCCGCCCCACCGAACCATCGAGTTTTGCGCCCCCACCGCACGCCTCAATCTCCCTCATTCCCGTGGCCAGCCGTTTTCTTCAATCGCCAAACCAAATCCTTGTCATCCTAAGCAAGCGTTCCTTGCGCAGCGAAGGATCTGGGGCGAGCCGCGCGAGGCGGCGCGCTCTTTGCGACGCAACAGTCGCGCGTTTGGCTCGCTTCCGTATCACAGCTCCTCCACCTTGGCGTTCTGCCGCAGCTTCTTATCCAACGCGGCGCGCAGTTTCTCGGATTTTTCCCGTTGCATGTTCTGCAGCAGTTTGTCTTTCACTTGAGCAAAGGTGAACTTGCCCGCCGGCATATGCGCGTCCAGCCGGAAGCAGGTATAGAAACTGCCCAGCTGAATCAGATCGCTCACCTCTCCCGGCTGCATTGCCTTTGCCGCCTTGATGATTTCCGGCGGCAGCTTGTCGGCATCCACTGAGTGGTGGTCGCCCATATTCACGTGGAAGTCATCTTCCGAAATTTTTTCCGCCAGCAGGCCAAAGTCCTGATAGCTCTTGGTTGCCTTGGCCTTGCCGCAGGCTTCTTCCGCCCGTTTCCTCGCGTCTTTCTTCACAGCATCCGTCGCCTTGTCGGAAGGCATAATCGAAATCGTCTGAATGGCAAGCTTCTCGCCGTAGCGGAAAGGGTTCGGGTTCTTGTCGTAGAAAGCGCGCGCTTCCGCCAGTCTTACCTTTGACTTGTCTCCCACTTCCTGCTTCAGCAGCGCCTCGATCAGCAGCGAGCGGCGGATTTCCTTGCGCAGCACCTGCTTCGATCCCTGCATTTCGCTCTTCAGGTACTCGTTAAACAATTGCTCGTCTGGAAACTGGGTGCGGAAATCGCTGTAAGCTCTCTGGAGCTTTGCCGGAGGAATGGTCATCCCGCGGCGCTCGGCCTCCTGGTACACCAGTTCTTCAAACTCGATCATCTTCATCGCGCCCATGCGGATCTTTGCTTCCTCGCCCTTGGGGAATCCGTTGTGCTGGCGTGCGTAAGGGAAGATGGTTATCATTTCGCGCAGCAGATCGCGGTCGGTCAGTTCGGCGCCATTAACCCGCACCACCGGCTTGTTGGTGATCTGCATCATCGGGCTGACGCTCGGGCTGGCCCACGTTGCTGGCGCCGCATTGGCCACCGTCGCAGGCTGCGCCTGCGTAGGGGCGTGCGATGCCACCTGCGCGAATGCCGAAGTAATGGCCAGCATGCAGGCCAGAGCCGTTATTTGCAGTTTGTAGATTGCCGTTTTCATTTGCTTTCCCCGTTTTCTGCGCGTGGTTTCACTGCGCGCCCCTTCCCCAGTCGACTTACTTGGTGATTTGGTTCTCTGGTTAATCTTTCAGCCATTTACCCTTAACCATCCAGCCGAATCACCAGGTTTTCAAGATCTGAGGGGAGATACTTTCTCCCCTCAGGCCAGAACGACAAACTAGAAAGCAGTGGTGACGCTGTTGTTGTTGTTGGCTTCGTTCGCCATGCCAAAGTGGCATTGCCTGCAGAACTGCGTAGTTGAAGGAGCAGACGTCGGCGTCCACGCCGCGCCCGGGTTGTACGGCCCATTGATGAAGAAGTACGTGGCGTAGGTGCCGCCGGCGGTATTGCCCTGAACCTCTGTGAGGCCGCTGGTACCGGCGTTGAAAATGGTCATCTGGTGCTGGTTGTGGCAAGTCGTGCAAACCACATAGGGCACCTGGTTGACGCTGTCGACCGCCATTCCATTGATGGCAGAGGCGGTGTAGTGCTGCATGAACTCAGCAAACGCGCCCGTTCCAGTGTTCCAGGTAATCGGCGCGAAGGGGTTGCTCAGATTCAACGTATAGGTGAGACCCCAGTTCCCCAGGCCGCCCGAAGAAAATGGATAGCTGAGGGCGTTGTAGTTCGCCAGCGGACCCACCGGGTGATCGTTGAGGTAGTCGCCAACCGTTCCGCCATCGGCGCCGAGCAGGGTCGGAATGGGAACCAACGTGCCATATAGCGCCCCGGTCGTGGCGCCCTGGCCCTTGCCGGTGATGGTCGCGAGGATGCCAGCCTGTTGCTCGTAGGACTGGCCTAACATCATGGCGCCCTTCGAGACGTTGCCGTCATGGCAGCTCAGGCAGGAAGCAATACCGGAGATGAGCGGGGAAGAAGTAACGTACCACTCGGTCCCGGTTCCGTTGTTGAAGTTAACCGCGTAGCCGGCGCCGCCATTGTCGTAGCCGCCGCCGAAATACAGGGTCTCTTGGCTGATCGCCCATAGATCCTGACCCCAGAGGTGGTAGTCGCCTTCTGCGGTTCCAGCCGGGGCGCCGGTGCCGGTAGTGACCAGGTCGCCACCGTTGCCGCGTCCGCCGCTGTGGGGCGCATGGCATGCCGCACAGCCACGTCCACCGTTATTGTGCGCGCCCAAAATATCGTAGGGCGTGGTTGCATTCTGTGCTGCCATCCAGCCGATTGCCAGCAGGATGAACAGCATGACTAGCATTAGCTTTTTCATCTGATAAAACCTCCTCAAAATAAAGGCCTTGACTCTGACTTGGTGCGAATACTCCACAATTGGTGTGTGCACGATGGTCACCGCCTGTTGGAAATCGCTAACTTTTTTGGACGTAGCTGTAACTAATTGCTACAGAATGGGTTGGTCTGTGGTCCGGGTTGTTGCGATTTTCCGCAGAGGGGACGGGAGGAACCGAAATGGGCCTTCTCGCACACCTCGATGGTGAAATCCCCCAAATGTTTCTGAGCTTTGGCAGGAGGGATGCGTTCGGGGTTGGTGGGCACGACCGGGCAAGAGCTTAGCCGCGTTGCCTTGCGGCAGAATAACATCCCACGGCCCAAGCCGTGGGATGCAAGCCCAAAACGAGAGCCAGCCCCGAAGGGGCGAAAGAAACCTCACTTAATCCCAGATGAGCTTTTCATCGTGCCCGATGCGAACGCGGCGCCAGCGCGAGAGGGACCGTGCGACAGGCCCGATCGCATTGCTGCGGCCGGCAGGAAAAATGGCCCAGATTGGCGAGACGGTTCTCGATGTTTTGGTGTAGTCTGAGCTTGTCAACTACACACCTCTCCGCCGCGCCCTATAGGCGTCGGTCTCTTGTGGAGTGATAGATCCGCATGGGAGGCCGATATGACCACGGCGAGAAGACTTCTGCAGGCCGAACCAGAGCCGTCCTTTACAGATTTTGCGGAGCAGTGCGAAAACCACCTGCGGAGAGCCGAGGAACAGAAGCTCTTGGCGAGGGATATGATGAAAAGAGCGCAGGACCTGATTAATCGCACGCGAGCGGACAGTAAATCGCGTATTTTTCGCAAGAACCCGATTTAACGATTACGTCCCAGCAGCGCATTGGTGAACCAGTAGCGCCCGGCGCAAGCCGAGAGCCGTGATCTTGAACGGGGTCAGCCCGCAGCGGCCGCGCATTGTCCTCCCCGCTCTCGGACTGGTGGCTTATGCCGGCTTGGCAGAGGGCTGGGCCGTCTTTCGGTTTTCCGGGGCTGGCGCGGGCGTCTTGTCTTCTGGCTTCTTGTTGTCGCTTTGCGCTCCTCCGGTCTTGCCTTTTGTTTCTGCCGCGCGGCGATCATATTCCTTCTGGGCTTCGTCGTTGGTTATATAGCGGAACATCTGCACCCGGCCAAGGTACTGCTCGGTCGTGAAAACGCGGTTATTCTTGTCGATGTAAAGGCCGGTTAGAGCCTCGAACTGTCCCGGCAGCCAGCCGAACCCGCCGAAGACCAGTCGCAGATTGCCCTCCGGAGTGAAAATTTGGACCCGGTTCGTATTGGCGTCGGCCACCCAGACGTGGCCGTCGCAATCGACGGCGATGCCTTTGGGGCGCGTAAAATCACCGGGGCCGTCACCATTTTTCCCGAATGTCCGGATGAATGCGCCCTCGGCGTCGAACTCCTCGACACGGTCGTTCATGGTGTCGGTGACGTAGAGATTGCCGTCTTTATCGACGGCGGCATTGGTGGGCGCGGCAAAATCGCCGGGATCGGTGAGGGTGCGGTTCTTGCCCGCGGTACCGATCTTGCGCAAGAGTTTGAAGGTGTCGGCATCATAAACCAGCACCTGGTCCGAACCGGTGTTGACTACATAAAGGAAGCGATTCTCTTCGTCGATGGCAAGTCCATTGGGATCGTTCATGACGCCCTCGCCGAAGGTCATCACCAGCTTGTGTTGCGGGCTGAACACCAGCACGTGGTTAAATTGCCCATCTGTGACGAACAGCCGGTCGGAATCGTCGATAACCAGCCCGAAAATGCGGCCAAACTTGGCGTCGATGCCATGCTTGATGAAGTTGAGGTCCTTGCTCTCGGGATCGAAGATGAATATGGCGCCGACTTTCGTATCAGCCACGTATACCAGCCCCTTGGAATCGACCGTCAGGCCATAAGGAGTTCCCAGCGCGAAGCGCGGCTTGGTGCCTGCGCGCTTGGCGGCCTCGTTGGGATCGACTCCCGCCATGCGGTCCATCCAGCCCTTGTGCTTGACCTCTTTCTGCTGCGATGCATCCTTTTTCTGCGCGGAGAAGTAATCCAGATACTTGACGCGCGCGATGGCCGGCGGCTGCGGAAAAACGATCTTAGAAGTGTCAATCTTCGGCAGGCCGTCCGGCGCCACAGCTTGATCTTTTTTCTTTTGATCGGCAAGCGCTGGCAAAACACAGATAGCGGCCAGCACCATCATGGCCGCGGTCCTGAATATTCCTCTGGGCACAAATCTTCGTGGAGTGTCAGACATATCTATTGCGCTCCTTTTAATGAACCAATTCCTGCTGGCGGACCACCGGCGGCCGGACCTCCCGTCTTGGGGGCGGGCACCGGAGAAAACTGGCCCGGTTGCTTCGGCCCAATCATCCCCTTGTGGCAAGTCTGGCAAAAACTCATGTTATTGGCCTGGTCTTTTACCAGCAGACCGGGCTGTGATGAGGAGTGCGGCTGATGGCAAGTCAGGCAATTCAGGGGGGTCAGGACGTGTGTGCGGTCTTTGGGATCGACCAGATCCGAAATTGGATGTCGCTCCACGGGATGGCCCAACCCGTATTCGAGTGGCAGAATTGGGGTTCTCGCCATGTAGTTTTCCGGCAGCTTGACCTTGCCGTCAAAGATCGTTACCAAATGCTCACTCTCGAGCTTCTGCGGATGGCGGTCGGGAGCATGGCACTCGAGGCAGAGCTTGTTGGGCGTGCTGGCCCGCAGCAGGTGAACATTGTCGTTGCCGTGCGGCTCGTGGCAGATGGCGCATCCCTGCTCGAAAGCGGGCTGGTGAACATAATGTTTCTTGCCTTGCTCGGCCTGGTCGGCGTGGCAGCCGAGGCAGACGGCGACCGCATCGGGCTTGGGGAAGGCCGGCGAGCGCCCGGCGTGAGGATTGTGGCAATCGGTGCAATCGCCGGCCGCCCCCGGATGCTGCACTTTGGCCTTTTCGATCTGCTCAGCCTTATCGGAGTGGCAAGTGACGCACAGCTCCTTGGCGCTGGCCTGCGTGAGAACAACCTTGCCGTCTTTCGCCGGTTGATGGCAAACTTCGCACTGCTTGGAGGCGAAAGGATCATGCAGGAAGGCCTGCATCAGTTTGGGAGTTCTCGACTGATGGGGATCGTGGCAAGTCAGGCAATCGGCATTGCCGAAGGGCTGTCCCTGGTGCGCTTTCTGCAAGGAGGCGTCTTTCACATCGTGGCAATCGGCGCACAGGGCAGGAGCGTCTTTGGTCAAATGGAAATCGAATTCGCGCTTGCCACGATCGCCGGTCTTATGGATGGTGTGGCAAGTGTCGCAACCGGAGTCGAGAGCGGTGTGGCGACTGCCCTTCTCATCGACATTCGTTCCCTGCGTGTGGCAGGTGAGGCAAAGATTGTCTTTCTTCTCCCCCGAGGCCAGCTTCTTCAACTGGTTTTTGTTGTCGGATTGGTGCGGATCGTGGCAGGTGAGGCAGTCGCGAACTGCCGGCGGGTGAACCTTCCCCTTGAGTTGTGAGGCATCTTTATCGGCATGGCAGGTGAGGCAGAGCTTGTAAGGAGTGGCGGTGATCAGCTTGACATGCGTAATGTCACGGTTGGTGCGGATTTCGTGACAGCCCATGCATCCCATTGCCATGGCCGAATGCACCGACTTGCCCTTGGTTTTGTCTTCGTGGCATTGCAGGCAGGTGGCGGGATCGGCCTTGGGATCGAGCGGCACGGGATGTTTCTCCGCCGACGCGCGGCCTGCGAAAAGAAGAACTAAGATGAAGGACACCAGCGCATGGAGTACATAGCCGGTTCGAGAATTGGATTCCGATGATTTCAACGCCACTACCCCACTCCTCTCAGAGTGCATTAGCACGCCTCCGACCTCAATGCGCTGGCGCGTTTCGACCTCGGACAACCCGAACTAATCGGCTGCCGCTCAGCTAGTTAGCACAGAATGACTGGATTTGTGCGTGGCCGGCGGGTGTTGCGAGCTTCAACAAATTGGGGGCTTATCCCTCAGTGGGATGTTGTAAATGACGCAAGTAATCTTGTTGCTTCACTTCGCCCGCGGTCTGGGTCCACGCGGGCCTCGCACTCCTGATTCTGCGCCAAAATTCCCGGCCATATTCTAATCCGCTGTGTGATATGGCTCACAATCGCTTTGCCCACAAAATCCTGGATTGAATTAAAAGCCAATAATTTCAGCAACTTGAATGCTTCATTCACGATGGCGCGCAGCGTGCTTTTCCTCAAGCGTGGGGGTAAACCATGGCCGCATCATTACCGCGAAAAGTATGGCAAACGCTGGGCGCGATCAAAACTGGCGTCGTTCTTTTGATTTTGGTCGTTATTCTTTCGGCTGCCGGGACAGTGATTCTGCAACGTCCCACCACCGAGCCCGACGAGTTACAGCGAGCGTACTCACCGCAGATCTTGCGCGTGCTCAACGCGGTCGGTTTGACCGACGTTTTCCACGCGTGGTGGTTCGTGCTGCTGCTTGCGCTGGTGAGCCTGAGCATCGTTGCAGCCTCGGTGCAGAGGTTTCCGAACGCCTGGCGATACTTCTCCCGGCCATACAAGAGCCCGGATCAGACGTTCTGCAACTCCCTCCCTCTGCACAAGCTGATTTCCGTGAAGGACGAAGAGGTGGCGTTGAGCGCCGCCGACCGCGTGCTGCACAAGTTCAGGTTTCGGCCGGAACGCATTGTACGCGAGAACAGCTTCTCTTTGTTTGGCGAACGCAACCGGATTTCCGAAGTGGCAGTTTACATAGTTCATCTCAGTCTCCTGCTGATCTTTTTCGGCGGCATCGTTGACGCGCTCTACGGCTGGCGGGCGTTTATGACGCTCGGACGCGGAGAACAGTCGAGCCAGGTGCAGCCGCAGAATGGCAAAGCACGCAATCTGGCCTTTGCGGTGCGCTGTGACAGTGCGGGCCGTGAGAACTACGCCGACGGTTCGCCCAAGAAATGGTGGTCGAATCTTTCCGTCCTCGAAAACGGGAAAGTGGTTCTGCGCAAACAGATCGTAGTGAACGAGCCGCTGGTTTACGGTGGCGTGCGTTTTTATCAGGCGAGCTTCGGCGATACCGGCAAGCTCGACAAGATGACGCTGGCTGCGACGTCGCGCGATAGTGGCGAATCGAAGGATCTCCCTATCAGCCTCAACGAAACCTTGTGGCTCGACAACGACATCACGGTGCGGCTGGCAGAGTTTTTCCCCGACTATGCCGTCGGCGACGGGCACGTTTATGCACGCTCGAACAATCTGGAGAACCCGGCGGCCCATCTTGTGGTGGAGTCGAAAAAATCGGGAAAGAGCGTGAACGTTTGGCTACCGCCGATTCCGGGGCTCGAAGAAAACGCGGAGTCTCCCTACGCGTTTCAAGGCAAAGATGTGGAAATGGCTTACTTCACCGGCATCGAGGTTTCGCACGAGCCAGGACAGTGGTGGGTTTGGGCGGGCGTGATTTTGATGGGGCTTGGGCTGGGTGTGGTGTTTTATCTGGTGCACGCGCGCGTGTGGGTCGTGCCGGTGCAGGACGCTCAAGGGCAGGTGCAGCTTTGGATCGGCGGAACGGCCAACAAGAATAAGGATGCTTTCGAGCACCGCTTCCAGGAACTGGTGACGCAAATCGAAAACGAGCTCAAGGTCTCGACGGAGATGCCCGTTGAGCCCTCCGCGGCTGTATTCGCACGAAGCTAGAAATTGAATTTCAGGCAGTCGAAATGAACCAGAAGTTAAGAACGATCGATAGAGGAGGTCAGTTATGGCACGAGTTGCCAAGGTGGAGCAGCCAGCCGCAACAGGAACCGCGCTGGTTGTCGCTGTGGGTTTGGGGGTCGCTTTTCTGCTGTTCATGGCTTTTCTGAATGTGGTCAAGAGCGGGAATGTCCTGAGCGAACCGAATTTGCTCTTCGGAGCGCTCATCTTCTACGCCGGGGCGGCAACGCTTTATCTCGGGTTCGGCATCACCGGCACGCCTTCCTACATCCGTTACGCTTCGCTGGCAACGTGGGCAGGATTGCTGGCCAACACCGGGGCCGTGGCTCATCGCTGGTATGCGGCAGGGCATCCTCCGTTCGCGAGCATCTATGAAATGCTTCTCAGTTTCGTGTGGACGCTGGCGGTTCTGACGCTCATTGCGGAAAAAAAATATGGCGTGAAAGTTATCGGCACGGTAACCATGCCGGTGGCAATCGTCGGCGTGGTGCTGATGCAGTTGCTACGCACCGAAGTTCGTCCTCTGGTGCCGGCGCTGCAATCGACGTGGCTGCATGTGCACGTCACCCTGGCCATGCTGGCCTACGCGGCCTGCGCTTTGAGCTTCGCGCTGGCGATGATGTTCCTCATCAAAGACAAAATGAAAACCGAAACCTTCCTGGCTGCGACCAGCGTATTTGTCATCGCAACCTATCTTGGCGTATTGACCCGTTTTGAGAAGTGGGGTGGACTAAGTGTGGTTGCGTGGAACGAGGAGGCAAAATCCGAGGTCTTCATTGGAAAAGGAATGCGGCTGTTTGTGACCATTCCCGACCTCGGATGGATGATGCTTTTGGTACTCGCAACGGTGACTGTGCCATTCGTCCTCTATCTGGTCTGGCGCAAGACGAACAACGAGACCTTCATCAACATCGCCAACCGCGCCGTGTTTGTCAGCATCCTCTTGCAAGCTCTGGCGCTGGCGTTTTTCCTCATGCGGGCGCGCAGCGGGGAGTATGCTTCGCTGGATGCCGACGGCCTGTTCCCCACCAGCCTGGCCGCCAGCCCATTTATTCTCTCGGGACTGGTCGGCGGAATTTTTGTTTCTCTTCTTTATTTACTTCTGCTCTGGCGGCGCAACGACCTTGAGCGCATGTTGCCGGCCGCCGACGAATTGGATCGCATCACGTACCGCACCATCGCGATTGCATTCCCCTTACTCACCCTGATGATTGCAGCGGGCGCGTACTGGGCGAACCGAACCTGGGGCTCTTACTGGAGTTGGGATCCGAAAGAAACCTGGGCGGCAATTACATGGCTGGTCTATGCCGGGTATTTGCACATGCGTATTACCCGCGGATGGCGCGGCCGCCGCGCGGCGTATTTCGCCATCCTCGGCTTTGCCGTGGTGATGTTCACATTCTTCGGCGTAACTTATCTGCTTCCTGGAATGCACTCGTATGCCTGAGTTGGTTCGATCTGAGCTGCAGTCGGAAGTTGCGGGAGACGGGCTAACCTCCGAGCCGGTCTCCCGCGATTCTCGATTTGGTTCGCTACGGGTGAACTGGCAGCTCAAGGCGGTGACACCGGTGGCGCTGGTTCTGTTGGCTGGAATTCTGTTGTTCGTGCTGGCGACGGTGTCGTTCCGCAATCCCGAGCGCCACGCCGTTCTCGTCCTTGCCGGCGCGGGGGCCATTGCGATTTGCGCAGCTTCCATCTTTGCCCTCGCCTGGTTTGTGCAGCGCCCCATGGTGGAGCTGCAAGAGAGGATCGCCCG
>JASHQM010000208.1 GCA_030039165.1 Candidatus Sulfotelmatobacter sp. | reverse complement strand
TTGTTGTTGACCACGATGGTGGAAACTCGGACTTCCGCGGAATCATGACCCAGCACGCGTTGAAAAAGGCGGTCGACATGGACGTCTCTTTTGCCGCGCCCGCCCGCGGCAAGATCGAACTCGAGATTGGAATAGCGCGTGGCGGTTTCGCGGATATGGTCGATGGCCGACTCGCTCAGCGGAGCGCGGCCCAGATTGGTATGCAGAATCACGCCGGTGGCATTGATCAAGGGCCGTAGGGAATAACTCAGGGCGCGGCGAAGCTCGGTTTCAACCGCTGCAAATAAACCGTCGAGCGCAAGTTGCAGGGCGGTATTGTCGAGCAGCATGGAAGAGATTCCTTGGCGTAGGCGCGAGAGCACCAGGCGAACCGCGTTGGTTAGGGCCCCCTGTCCGTAAGTGGCCGCTAATAGCGTGATGGAAGCGTCGTGCAGCAGATCATCGACGGATGGGAGTTTACGGAACAGATCGGCTTGGGGGGGATTGCCCACGGGAGAATTATGACACCAGTTGAGCGGTTGGTTCTCAATGGCTGGACATAGAGAAAAAACACCAAGTCCCTCGACTGAGAAGTCATCCACTTCGTGGATAACTTCTATCGTTCGGTCCACTGTGACGATACTACAGCGTGTGCAGGTAAGCGAGCAGATCCTGCAACTGCTGGAGGCTGAGCACCTGGCTGTAACCGGGCATATCGGGGCGGCCATGCATGATAATGTCGCTGACGCGATCGTCATTGGCCGGCAGGCCGGTCTGCGGCAGATATTGATGCGCAAACATGCCCTTCAACCCGGGCCCTTTTTTGCCTTTTGTCGAATAGGGGCGGTGACAGCGATCGCAGTAGTTGTCGTAGAGCTTGCGCCCGGCGGCCTGCTGCGAATTGAGGCCAAGTTCGGCGTCGGACTTGCGGCGCTCAACGTCGCAGGCCCAGAGTGAGATCAAGACAAGGATTGTCGCGATCAATGCTGCAATCGAGCGACGAAACGATGCTGAGAATGTAGCTGGTACAAATTTTCCGCTTCTTGTTTTTTCTCGCCTCCGGTTCGTGAATATTGTTGGCCGATTCATTCCTCGTTTCCCACAGCCGCGCGAATCGCAACGGACTTACAATAATAAAGCAATGTTCGATTCGGCTGGCAGCACAGAATCTGCGGAACTTGCCAGGCAAGACCTTAGACGGCAAGGGGCGCTAACGTCGCGCAAAGTCCGCGAAGCCCAAGTAATTCGCTGTGACGAGTTAGAGGCAGGAATATGATTGTTGCGGTAAAACGCGTCTACGAGGCGGCATCACGTTCCGATGGAGCGCGCATACTTGTCGACCGGTTGTGGCCACGCGGCCTTACCAAGTCGGAAGCGTCGGTCGAGAGATGGCTGCGCAATCTGGCACCTTCCAATCAGTTGCGCAAGTGGTACCACGCGCAGCCGCAGCAGTGGGCGCTGTTCCGCAAGCGGTATCTCAAGGAACTATCGCAGCCGGAAGGGCAGAAAGATCTTCAGAAGCTCTACGAGTTTGCCCACAATCGAAAGCGGCTTACCTTGCTCTACGCTTCGAGGAACGAAACCCACAACAACGCCGTCGTCCTCAAGGAATTACTCGAGGGGACCCGCAAGCCGCCGACCGGCACGGGCAGCGGCGGACTGAGATCGATGCGACCGCGGGAGGCCGCGGTGCGGCGGCGGTAGGCAGGAACAGGGCTCAGGGATCAGTAAGCACTGCGCAGCTTCCGCGCCTGGCTCCGGGCTTGTGGCTTCGAGCTCCTGACCTGTCACGTCAGTCCTCTGACCTTTCTCATTTAAAATCGGCGCATGCGGGCAGTCTTCGAATGGAATCTGGGTGCGCGCTCGCTGGAGTTAGGCAAGCGCACGTTGATCATGGGAGTCGTCAACGTGACGCCTGATTCGTTTTCCGATGGCGGACTCTACCTTGATCCGCAAAAAGCCGTCGACCACGCACTCCGCCTGCTGGATGAGGGCGCCGACATCATCGATGTTGGCGGAGAATCGACGCGGCCGGGGGCGCAGGTAGCGTCGCAATCTGGAGATTCCGCGACCAACGCCTCGCAAGCCAAGCCGGCAGCAAGCGCTCCGGTCACTGCCGAAGAAGAGCTGCGGCGGGTGTTGCCGGTGATCGCCGGCTTGAAAAAACAGCGGTCACACGCCGTGATTTCCGTTGACACCTACAAAGCCGAAGTGGCGCGCGCGGCGCTAGAAGAAGGCGCCGCAGTCGTGAACGATGTCAGCGGCCTGCGTTGGGATGCGCAGATGGCAAAAACTGTCGCTAAGGCGAAATGTGGCGTGGTCCTGATGCACATGCGCGGTCGTCCCGAGGAGTGGAGGAGGTTGGCACCTCCTGGCGACGTTGTGCTCCTGGTGAAGCGCGAGCTGCGTGCCTGGGCTGAATCGGCCGTGCTGGCAGGCATTCGGCGGGAACGAATCGTACTCGATCCCGGATTTGGATTTGGCAAAAGCTTCGAACAGAATTATCCGCTGTTCTCACGCTTTGAGGAGTTTCAAAGTCTGGGGTTTCCGCTGCTGGTGGGAGTCTCGAGAAAGTCTCTCATTGGCCGGATGCTGGCGAAGGATGGAAAAGACGTGAATGTTTCAGAACGGCTGTATGGAACCCTGGCGGCAGAGACTGCTCTCATCCTCAAAGGAGCGCACATTGTGCGCACGCACGATGTGAAGGCCGCAGCCGAAACAGCACGCGTTGCGGATTTGATTCTTGCGGCGCACTAGCCCTTTCCCAAAGGAGATGAGTGCAGTCGGCTGCGGGGCAGCACGCATCTTCGTAACACCGTGCGGTAGAATGGCTGCCCGGCAAAGCCGAGAGCCAATTTTGGAGAAAATCCGTGCGCGCTTAGGAAAGGCGGCTCCGTATGATTCGCGGGATTGGATGCGGACAGGCGAAATGGTTGATCACGTTATTGACCGTCTGCAGCGCAGCAGTGCTTGTTGTCGCGCAGACTAATGCGGGGGTAGGGAGTACTAACAAAAAGGTTCCTCGCGCAGACGCTGAAGCAAATGATTGGAATCGTGCACTACGGGACAATTCCGAAACGGGATACGTGGACTTTTACAAGAAATACCCGAAGACGCAAAGGCTGGTGATGTCAGAGGGTCCTCTAGAGCTGGATTTCCACCAAGTATTTACGGGGGAAGCCCTGGTCCCTAGCGCATCGCTGAAGATTAATGGCGACGTGGTTTACGATCTGAGCAGCGAAGAAACGCAATCGTGGGGGATTTTCGCGTATCCGGATGTCCTCCAAAAACTGGTGCGCGCGCCAGCGCCCGCAGAGCCAGTCCAGTTTCCTTTTGCAAGGGTGATCGTGCTCTTATCTCCCAAGAAACTTCTCTGCGTAGATACATATAGCGGGAGCCTTCACGAGGCGGCGAGAAACGGCAACCTGGGGCAGGTCCGATCGTTAGTGAAGCAAAGCACCGCTGTGGTAAATCAGAAAGACGTTGACTGGGAAACCCAGAGCGGCAATCTTGCCTGGCACTATGGCGGGCGGACAGCTTTGCACTACGCCGTCCATTTCAGTCACAAAGACATCGTGGAATTTCTTTTAACCCAGGGCGCAGACGTGAATGCAAAGGATACTGCAGGTCTAACGCCGTTAGCCTACGCGGATAAATTGAGATTTGCAGAGATCGCCGAATTGCTTCGGAAACACGGCGCTACAGACTAGGATTGCCAGGGAAGGTTAAACTTTGGAGGCGCGGGTCGGAATCGAACC
>JASHQM010000207.1 GCA_030039165.1 Candidatus Sulfotelmatobacter sp. | reverse complement strand
CTGAGCCAGCTCGCAGATCTTTACTCGCGCCTCGGCGGCGACGCCATGGGCAAGGCCATTCAGCGCGTCAGCGAACAGTTGAGCGTGGAAAAGGACCCCGAGCTGCAAAGCCTGTTGGGCGCGGCTTTTGTGCGGCTCAGCCAGGAGGCCAGCGAAGCCAGGAATTACCAGGCGGTGAACGCTGTGTGCGGCGGCATGGATTTGCTCATGCAGCAGCGGCCGGTGATGGTGAGTGATCTCCGTCCCCGCGTGGGAGTCGAAAACCGGATTCCGGAGTTCATCGAAGAAGCGCTGAGCGCCGATCAGGTGCCGGCCGATCTCCTGACCGTCCTGCGGCGAACCAGTCAGGCGGGCGCTGAGCATCTGGCCGATCGTTTCTTCCGCTGCATGAGGCGCGACGAATGCGACCGCATGGTGGAATTGGTGAAAGAGCTTGGGAGCCCGGCTCTGGCGCAGATCCGTGAGATTCTGCGCACTGGCCAACCCCGGCAGGCATCGGCCGTCGTTGGGCTCCTGAGCCGCCTCGATGTGGGTACTCTGCTCGAACTGCTTCCCGCGCGCCTGCCCGAATGGAATCGCTTTTATCATGACATTGTGGTTCGACAGATCGCCTATGGCGCGGCCCTAGACCGTGGCAGAACCCTGCTGGAACTGGCTGAAGTACTCGATCCCGTGATCTTGCCGCAAGCCATCGACGAGATCGGCATGAGCGGCGACATGACGGCGGCGCCTCCGCTGGCCGCCATGGCACGCCCAGGCGAAGCTGCTTCGCGCCCGCCTTTTGTGCAGTTGAAAGCTATCGAATCGCTCGGCAGGATCAGAGATACTGATTCCCTGCCCCTGCTCCGCGAAATCGTCGAAACCAAGAAAACGTTTGGCTGGCTGCATCATCGCGAGCTGCGCATCGCCGCGGCGCAATCCCTGTCCAAGGCTGACCCGCGCTACAGCGCACAAATTCTCTCCGATAGCGGCATAGAGCCGGCAGAGCTGGCCATTGCCCCTCTCGATACTGCCCCGGCCTGCCCGTGGGTTCGCCAGCGCCGTTACGAGCGTATGGTGCTGGCCCGCGCTCTTGGGGCAACCATCGGCAGTTCGTGGGGCAAGTCGAAAATTTTGATCCGCGAACTCAGCCTCGGCGGCGGCATGGGCACGAAGGAGGACAATCTCCGCATCGGCAGTGAGGCGGATCTGGAAGTCTCACTCGGCATGAGGTCGAAAATCCGCGCCCACGTTCTGCTGCGCCGCGCGCGCACCAACGAAGTCGGCTTCGAAATCGTCAATACCGACCTCGAC
Source organism: Candidatus Sulfotelmatobacter sp. (assembly GCA_030039165.1). Lineage (GTDB taxonomy): Bacteria > Acidobacteriota > Terriglobia > Terriglobales > Acidobacteriaceae > Sulfotelmatobacter. Next base: position 5,198 of record JASHQM010000207.1, on the reverse strand, counting down.
AGCCGCCACAAACTGCGCCGCGTTCTCGTCGAAGCCATGGGTATTTCCCAAAACAAAGACCACGAGTGGAACGGCGACAGGAAACCTCAACAGTGATTATCTGAAACATCGAAAAGCCTCTGCCGCGGCAAAGGCTTTTCGCCGGTCGTATCGACCATCCTATTTTACCTTCACAAAAATAATAACCAGCGTGTACAACGCCAGCGACTCGATCAGCGCCAGGCCGAGAATCAGCGCGAGCTGAATGCCGGGACGTGCTGCCGGATTGCGAGCCAGGCTTTCCGCCGCCGAAGCTGTCGCTTTGCCCTGCGCCAGCCCGCAGATTCCCGAGGCGAATGCCATGGAGAATCCTGCGGCGATTGCGACCCAATTAACCTCACTTCCACCTCCGCCCTGCGCAAAGGCAGGGGCAGCGAAGCAAAGCGCCGACAATGCTATAAACAGCTTGCTCAATTTACCCATCGTCTTTCTCCTTGTATGAAATACCGCCAGTGGGTGGTTGGCGACATACCGTGCAGACGCCCTCACGCTGGTGGTCAAACTTGCACTTGCTTGAAAGAGCGCGGCTTCTGCCGCGACGCATATTCTGCAGCTTGCAAATCATTTCTAGTGCTCCTCCGCAACCGCGCCCTGCAGGTAAACTGTGGTCAGCAAAACAAAAATGTATGTCTGCAACAGAGAAACAAAAATGTGCAATCCCAGAAACGGGATCGGAAGCGCAACCGGGACCAGCGAAATGAAGACCAGCGTCACCATGTCGCCGGCATACATATTGGCATAAAGACGAACTGTCAGCGACAACACGCGCGCCAGGTGGCTGATGATTTCAATCGGCAACATGAGCCAAGCCAACCACCAAAAAGGCCCCGCAAAGTGCTTCAGGTAGCCTATTCCCGAATGTTTAAATCCTTGGATCTGGTAATAAAAAAAGGCACAGATGGCGCAGCCTAGGGGAACGACAACCACAGCGGTGGGTGATTCAAAGCTTGGGACCAGACCGATCAGATTGCAGAACAAAATAAAGAAAAGCAGTGCTGTCAGAAATGCCGTGTAACCCTCGCTGTGATGACCGATAATCTCGTTGCTCTGGTCCTGCACGAATCCTTCCAGCCCTTCAAACATGTGCTGCAACGCACCTGGGGAATCGACCGAAAGACGGGAACGGAGCAGAAGAAACAAAACCAGAAGCAGAATGAAGACGAGAATTTCCATCGCCAGTGAGTTGGGAATGGGAGCCGCAGGATGGTGTGGCTCAATATGAATGACGCGTAGCAAGGCCGTTACCGGGCCCGCAAACAAGCGATTCAATAATGCAGTAAACCAGAGTTGTTCCGGCATAAGCACAGCTGCGAAAGGCAACTTCTATCGATTAGCTAAACAAAATCGTGTGACTACTAAACTCCACGTGCTAGAGCCGCATACACTTCGTAGAATGCCTCGCAGGCAATGGCTGCGACGGGCAAAAATAATCCCGCAAGAAGCCCATTCAGGCTCGCGGGTGAAACAGTCAATATAGCATAGGCGCCGAGAGCCATCAAAACGTAGCGCAGCAAGAACTGCGCGACGATTCCCTGTCCAGACTGGCGGGTTTCGGCGCCGCTGGCGCGGTCCGCGAAACCGCCGATGGCACGCTTCAGCCAATGAAAGTTAACAAAGGCAATAACGCATCCAAAAACAAAACCGCCAGCCGCGCGCGGTCCAAACCTCCACCACGCTGCCGCACTCAGCAGCAGGCAAAGGGCGACCATAAGACGGCGGACGCGCTCCATAGCGCCCGAATAAAACCGCTCTGCCTCAGCGGCGCGCACCGGATCGGTTTCGGCTGGAATTGGGTCAGCCACAAATATGACCTGCCCATATCTTACGGGAGGCGGGAAAGGAACTCACTTCCAGTCGCGCAGCACTAATCGAAACAATTCGATGAAGCCAGCCACGATGCCAAGCACGATCCCAACCAAATAAAACCAGCTTGCGTGCAACCAACGATCCAGCGCCGCTCCTACCAACCATCCCACAACCACAGCCGCCGGAAAAATGAGCGCTAGCTCGCTATAGCGTGCCCATTGAACCCAGAAATTTTCTTTATCGCTCGAATCACGTTTCTCGGAATCGGCAGGCATTATAAATACGATGCGAAAGGATAGCTCCTCACCGAATCATCCTGGCCATCGTCGAGCTCTGCGCCATGCCCAGCGTCCAGTTGACCATATTGATGAAGCGGTCAGGCAGGATTCCGATGAACACCGTCGCGAATGCAGTTATTCCGAGAGCGGCGCGCATCGCCCAGCTTACCGGCAGTCTGCCTTCTTCCTCCGGCTGGCTCATGAACATGGCATTCGCCATCTTCAGGTAGTAATACAATCCAAAAACCGAATAAAGCACGCCCAGCGCCGCCAGCGCGTAGTGGCGGGTTTCGATCAGGCTGAGGAAGATGAAATACTTGCCCCAGAATCCGGCGAGCGGCGGAATTCCCGTGAGCGAGAGCAGGAAGATCAGCATCAGCACGGCTTCCACCGGCGCGCGCGCGTAAAGCCCGTTCAGATCGTCCAGCTCGTCGCCGATCACGTGGCGATGGCGCAAAGAAGTAATCACACCGAACGCGCCAAGATTCATGAACGTGTAGACGAGCAGATAAACCAGAATTCCCTTCACGCCGTCGGGATTAAGTTCCGTTGCCGTGCCGGCGATCAAGCCCAGCATCATGTAGCCGACGTGCGCGATCGACGAATAGGCGAGCAGTCGTTTCGTGTTCGTCTGCGTCAGCGCCGCCAGGTTTGCTCCTGTCATGGTGGCTATGGAGACGAACACCAGCATCGGTACCCAGATGCTGCGGAGCGGATAAAGCCCCCAGAGCAAAACGCGCAACAGCATCGCCCATCCCGCAGCCTTGACCGCGACAGACATGAACCCGGTAATGCAGGTAGGCGCGCCCTCGTAGGCATCCGGCGCCCATTGATGAAAAGGCACGGCTGCAACTTTGAACAAAAGCCCGGTAATCGTCGTGAGGAGCGCAATAATCGCCACCGGGTTATGCGGCTCGCGGGCGAGAATTTGCACTAGTTGGCGATTGATTTCCATCAGGTTGGTGCGCCCGGTCAGGCCGTAAAGCAGAGAAAGTCCATAGGCGAAAATGCCCGAAGAAAACGCCCCCAGAAGCAGATATTTCAACGCAGCTTCGTTGGAGCGGCGATCGCGGCGCAAAAACCCGACCAGAACATAAGTCGAGATGGCCATCAGCTCCAGGCCGATGAAAATAAGTACGATGTCGCCACCCGCGGCCATGCACATCATGCCGATCACCGAGAGCAGCATCAGTGCGTAGTACTCGCCGTGGTTTTCGTGCTCATCCTTCATGTAGCGCACTGACATGAGAATGGCAATGGCCGTGCCGGCCAGAAACAAGTAGAAGAAATAAATCGCGAAGCGGTCGACGATCATCGTGCGCATCATGGCGATGGTGCCGATGCTGTGGCGCTGCTCCAGCCACATTTGCACCTTAAACACTCCGGCAGCGGCGAATGCCACACCGATCAGGGCAGTCACGGCATTGGCCCACTTGGTTTCCGGTGGGATCATCAAATCGATCAGCAGGATTCCAATGGCGAACAGGGCGAGCAGCGTGACAGGCAGAGCCATCACGTAGTCGTTCCAGTTATAAGCCAGCGCGCCCACTAGTTCTTCCCTTTCATCGATTGAGCGTTCTCAGTTGAAGCAGCCTGAACCACCGGGCTTGCTGGCGCCGGAAGAGCCGCATTCACAGCGCTCTCCGCCCGCGGATTGCGCACGTTTTGTACGATCTGATTTACGGGTTGTTCCAGGATCTGGAAAAACGGCTTTGGAAACAACCCAATCCAGAAGGCCATAATAAGCAGCGGCACAAAAGTCAGCACTTCGCGTGGCGTGAGATCGTGCAGCTTCTCGTTCTTCGGATTGGTAACCGTTCCAAAAAAGACTCTCTGATAAAGCCACAGCAGATACGCCGCCGCCAAAATCACGCCGGGCACAGCCCACGCGCCCCAGCGCCAGTTCTCCATGAATGTGCCTTGCAGTATGGTGAACTCGCCGATGAAGCCGTTGAGCAGCGGCAGTCCCATGGAAGAAAGAAACATGATCATAGTGATGGTGGCGTAAACCGGCATCACATTCGAGATGCCGCCGTATTCCGCGATCTCGCGTGTGTGCCGGCGCTCATAAAGAATGCCCACGATCAGGAACAACGCGCCGGTGGAGATGCCGTGGTTGACCTGCTGCAAAACCGACCCGCTCAGTCCCAGCGGCGTCAGCACGAAAATGCCCAGCGTGCAGAAGCCAAGATGGCTGACGGAAGAGTAAGCCACCAGCTTCTTCATATCTTTCTGCATGAGCGAAACCAGGGCGCCGTAAAGGATGGCAATGATGGAAAGCCCGATCATCCAGCTGCGAACCTTGGTATGCGTGAGCACGTCGGGAAAGAACGGCAGCGAGAAGCGGATAAACCCGTACGTCCCCATTTTCAGCAGAACGCCCGCCAGGATGACCGAGCCGGCAGTCGGCGCTTCCACGTGCGCGTCGGGCAGCCACGTGTGGAAGGGAAACATCGGAACTTTGATTGCGAATGCGAAGAAGAAACTCAGGAAAAGCAAGGTCGCGATTGTTGGCCCGTACGCCGGATCGGAATAAATCTTCGGCGCGGTTTCATACAGAGCGGTAATGCTGAAAGTGTAAAACCCGGTAAGGTGCTGATGATGGAAATACAGGAACAGAATCCCCAGCAGCATCAGAACCGACCCGGCCAGCGTGTAGAGGAAAAACTTGATCGCCGCGTAGAGCTTGCGCGGCCCACCCCAGATGCCGATCAGCAGGTACATCGGCACCAGCATGGCTTCCCAGAAAACGAAGAACAGGAAAAAGTCGAGCGCCATAAAAACGCCCAACATGCCGGTCTGCAAAATCAGGAACCAGACGTAGTATTCCTTGACTCGGTTCTCGATGGCGGTCCACGAAGAGAGAATCGAAATCCAGCCCAGCAGCGTGGTGAGCATGATGAGCAGGAACGAGATGCCATCGATGCCGATCACGTAGCCCGCGCCGATCGATGGAATCCAGTTATCCGCCGCGCCTTCGATGAACTTGAAGCCGGGTTCAGCCCGTAGCGCCCAGAACCAGGACACGAGCGGCAAGGAAACCAGAAATCCGGCGAGGGCAAAGATATTCGCGAT